>NZ_JACSKB010000001.1:989636-1319515 GCF_018617335.1 Exiguobacterium sp. s63 | reverse complement strand
AGCCCCCTCCGAGATGAGATTTCCCTTTGAGCAATCAAGAAAGACCCCTCAGAGACGATGAGGTAGATAGGTCATGGGTGGAAGCGTGGTGACACGTGGAGCTGAATGATACTAATCGGTCGAGGCTTTGATCTAGTCTAATGGTTTGTGTTGATGAATCCTCAGTTTTCAGGGAACAAGCCCTAAAACAATATTGACACGCGTATAGCGTGGTGTTAATATTCATTTTGTCTGGTGGCGATAGCGAGACGGCCACACCTGTTCCCATGCCGAACACAGAAGTTAAGCGTCTCAGCGCCGAAAGTAGTTGGGGGATCTCCCCCTGTGAGGATAGGACGTTGCCAGGCAAGATCGTTCCGCAATAGCTCAGTGGTAGAGCAACCGGCTGTTAACCGGTAGGTCGTAGGTTCAAATCCTACTTGCGGAGCCAATTTAGGCCCGTTGGTCAAGCGGTTAAGACACCGCCCTTTCACGGCGGTAACACGGGTTCGAATCCCGTACGGGTCACCAATATGGAGGATTAGCTCAGCTGGGAGAGCACCTGCCTTACAAGCAGGGGGTCGGCGGTTCGATCCCGTCATCCTCCACCATTTTTATGTATTACATCAAACCTATATATATGCCGGTGTAGCTCAGTTGGTAGAGCATCTGACTTGTAATCAGAGGGTCGAGGGTTCGAATCCTTTCGCCGGCACTCCTCGGGGGGGTAGCGAAGTGGCTAAACGCGGCGGACTGTAAATCCGCTCCTTCGGGTTCGGCGGTTCGAATCCGCCCCCCCCCACCAGGTTTGAGCCATTAGCTCAGTTGGTAGAGCATCTGACTTTTAATCAGAGGGTCGCAGGTTCGAGCCCTGCATGGCTCACCATTTTTGCGGAAGTAGTTCAGTGGTAGAATACGACCTTGCCAAGGTCGGGGTCGCGGGTTCGAATCCCGTCTTCCGCTCCATATTCTTATCTCTGTTTTCGGGGCCTTAGCTCAGCTGGGAGAGCGCCTGCCTTGCACGCAGGAGGTCAGCGGTTCGATCCCGCTAGGCTCCACCATATGTTTTTTTCTTAAGTTAGTGATGACTTAAGTTTTTTTTTGCCTAAAACCATGAACCATTCAATTGAGAGTACAGAGAAAGGCAGCCTGCCACCATTCAGGCTGTCTTTTTGTATGTTTATTCATAAATTTGCCGAGTTGAACCAAACAAATGATAGCGTTTACAATTTAACTATCAAGCGTTTAAAGGGGGAATGGCAATGCAATGGTCATATATTCACGTACCGCTGCGTTACGGTCAGGGGAAATTAGGGGTCGATCAAGGACCGACAAAACTAAATGAGATGGGGATGCAACAGCTCCTTCCAACAGGGACGGTTCAACATACGATTCGTGTTTTACCAGAATCTGAAATTCGAGAAAATGAAGAACATTTAAAACGAGTTGATGGTGTCCTTCATACTGTCACGGAATTAGCGGAAGTCGTACACCGTGAAATTTCGGAAAAACGATTCCCTATGATCGTTGGGGGCGATCATAGTATGGCAATCGGTACACTCGCTGGATTGGCTCAAACGGGTCCTTATGGAGTGATTTGGGTCGATGCACATGCGGACTTGAATACAGGTGAAACGTCACCGTCTGGAAATATTCACGGAATGCCACTTGCTGCAGCAATGGGCATGGGCGATGTGCGTTTGACGGAAGTGGGCGGACGTGAACCAAAGCTATCACCGGAACATCTCGTATATATTGCGCTTCGAGATATCGATGAAGGAGAAATGAATGAAATTAATCGACTTGGCATCAAAGTCATTACTGTAGAGGAAGTACGTACGCGTGGTGTGGATACAATCATGGCGGAAGCGCTAAGTTACCTTCGTGAACGAGTCGATCGCTTTTATATCAGTTTTGATATGGACAGTCTCGATGCGTCGCTCGTTCCAGGAACGGGAACACCAGTAGATGGGGGACTGACGGAAGTCGAAGCAAAAGCCATTTTAAAAGCAGCGATGCAGGCGGATGATTTGATTGCCGTTGAACTTGTCGAATTGAATCCGGCCTTAGACCGGGATGATGTAACAGCACAATTAGCCTACCGTCTATGTGAAACAATTATAAAAGCTAAAGAAAACCTGTTATTGGAAGGTAAGACAGTCTGATTTCCTGACAGTTTCCAAACCCGTTTGTTACAATGGGATTGGAAACTTTTTTTGTTTTTTATGAAACCATTTTAAAGGCAACACGTATATAGACATGACCGCATGTGTAGCGGAGAGGGGAAGTGGATTGATGGAACGGCTGACCACCCGTTTGGTAGATGAATTGAGGGCGGGGAATCACGATTCGTTTGCCGAACTGGTAGAACTATACAAGGATGGCGTCTTTGCAATCGCCTATAAAATTTTGTATGATCGTGGCGAAGCAGAAGATGCTGCCCAAGAAGCGTTCATTCGTGCCTATACACGAATCGATACGTATGACGCGCAATATAAGTTCAAAACGTGGCTCTATCGAATCACAACGAACGTTGCCATCGATCGTTTAAGAAAGCGTAAGCCGGAGTATTCGATGGATGCCGAAATTGCGGGTACAGACGGTTTGACTTATCAAGACCACTTAGCTGATGAAGCACCCCAACCCGATGCCCAAGTGGTTCATCGCGAAATTCGAAGTGAGATGCATGAAGCCATCAAGCAACTCCCAGACAAATACCGCATTCCGTTATTATTAAAATATGTGGATGATTTGTCGCTTAAAGAAATCAGCGTGATGATCGACATGCCGGTCGCAACGGTTAAGACAAGGATCTTCCGGGGAAGAGAAATGTTAAAAACAATCTTTCAAAATAGGGAGGGGTTCAATTGACTCCTGAAGAAAAAGTACAACAATATTTGGAAGATGGCGTTTTGCCCGAAGAATCTGACGAATTGCGTCAATTGCTAGAGGACGATGACTTATATGAATCGTATCTACAATATGAACGAATCGACGCAGAACTGAAAGCATTGCCTCGTCCAAAGTTATCAGAAGATTTTACAGCTCGCGTGATGGCCGCTTTACCTGAAACAGCTGCACAACCTGCAACAGGTTCGGTCGTACCGTTATCAACATCCGTTCGAAAAAAACGGAAACCCCATTCGAAACAAATGCTTTGGTTGCAGAGACATCCAGGCTTGATCGCAGCGGTCCTGTTCTTCAGTTTAATGTCTAGCGCGACACTCGGACTATGGAGCAGTGCGTCCGAGACGATGACATATACGAAAGTACCCGGTATCGTCGTATCTGACAACGAAGTCATTGTGCCAGAGGGGGTCACCATCGAGAAAGATATCACTGTTCAAGGTGGTGATTTACGGATTGAAGGAACTGTCAATGGAGATGCGACAGCCGTCAATGGTCGTGCCTATTTAGCGAGTGCTGGTCAAGTCACAGGAGAAATCGAGCAAATTGACCAGATGTTTGAGTGGATTTGGTATTCGATGAAACAACTTTTCTAAAGGCGCCTCAGGCGTCTTTTTTCGTTTCAATCTGGTTTTGTTTTGATATGACGCAATGCGTATAGATCGAAATGATGATATAATGGAACTTGCACGATTTAGCTAGGTAGTTGAGGAGGGGAGCATTTGCCGCTACTTGAACAAGTATCATTTTTCTCATTTTTAAATCTTTCAGAGAACGTACATTGGTACGATTATTTGAATGATGTTTTAGATATCGTCGTCGTCACGTACGTCATTTATAAGTTAATGATGATTGTGCGTGGGACAAAAGCAGTTCAACTAATTAAAGGGATATCCATCATTCTGGTCAGTTGGTTCTTGAGCGGTTTCTTCGGATTGAAGACGCTCCAGTTCTTGCTAAATCAAGTGATTACGTATGGACTCCTTGGGATTATTATTATCTTTCAACCTGAGTTGAGGCGTGGTCTTGAACATCTTGGACGGACGAGCAACTTATTTGGTCGTACGGGAACAAGTGACGAAGAACAACAACGACAAATGATTGAAGCCATCGTCAGTTCAGCGCAGTATATGTCGAAACGCCGAATTGGTGCATTGATTGCGATTGAGCGCGATACGGGATTAAACGAGTATGTGGAGACGGGTATTCGTATGGATTCACATATTACATCGCAGTTGATTATTAACCTATTTATCCCGAATACACCGTTACACGACGGTGCGATGATTATTCAGGATGGAAAGATTGCGGCAGCCGCTTGTTATTTACCGCTCTCTGAAAGCCCGCATATCGACAAAGCGCTCGGGACACGTCACCGAGCAGCGATCGGAGTCAGTGAAGTGACAGATAGCGTCACGTTAACCGTCTCGGAAGAAACAGGAGCGGTCTCACTTGCGATTGCAGGACGCCTGTACCGTGAGTTGGATGAAGAAGCGCTACGAAGCAAATTAATTCAAGAACTCGTCATCGAAGAAAAAGAGGCGACCCTCTCATTCTTCGGGAAAAAAGGAGGGGAAAAGTAAGTGATTGATCAGTGGTTACAACATAAGTGGTTTCTCCGCTTCATCGCACTTGCTTTAGCCGTCCTTCTATACTTAATGGTCGCAGAGACCAGTTCATCAAATAGCGCGTCTAGCGCATTACCGATTGTCGGGCAAAGTTCCCTGACGCTTGATGTGCCGGTCGAAGTCTTTTTTGACGAAGTGCAGTATGTCGCATACAACGTACCGGAAGAGATGGGAGTCGAGCTTCAAGGTCCCTCTAGTAGTTTAACGATGACGAAATTAGTGAAAGACTATCAGGTATTCGTCGATTTGACTAATCTCGGTACTGGCTTTCATCGTGTACCCGTTGAGGCACGTGGGTTCGGTGGCGACGTCAACGTCAAATTGGACCGAGAGACTGTCGAAATCTATATCGATCGGAAACAAACGATTGAAGTACCCGTGTCTGTGAATTTATTGAATAAAGATCAGTTGCCAGATGGCAAAGTCGCGGGCGTTGTCGACGTTGAACCATCATCTGTAAAAGTCACGGGAGGCGCAAGTCGGATTCAAAACGTCAAAGAAATCACATTGAATGTGGACGTGGCGAATCAAAATCAGACATTCACCCGAGAAATTCCACCGACAATCTTAGATGCGAACGGAAATCCGTTGAACGTTTCGGTTGACCCGAATATCATTAACGTGACCGTTCCGATTTATAATGAGAGCGCGATGATTCCCATTGAGGTCGTCACGAGTGGAGAGGTGGCAGAGGACTTTCGGTTAGTCGATTCGTTGTTAGGTGAGACGGAAGTTCGTGTCTTTGCACCAAAAGAGGTGCTAGACCAGCTGGAAAAAGTCGAAACAGAACCGATTGAACTTGACGATTTGACGAAGTCTGAAAAAGTGATGGCCACTCTAAGGCTTCCAGAAGGGGCTACATCGCTCGATCAAAAAGAAGTTGAAGTCCAGGTGCTCGTTCGTCCGAATGACGAAACGAAAGATGATACGGGTGAATTGACGGAACGGATTCGATTGACGGTTCCGGTGAATGTCCGTGGATACGACCGGACGAATTATACGATTCAAACGCAAGATGTGGTCAGCGTGACACTTTCTGGAAAACGTTCTCTTCTCGAAAACATCTCTTCGAACAGTGTCAATGTGACATTGGATTTGACCGGATTACCGAGTGGGACGCATGCAGTAGATGTCGACTATGAAGTACCAAAAGGCGTGACGGTGATTTCGCCTAAGACAATCGATGTTCAATTGACGAGCGTCGACGAAGAAACAGAAACATCTTCCATTCAATAAAGATGTTCAATCATACAAAAGTGAGGATTTAATCTTATGGGTAAATATTTTGGAACAGATGGAGTTCGCGGTGTTGCGAACTCTGAGTTAACTGCGGAATTAGCATATCGTTTAGGTCGTGCGGGTGGCTATGTGTTGTCGAAACATTTGCCAGAAGGCGAACAGCCGAAAGTGTTGATTGGTCGTGACACACGGATTTCAGGACATATGCTTGAAGGTGCATTGATTGCAGGTCTTCTTTCCATCGGTGCAGAAGTGATGCGTCTCGGTGTCATCTCAACACCTGGAGTGGCTTACTTGACGAAATCGCTCGATGCAACAGCAGGTGTTATGATTTCGGCATCGCATAACCCGGTGGCGGACAACGGAATCAAATTCTTCGGTAGCGATGGTTTCAAATTAGATGATGCAACCGAGCAAGAAATTGAAGACATCTTAGATGCTACGGAAGATACGCTCCCACGTCCGACAGGAAAAGACCTTGGTTTCGTTTCGGATTACTACGAAGGCGCGCAAAAGTATCTTCAAATGTTGAAACAAACCGTAGAAGAAGACTTCGATGGTCTTCACATTGCGCTTGACTGTGCACATGGTGCAACGAGCGGTCTTGCTGCTCGCCTCTTCGCAGACCTTGAAGCGAATGTGTCGACAATCGGGAACTCACCAAACGGACTTAATATCAATGAAGGTGTTGGTTCAACTCACCCTGAGCACTTGGCTGAGTTCGTTCGTGAAAAGGGAGCGGATATGGGTCTTGCGTTTGATGGTGACGGTGACCGTTTGATCGCGATTGACGAGAACGGTGATATTGTCGATGGAGACAAAATCATGTACATCTGTGGGAAATACTTGAGTGAAAAAGGACGTCTCAAGGACAACACGATCGTCGCGACGGTCATGAGTAACCTCGGGTTCCATAAAGCTGTCGAAGAAGCGGGCATGACGGCGCTTCAAACAGCTGTGGGTGACCGTTACGTTGTGGAAGAGATGAAGAAACATCAATACACACTCGGTGGCGAACAATCAGGACACTTGATTTTCCTCGATCATTCGACAACGGGTGACGGCATGCTATCTGGTGTGCAATTGGCCGAAATCGTGAAATCAACTGGACGTAAACTGTCTGAATTGGCGGCTGAGATGCCGGTTTATCCGCAAAAGCTCGTCAACATTCGTGTCACGAATAAAAATGATGCGATGAACGGTGAGCGTGTGCTCGCAACGATTCAAGAAGCGGAAGCGGAAATGGCCGGAAACGGTCGAATCCTCGTCCGTGCATCGGGTACAGAACCACTCGTTCGTGTCATGGCTGAAGCCCCGACAGCGGAAGAGTGTGACCGTTACGTTGAAAAAATCGCACAAGTCGTTCGCGAAGATTATGGCGTAGACGGATAAAAATTGAGAAACAGGGAATAACACAAGGGAATCCACATCGGATTCCCTTTTTGTTTCCGTTTTGTCATCGAGAAAACAGCGGATTTTCTTGACGAATGGGGGTGTGATTTGTACTATTAAGAGCGTGACCTTGGAAACGGAAGGACACAAGAGTACGAACAAGCGCCAGAACTCTGCGGAGTTGACGAGGTTGGAGGTTATCGAGATTTCGGCGGATGCCTCCTCGTCGCCTGTCACGACGATAAGCATGCTTTTAAAACGCCCGGGTGACCGGACGGACAAAGAAGTGTGTGTTGACAGCTCTTAGAAAAAGCCCGTTTCCTTTTTCGAGAAATCGAAGAATAGAGGAGATTTGTTTATGTGTGGAATTGTAGGAATGATTGGGAATACCGGAGCGAAGGAAGTCCTTCTCAAAGGTCTTGAAAAACTCGAGTACCGTGGTTATGACTCGGCAGGTCTTGCGTTGATGCATGAGAATGTCAACGTTCACAAAGAAGTCGGTCGCATTGCCGCGCTACGCGAAATCATCCCAGCAGAAGTAGACGGCACGATTGGAATCGGCCACACACGTTGGGCGACACACGGGGTACCGAGCGTACCGAACGCCCACCCGCATCAGAGTACGACAGGACGCTTCACGCTCGTGCATAACGGCGTGATCGAGAACGACGAAATCATCAAGAAGACGCTTGACGTCCCGTTCCTCTCGGAGACGGACACGGAAGTCATCGTCCAGCTCATGGAGAAGCACTTCGTCGAACTCGGCGATGTCGAGGCGGCGTTCCGCAAGACGCTTTCGGACCTCCACGGTTCGTACGCGATCGCGATGATCGACTCAGAGGACCAAGAACGCCTCTATATCGGCAAGAACAAGTCACCGCTACTCGTCGGACTTGGTGACGGCACGTTCAACGTCGTCGCATCAGACGCGATGGCGATGCTCCAGGTGACGGACCAGTACCTCGAGCTCCACGACGGTGAAATCGTCATCCTCACACGTGAGTCGGCGACGATCAAGACGCTCGACGGTGACGTGCTCGAACGCGCGCCATACACGGCCGAGATCGATGCATCAGACATCGAGAAGGGCACGTACGCGCACTACATGTTGAAGGAGATGGACGAGCAACCGGCCGTCATCCGCAACATCATCCAGCATTACCAGAACGAGAACGGCGACATCGAACTCACAGAAGGCGTGCGCGAGCTCGTATCGGAAGCGGACCGTGTCTACATCGTCGCATGTGGGACAAGTTACCATGCCGGTCTTGTTGGGAAACAATTGATTGAGCGCGTTGCAGGTGTACCGACTGAAGTACACGTTGCTTCAGAGTTTGGTTACAACATGCCACTTTTGACAGAGAAGCCACTCTTCCTCTTCATCTCACAATCAGGTGAGACAGCGGACAGCCGTGCCGTGCTCGTCGAAGTGAAAAAATTGGGCCATAAAGCGCTCACGTTGACAAACGTAGCAGGATCAACGCTCTCACGTGAAGCGAACGAGACGATGCTTCTCCATGCCGGACCAGAGATCGCGGTCGCATCGACGAAAGCGTACACGGCGCAGATTGCCGTCCTCGCGATTCTCGCATACGACATCGCACGTGCGAACGGGAAGAAACTGCCGTTTGATTTGATGCAAGAGCTCGCACTCGTTGCGACAACGATGGACTCGATCATGGCACAAAAAGAAATCTTTGAAGAGCTTGCAGATAAGTTCTTAAAAGAGTCACGCAACGCATTCTTCCTCGGACGTGGATTGGATTCATATGTCGGTCTTGAGGGCGCATTGAAGCTCAAAGAAATCTCATATATCCAAGCAGAAGGATACCCAGGTGGGGAACTCAAGCACGGTCCGATCGCGTTGATTGAAGACGGGACACCGGTCATCACGCTTGTGTCTCAACCGAACACACACCTCAACATCCGCGGAAACATCAAAGAAGTTGTGGCGCGTGGTGCCATCGCATGTACGATTTCAATGGAAGGAATGGAACATGAGAACGACGCATTCGTTCTTCCACGTGTTGAACCACTTCTCACACCACTCGTGACGGTTCTTCCGCTTCAACTTATCTCGTACTATGCAGCACTCGCTCGCGACTGTGATGTCGACAAGCCACGTAACTTGGCGAAGTCTGTAACGGTTGAATAATGTCCAAGACCAAAATCTTTCGGGATTTTGGTCTTTTTTGTTGCAATGAGTTAACAAATCATCGGAATGCTCTCAAATAGGTCTGTTCGTTCTTTGGGATGGGTACATTTAACATGAGTATGGATAAAGGAGAGATTCGATGAAACAGAAGAAATGGATGACGGGTTTAAGTGTCATCGTACTCGCTACATCGTTAGCCGCATGTGGGGATACCGAAAACGATACATCGATGGAGATGTCAGAAGAACAAAGCATGGATCATTCGTCAATGGACCACTCGGGGTCTGGAGAAGTTCCGGACGGGTTGAGGGAAGCCAGTAATCCGACGTATCCAGTCGGAACAACTGCGAGGATGACAGCAGATCACATGCCAGGGATGGAAGGTGTGGAGGCAACGATTGTCGGTACGTATGATACGACGGTGTACGCCGTCAGCTATACACCTACTACAGGTGGTGATCCCGTGGAGAATCATAAATGGGTGATTCACGAAGAACTGGATAATCCAGATGAGGCGCCGTTGTCTGAAGGTGACGAGGTCATATTGGCCGCTGACCATATGGAAGGGATGGAAGGTGCAGAAGCGACAATCGATACAGTTGAGGAGACGACTGTTTATATGGTTGATTACACGACCGAAGATGGAGAAGAGGTCACAAATCATAAATGGGTGACCGAAAGTGAACTAGAAGCAATGAAATGAATGAAGTAGACCTCGAGTACATCTCGTGGTCTACTTTTTTTCGATAAATATTTATTGATAAACGATAAATAAGAGCGTATGATAAAGAAAATGACATGAGTGAGGGGTGTGACAAGTGAAACGAGAAACTGTCTTTTTAAAATTAGCAGTGATTGTCTTAGCTCTCCCGATTCTCGCCGCGTGTATCTTTTTGCTCCCGTTTCTTTGGCGAGATGCAACGGAGAGCGGGGGCTGGATTGCGAATTCGATGCGTCCGATTGTTGTGGGGATGTACGTGGCGGCGATCCCCTATTTCATAGCTCTGTTCCAGACGTTTACCTTACTAGGATTGATTGACCGGAACAAGGCATTCTCTTATGGGGCGGTGAGAGTACTTCGAGTGATCAAGTATTGTGCACTGACTATCACGATCATTTATACGATGTTGCTTCCGTTCTTCTATTGGTTCGCTGAGCGTGACGATTCGCCCGGATTCTTTGTCATCGGTCTCGTACTTGTATTTGCCGCATTTGTCATTGCGGTTTTCGCTGAGTTGTTACAGAAACTATTGAAGCGCGCCATCGACATGAAACAAGAAATCGATTTGACGGTATGAGGTGAGAGAAATGGCGATGATTGTGAATCTGGATGTGATGTTGGCGAAACGGAAAATGAGTGTGACGGAACTGTCGGAACGAGTCGGGATCACGATGGCGAACTTGTCGATTTTGAAAAACGGCAAAGCGAAAGCGATTCGTTTTTCGACACTTGAAGCGATTTGCGAAGCACTCGACTGTCAACCGGGAGACATATTGGAATATCGAGCGGACGAGCGAGCAGAGTGAATCTCTGCTTTTTTATATGAATTTGAAACGTGTTCTTACTATGTTCCGTATATATAGGTATCAGTCAGGGGGAGATGTAGAATGATTCAAACATGGACAGAACGAACACATGAAGCAATCAATGGGAAACGAGGTCTACTGTTAGTCTGGTCGTTTCTTTGTGCCGTAATAATAGAGGTTATTGCAATATTCGACCCGACGCTTTACGGGGCGAAAGCCGATTCAATACAGGCAATTGTATTCCTTTTAGGTTCGATGGTTGTAACTTTCATGTTGTATCCAATCATAATCGGTTATCACTGGGCCATCCTTTCAATTATTCGCGGACAAAATGCACAGTTTCGTGATGTGTTTCGACCAATGAGAGAACGATTTGGTAAGAATGTGACTACTGTCCTCTTACTAACTATCTTTCAGACGCTATGGACACTTTTGTTCATTGTGCCGGGAATCGTGAAGTTCTTCTCCTACGCGTTTACTTACTTTATTTTGCGAGATGAGCCGTCATTATCGGTCAGAGAATCCATCACGAAATCACGTGCGATGATGGATGGTCAGAAGTGGGAGGCGTTCAAACTGATTTTGCCGTTCATCCCGATTTATTTGATCGGCTTCACGTTGTTTATGGTCGTAAATTCTGTATTACTTGCCGCATTATCACTATCTATAGCGACGATCCTCATTCGTCCATTCGTCGTTGCGCGTTTCGCTGTCATGTATGAAGACTCGCGTCGGGTGTACGATGAACAATGGAACAAGCCAGCCTGAAGCATATCAAACAGAGGGGAAATTGAACGAACGTGCTACAATCTTCATGAAGAGAAAGGGGAATGTGGAATGAAGATTGGGATCATCGGGGCCGGTCTAAGCGGAATCATCGCAGCACGTCAACTCGTGCGTCAAGGTCATGTCGTCGAACTGATTGAAAAGAGTCGAAGCGTCGGGGGACGCTTGGCGACGCGTCGAATCGGTAACGGACGGGCCGACCATGGAGCGGTCTATTTCACGGTGCGTGGAGAAGAGCTCGAACGAGAGGTGCAATCGTGGATAAATGCGAACTGGGTGCGAGTCTGGTATGCCGACCCATATCCACGTTATGTCGCGATTGATGGGATGAATGCACTCGCTAAGCGTTTGGCTGAAGGTTTGACCGTACAATTGAATGAACGGGTGGAGAACATTCAAGTGGAAGAAGACGAAACCGTCACAGTCAAGACAGACGTGACGACACGTTCCTATGATCGACTCGTGATGACTTCACCCCTTCCACAGTCGTTCGATTTGCTTGGAGATTTAGCTGCCCATGTCGAGCCCGCGTTACTTCGTCTTATATATGCGCCGACGTTCGTCGGTCTCTTTGAATGTGCAGGTGATGTACAGATTGGGGCAGATGGGATTCTCGACCATGACTTGACACCGGGGTTGTTGAAGGTAATCGATAATCGGCAAAAAGGAATCTCTGCGACATCACTCGTAAGTGTCTATATGGAAGAGGCGTGGAGTGAGGACTGGTATGAGCGACCGGAGGCGGAGACGCTTGCAGAAGTTGAGCGGTTACTCCGAGAGGAAGTGGGCGATATCGACCTCGTGTCAAAACAATTGAAACGTTGGCGTTACGCGCAAGCGAAAGAGGTGTGGCATGAATCGTTTTATCAGGTAAACCATTACCCGATCTATTTAGCTGGCGATATTTTTCTTGAAGCGGATGATCCATCTGGACGAACGCGATTCGAAAGTGCCTATCTGTCTGGGTTACGTGTGGCAGAAACCATCGAAAAGAACATGGACCGATAAGGGCACCCCTTATCGGTCTTTTTATTTGACGTTATTTAGTTTAGGGCATAAACTATAATTATCTAGTTTAGGGGGTAAACTAAAAATGAAAGCATTGATGCGCGAAGCGGTGCAGTTGTTTGAAGAAGTGATGTTCCATGGGACGGAACATGTCATCGAAGCGATGGAAGGGGATGTATGGCGTGAGTATTCGCGTGAACAGCTCCAACTGTTGAAGTTACTCGATCAGTTTGGACCCACTCCTGCTGGGCAATTGGCGCAAAAACAAGGTGTCCATAAAAGTGCGGTTTCGAATCGCCTTAAAAAGTTGGTCGAAAAAGGACTCGTCACGAGTCGACGAGGACAAGACCAACGCGAGCGATTGATTGAATTGACCTCAGAAGGAAAGCGGCTCGTCGAAGAAGTGGACGGTGCCGTCTATCGATATGTAGAATCTCTCATCGATGGAGAAGTAGATGAAATTGAAATCGAGCAGTTTGTTCGGACGTTCCGAAAAATAAAACAATTGCTTCGAATCGGGGAGGAATAACACGTGCATAAAATCATTCAATGGCGCTGGGGAATCCTCATTTCCCTCATCATTTTGACGGCAGCACTATTTGTCGCAGCACCGAACTTAACGAAACAAGCAGAAGAAGCTGGTAGTTTTCAGCTAGCGGACGATATGGACTCACAGCGCGCACAAGCGATTTTAGATGAAGCTGGGAAGAGTGATAAAACCATCTCGCTCGTCTACGAGTTCGAGTCGATTGGCGAAACAGAGCGAACGGATGTCGCTCGTGTCATCGAAGAGCTTAGGCAGAATGAAACGGTCGTGACCGATGTTCTCGATCCGTTTGAAAGTGAGGAGACAGAGGCACAGCTCGTCTCAGAAGACGGACGCATCGTTCTCGTCCCCATCACGGTAGAAGGTACGACGGAAGAAATCAATGCGTTTGCTGATGATGTCCGTGAAAACGTGCTTCCAGAAGATGAAACAGTATATATCACCGGGGAAGAAATCATTAATAATGATGTGAACTTAAGTGCCCAAGAAGGATTGAAAAAGACGGAAATCATCACGGTCGTGTTGATTTTTGGATTACTCCTCCTCGTCTTTCGTTCCATCGTGACTCCGTTCATCCCGCTCATCGCGGTTGGATTCACGTATCTATTGAGCCAATCGTTCGTCGCGTTCTTTGTGGATTGGTTTGGATTCCCGGTATCGAACTACACACAGATCTTCCTTGTCGCCATCTTGTTCGGGATTGGGACAGACTACTGTATCCTACTTCTTAGCCGCTATAAAGAGGAGTTGAGTGCGGGGCATGCGATTGAAGACGCCATCGTCAACACGTACAAGACGGCAGGACGGACGGTTCTTATCAGTGGGCTCGCGGTCTTCGTCGGTTTCGCTGCCATCGGATTTGCTGATTTTCCAATCTTTAAATCAGCGGTCGCCGTTGCGGTCGGGATTGCGGTGTTGTTGTTGATTCTCTTCACGGTCGTTCCATTCTTTATGGCAACGCTCAAGCAGCGACTGTTTTGGCCATCGAAGAAGGCAGGCGAACACCATGACAGCAAGCTCTGGGCTAGCTTGAGCCGATTGTCGGTCAATCGTCCGTTCGTATCGATTTTGGTCGTTGGATTGATTACGGTGCCGGTCCTATTCACGTATGACGATGATCGTTCGTTCAATACCGTCGATGAGATTGGAGACGGTTACGATTCGGTTCGTGGGCTGAATTTGATCTCTGAAGGATTCGGTCAAGGGGAATCCCTTCCGGTGCAAGTTATTTTGAAACAAGATCAACCCATTACAGAATCAGATGTTGCTTACATCGAAAAGTTTGCAAGTGAGCTTGAAAAAGTCGAAGGCGTGAATGGTGTCCGTGCGCTTACACGCCCGACTGGTGAAGTCATCGACGATTTTTATGTCGACACACAACTCGGTGAAGTCAGCGATGGCTTGTCTGAAGCGCAGACGGGTCTCGGGGATGTTCAAACTGGATTGGATGAGATTGAGCAAGGATTGAACGGGATCGTTGGACAACTACCAAGCGGTTCAACCAATGCTGGGGCACCGCTTGCAGAAGCAGCAGCGGGGCTGAATCAGTTGAATGGTCAACTTGGTCTCATTGGGCAAGGATTGACAGCGACTCAAAACATCCCGGCCGCAGTCGGACAGCTCGGTCAAGTATCAGCTGGCCTCACACAAATTGAGTCAGGAATCAACGAAGCGGCGTCCGCATTAAATGCACAAGGTTCTCAGGTCGGTGAACTTGGTAGCGGGTTAGCGCAACTGGCGACAGGTGTCGCGGAAGCGAACGACGGGCTAGGACAAATTGAGTCTGGTCTCGGCGAAGCCGTTTCGTTCTTACAACAGTTGAGTGAAGCAGATGCGCTTCGGGAGACAGGCGTGTATCTTCCGGAAGGGACGCTCACATCAGATGAGTTCTCACCTGCAGTCGAACGCTATGTCTTCGATGAAGGAATGGCGACTCAGCTCGAGGTCGTCTTAGAGATGGACCCGTATTCCCCAGAAGCGATTGATACCGTCGAGACAATCAAAGAGACGATGAATCGTGCCGTGACGGGAACACCGTATGCGGATGCGACCATTGGATATGCTGGTATCTCAAGTATCAATAGCGATTTAAATGAAACATCGACGAATGATTTCAATCGAACGGTAGCCATCATGCTCGTGACGTTGTTCATCGTTTTGACCGCATTATTCCGTTCGATGATCATGCCACTCTATATGATCGCTTCGCTACTCTTGACGTACTATACGTCAGCGGCAATCACAGAGCTGATCTTTGTAGAAGGACTCGGCTATGACGGGATTAGCTGGGCCGTTCCGTTCTTTGGATTTGTCATGTTGATTGCCCTTGGAATTGACTATTCCATCTTCTTGTTAGATCGATTCCGGGAAGAGACGATCAATGGGAAGACGGTCCGTGAGGCGCTCATCCACTCGATGACGAAGATGGGGACCGTGATCATGACCGCGGCTGTCATCCTCGCCGGGACGTTCGGTGCCATGATTCCGTCAGGCGTGCTCAGTCTCGTCCAGATTGCGACGATCGTCATCACCGGTTTGTTATTGTACGGCTTGATTGTGTTGCCCCTCTTGATCCCAGCCATTACGATTTCATTTGGCGAAGGTGTCTGGTGGCCATTCCGACAAAAGAAAAAGTCATAAGTAGAAACGGATGTCTCGTATGATGAGATATCCGTTTTTTGGGGATAGATTGTGGTGGATTCGGGAACAGAAAGGCAGGTCCATTATTGAAGGAGGAATATGATATGGAAATCGTCATTACCGCAATTTTGAAAGCTCATCCCGGAAAAGAAGAGGCGTTACGTGATGCGCTACACCGTGTGATTCCACCGTCACGAGCAGAAGAAGGGTGTCTTGCATACGTTCTCCACGAGGCGATTGATGAGCCGGGTACGTTTGTCTTCCATGAAAAGTATCAAGACGAAGATGCGCTCGATCACCATATCCATTCGTCGCACTATCAGGCGTATCGTGATGAAGCCGGAGAGCTTCTCGCCGTCCGTGAGGTCTATCGTTTGCATGAAGTCTGAAAGGAGACATTCTCATGATTACACAACCCGTGATTCCATGTATTTGGTTTGAACAGGACGTTGAAGAGATTGCCGAGTGGTATGTATCCATCTTTCCAGATTCGTTTGTCGACTATACGACGAAATTTTCAAGTTCACCAGCAGGCGAGACGACGATTGTGACGTTATCGCTCGCTGGACAGTTCTTTCAGTTGCTAGGGGGAGGCACGGCGCAAGAACGGAATCCGTCCATTTCCTATATGGTGTCGCTTGCGACGACAGAAGAGATCAATGCGCTATGGGAACGATTATCTGACGGAGCGGATATCTTGATTCCATTAGACACGTACGACTTCAGCCAGCGCTATGGATGGTTGCAGGACCGCTACGGAGTTTCTTGGCAAATCATGCATGATGGGGGGATGGACATCCAGCTCGTGACGCCATGCCTCTTGTTTGTCAAAGAAGCATTCGGTCGCGCCGAAGCGGCGATGAACGATTGGATCTCTATTTTCAAAGATTCGTATGTATTGGACGGGCATACGGTACGATACACGAAAGAAGACGGGGACGAGCTTGACGGGAAAATCAACTATGCTCGTTTCGTCTTATCCGGTCGAGAATTTGTCGTGATGGACAGTAATGAAAATCATGAATTCTCGTTTAACGAGACCCAGTCGCTCATTGCTTTTTGTGAGACACAAAATGAAGTCGATGCGTACTGGGAGCAACTATCGGCTGTACCGGAAGCGGAGGAGTGTGGTTGGCTGAAGGATCGCTACGGCGTCTCGTGGCAAATCATTCCGTGGGAAATGGAAGAGATGATGACGGTAGGTTCACAAGAGCAGATTGAACAGGTCGTACAGGCATGTCTCCCCATGAAAAAACTCGATATCGCAACGTTGCGTAAAGCTTACTAAACAAAACTCCCGAGACAAATGCTCGGGAGCTTTTTCATGGACTCATTTGCGAGAGGGCATCCTTCTCGATGATTGTATCCGAGAGACGGAGCTGACTCGTCGCACGATCGATATATGGGGCGCATCGATCGAATGCGACTTGTTCTTCCGTCTCAATGGAATAGCATGTGCCGTTACCAGCACGCTCGGTCAAGTCTGGTTCATAGTAATAATCTTCATATCGGAATGCGCCCGTCCGAAAGACGGTCAGATTTGGCGTATCATTCAATAAGGAGTCGCCAAGCATATATGCCGGAGAGATCCCAAGTAAATCGAGGATCGTCGGGGCGATATCGATTTGCCCACCACTCGCTTGCATGACTTCTCCTGTCGTCAAGCCAGGGGGTTTGATGAAGAGAGGGACAGCACGGTCAAGTTGAAACGCGTCAACCGTCGAGTCCACTTCTACGATGGAGGCCATTTTGTCTCCTGGTGCCGTCAGACCACTATCGTGGTCACCATACATGACGAGAAGCGTCTCATCCCAAAGCCCATCTTGTTTCAATCGTTCGATGAACTGACCGACCGCCGCATCGACGAAATGAACGGTATGATAATAGTTTTCGAGAAGGGGATCGTCAATTTCTGACAGGTCTAACCGTTTCTCGTCTTCTGGAATATCGTACGGGGTATGACTCGTCAATGCGACTAAAAATGCGTAAAATGGTTCATCCAACTCTTCCATAAATCCGACCGACGTATTTAAGAACTCCTGATCGTTGAGTGCCATTCCGATAATGCCTTGGTCGGGGTAGTCTTTGCCACTAAAGAAATGGTTAAATCCGGTGTTTTGATAAAAGTCATCCCGATTCCAGAAGTCTTTCCGGAATGCATGCATGGCTGCTGTATCATACCCCGCCTCATTCAATGATTGAGCAAGCGTATTAAACTTATTTCCCGGGAAACGCGTGTAAACGGAACCGGATTTGACAGGATAGAGCGACGTATTGACGATGAACTCTGCATCGGACGTTCGCCCTTCATGCGTTTGATGATACACGTTCGGGAAATAAAGCATGTCGCGTCTTAGTCGGTTCAAATTCGGGGTCAGTTCCTGTCCATTAATCTGTTGATCGATGACGGATGTTTGAAATGATTCGAGTTGTAGGACGATGACGTTCGTATCTGGACTTGGGGCATTTAATTCTTGATAAGAGAGTGCTTGAATTTGAGAACGCTCCTCGTCTGTCAGGGCTTCGTTCCATCCCATGGCACGTTCGACCCCTCGAGCGACATCCATCGCGTGATACCCCCAAAATCCAAGATGATAATATTCACGCATATTCGAGATCGGGTCATCTGCAATCCACTTTTCTCCACGCTGATAACTGAGGGTGAGCGGGATTGTGAAGAGAAGAAATCCGAGTGTGAAGCCAGCGAACGCCAACCGTCTTCCGTTCTGCTTTCCTTCACGGACAGGACGACGTTTCATATAACGCAAAATCAAACCGTAGATGATGAGGTCGATGAAGAAGAACGCATCGATTGGGCGGATGAGCGTCAAGAAGCCACCCCCGACATCTCCCATCTGCCCGATATCAGATAGTAAGGCGACGGATAATAAGTCTTCAAAATAGCGATAGTACCAGACGTCCGAGACGAGCAAGGTACTATGCAGGAACAGAGAAACGTATAAAATCCATCGGCGGATCGGATAAGACACGGCGAGTACCCAACTCGTCAGGAGTAGAATCGTCGCCAAATTGATGAGGAAGAATAAGAAGTCGAACGCCGTCGCGGTCAACCAGCTAAAAAAGAAGAGCTTTGCCAGAGAGAGTGACAAGTAGCTCCAATAATCGAGATATTTGATCATGAACAACACATCCTTTTCATACCCATTCCCGATGAGACGAGTGAGGGAAACGTGAAGATGTGTCCAATTAAAAAGAGGCACAGGGCCTCAGTTAATCAGAAACGTATCGCGCAGTTCGATGATGGTTCCTTCCGGTGCTTTCAGTTTACTTAAATGACCGTCGACGACGAAATAGATGTTGCCACCGTGCTTCGGCAAGAACGTGACACCGAGCTGTTCGAGTCGTGCGACTTCCGCTTCGAGATCATCCACATAGAGGGCGAAATGGACGGGACCGGCCGCATGTTTCGAATAGTCTTGTAACGTTTCATCCGTTTTAGCAGTCTGGAGCTCGATATAAAAATCACCGAGCTTGAGCCAACTGTTGAAGTCACGCGTGTGGAAGTTTGGAGACTCTTGGACAAGTTCAAAACCGAGCGCTTCGTAAAATGACTTCGATGCGGCATAGTCTGGTGTTTGGATACAGATATGGTGGATTTGTTTCATTAGTTGTTTCCTTTCGTTTGTAGGTCGTTCACGCGATTACGGTGGAATGGGGAAGTCAAATCTTCCGAGAGTATGTCCATCCGGGTCTCGTACGTCTAGTGTAACGAATGCAAGCTTTCGAAGATACGGGAGAAGAAACTTTTTACGGGAGAAAGCGTATGAAAGAGAGAAAAGGATAGGAAATGAATGAGGTGAACATATGAAAGTAAATGAGATCAGGATTCAACAGATTGATGCAGTCAATCGAGAGGCGGTCATCGCCCTGACAGTGGACGAGAAACAATCCCGGTTCATCGAGACGAATGCCGAATCGCTTCAAGAGATGACTGAGGATACGAAATACGATTGGCAGAGCTTTGCATTTTATGAAGGCGAGAGGCCGGTTGGCTTCATGATGGTCGGGGCGGAAAACGAGACAGAACGTTATGTATGGCTCGATCGCTTCATGATTGATCAACATGAACAAGGGAAAGGCGTCGGAACGAAGTGTCTACACATCGCAGTGGAATTTATCCAGACACAATACGACGTGGATGATATCATCCTCAGTCTCCATCAAGAGAATGAAGCCGCGAAACGATTTTATGCGAAGAACGGCTTTGTCGACAGCGGCTTAATTGATGAATGGAACGGTGAGGCGATTTGGGTTTATCACACGAAAACCCGACCGTCATGAGTCGGTCGGATTCTCGGATGGACTTATTTTTTGCGTGACATTCATAGCTGTCAAGAAGAAGTAAATAGCAACGAACAAAAATAGGGTAATGAATCCGTTTTGAAAAAATGGATCAATAAACGTCGGTTCTTCCGGCCAGCTTCCTGTTGAGATTTGGGCGCTCCAACGGGTGTAGAGTGCAATGCGTTCGAGCGTGTATAAGAGCCCGGACAAAAACAACAATATACCACCCGCTACAAGTTGATTGAAACGTGACATAAAACTCCTCCTTATAGACGTTGTCTACAGTTTACCATTTTCATCCAAAAAGGGAGCTTTTATTTGAGTACGCTCGGTCGCAATTGTTTCACGCGCGACAAGACGAGCCAACCGAGAAGCGCGCCCGTCAAACTAGAGGCAAGGAACGCTGGAACGAAGAAGAAGGCACCGAACGTCGAACCCATTAACAGTTTTGCGTACGGGACGGCAATCAACGAGGCGATGACACCGGTTCCGATGATTTCTCCGAGTGCGGCAGCATAAACGCGATTCGTACGAACGAAGAACATACCAGCAAGAAATGCACCAATCATGCCACCGGGGAACGCGAGCAGTGACCCTGTGCCGGTCATGACGCGAATGAGTCCGGTCACGAAAGCGACGAGGACAGCTCCGATTGGGCCGACGGTAGCTGCGGCAATCACGTTCACCATATGTTGAATCGGATAAGCGCGGGCGACACCTGTAGGAATCGAGATGAACATCGAGCCGACGACGGCGATGGCGACGAGCATTGCCATCCAAGTGAGTTGTTGAATACGCATGAATAGTCTCCTTTCAAAATAAAAACGCCACGTTTCCAGACGGAAAGATGGCGTGGACATACAGAGACGTATCCCAAGCCACTTCCCTACGCTGGTATGAGCCAGATCAGGTTCAAAGGGTCCGGCAGATGCCGTCTCAGCCCGAAGGCTCCCCTAGTGGTCGTTTATTGATTTGAGTATAGCATAAATTGGAAGGAGACGAATATGGAACAACCATCTGTTTTCTGGGAAAACACTGATCTCAAGCACACGTTTGATCAGTGGATTGATGAATATATTTCGAATGAAACATGGTATGTCGAAAAAGATATGGATTTGACGTATCTGGTGCATGGGTATGGCGTCTATGCCAAAGCGGTCACTTCCATCAGTCAGAGTGAAGGAGTATTATCACAACATCTTGCTCACATATTCCCTCAACTCGTGCCAGACGTAGTCGCTGTTCATCCGATTCATCCATGGTTCATTTTGCGCGAAATCCCCGGTCACCCGTTACGTGATACACCCGATCAGGTACAGTATGAGGTTGCGCTACGGGAGTACGCCAAGTTACAGCAACAAATGAGTGGTGAAACGGAGCGACTTCTAAAAATGGGGGTTCCAGATCGTCGTCCGGCTATTTTAAAGCAGGAAATCGAGTCAACACTTGTTGAGATGACTCTAGGGATGAAGCGAGAGCAGCGAGAAACAATCATTTCGCTAAAACCTGAACTACTGTCGATGTGCGATGAATTAGAAAGCGGCATTCCAATGAGTCTTGACCACGGAGATTTGCATGGAGGGAATATTTTCTGGGAGCCTGAAAGCAATCTACCGATGATCCTTGATTGGGGAGACGCGACAATCACCCATCCGTTCTTTAGCATGCGTGTCTTTTGGAACGCCTTGTTCGATTTATTGCCGGAAGAGGACGATACATTATGGATGAAGAAAATCCGAGAGTTTCGCAAGATTTATTTGAAAGAATGGGCACACGTCGCGCCAAAAGAAGTACTCGAGCATCAAATGAAGATTGCCGAGGAATTGGGATGCGTGTATCGGGCGATCTCATGGCACACATACGTCACGGCACATCGCCGGGACAAAAAAGATTCCAGCGACAAACCGGCACAATGGCTCAAGTTGTTGCTGGAATATCGTAAGTTACAATGTGACACGGATTAACTTTCATTTTTGGCTAACAGGTCCTCATAGTCCTTCTCGTTCCAAAAGAGCGGTGAGATGGATTCGGGACCTTTTAAAATTTCTCCATCCTGATCATATACGATGGCATATCCGTTCTCGACATCGAATACGAACAAGTCGGCAGTGACTTCCGTCACGCCATCCCCGGCGATGATCACGTCATCGATTGGATCCCTTGCCAGTTCGACGCCCGCTTCGTCGAGTTCGACGAGAAGGGCTGACGTGTAGGCGTGGCGGTCATAGACCGCTTGGAATTCATTCTGCGTGAGAACGACATCGGTAGGTGGGGCACTTGTACCGAATTTTCGATTTTCAATCTCTTCAACGTATTGAAGGAAGGATTCCTCCTGCCAAAATAGCGGAGTGACCGATTCAGAGCCGTTGATCACCGTTCCGTCCTGACTGTCGAAAATGGTGGCATACGTCCCGTCATCGAGCTTGAATGGGTAAATATCCGCATACGTATGCTCGAGGCCGTTTCCGGCGATGATGACGCGTTCGAACGTCTCCCGAAACGGTTTGATGCCTTGTTGCTCGAGCGCAACGAGGAGCGGTTTCGTTTGTTCATATTGGTCATAGACGTCTTTAAAGTCTTCGCGCGTCCATTCTGTGATGGGTTCATCCGGTGATTCGATCGGAATCGGATTGTCTGCCACTGTATCCGTACAACCCGTCAGTAAAAGTGCACTTAATCCGAAAATCGTCCATCGCCTCATGATTTCATCCCCTCAACTTACATTTTCCACCATTTTATCATTCGTTGTGAAAAAGCAGAACCTGTGCACATTCTCACTCGGGGTGAGGACGTGTTGTGTAGGAATCGAGTGTGTTCTTGAAGTGAAGTGTATCGTCTTCAGAAATCGTCACACCTGAGGAGGTGCCGTAGCGGACCGCATGATAAACGGAAGGATTCATCGGTAAATCGATGCGTTGGAACCACTCTTGCAATGTCTCATGGGCACGCAACCGCTTGGCGGGTACGAGAGATTGGTTAAATGTGATTAGCGCATCGCGAATCGGGATATTTGTGAACGCTGTGAGCGTTGAAACAGACGAATCGTTCTGGTTCTGCACGTCTTGTTGGAACAAGTCTATGCTTGAATCGATGCTTCGTGTACGCGCCAAAAGTTGCTTCCGTTTTCGATAGACATAGAAACTGAAGCAACAGAATGCGATCAAAGCGACGAATAACCCGAGATTTCGTCGTGTTGATTCTCCAGATTCCGTGATTCTCTCAAAAAAGTGATGTTTTCCTTTTTGAGGATCCAATTCAAACGGGTAATCTGCTTTGGATTCACCAATTAAAATGCCATCATCCTCATCCGATAGGAGATCAGTCGGGGGACTATTATTTTCCTCGACCGGTATCGTTTCCGGGTTATAGAGCCATTCGAATACCCCGGTCGCAACCACCATCATTGTAAAGGTGACGAGAAGTGTGGCGGCAATCATGAGAAAAAACTTGTTCGTCCAGCGCAAGAAGTTACCTCCTTTTTGAATGTTCAGACTATTTGTTGTTTATCTTACCATAAAAAGGTAAAGTTTGATTAAGACAAAAAATGGAGGTCATATCATGGGCATGGAGCGAGTCATCAAACAGTTGAACGAGGTGTATTTAGGAAAAGAGGATGTCGTGCGTCTCTGTTGTACGGCGTTACTCGCGGAAGGGCACATTTTGTTAGAGGATGTACCGGGTACGGGAAAAACGTTACTGGCCAAGACGATTGCGGCCAGCTTTGATGGGGCATTCTCTCGCATCCAGTTCACGGCCGACTTGTTACCGTCTGACGTAATCGGCGCAGACTATTTCAACATGCAGACGCAGACGTTCGATCATCGACGAGGACCGATCTTTGCGAATATCGTCTTGATCGATGAAATCAACCGAGCGGTCCCACGAACGCAGTCCGCCTTGCTCGAGGCGATGGAAGAACGACAAGTCTCCATCGGGGGAGAGACGTATCCGATGCCGAAACCATTTTTCGTCATCGCGACGCAAAACCCGATCGAATCAGCGGGGACGTTCCCGTTACCGGATGCCCAACTCGATCGCTTCTTGATTTCGATTCCAGTCGGTTATCCTGATGTTGCGGAAGAGAGAGAACTCCTCTTACAAGTGATGCGCCAAACGAGGAAAACCGTAGAGGCGGTTGCGACGTTAGACGAGTTACGCTGTGCTCAGGAGGAAGTGAAGCAAGTATCGATCCAAGATGATGTCCTCGATTACTTACTCGGGCTCGTCCATGCGACCCGGGAACATGCATCCGTCGAGGTCGGTGTCAGTCCACGCGGAGCCATTGCGCTCATGCGAACGTCTCAAAGTTATGCCTATCTGAACGATCGATTGTACGTCATTCCGGAAGATGTGAAAGCCGTGGCACCTTATGTCTTGTCCCATCGTTTGACGTTGACGCTTGAAGGAGGCATCAAATCGACGAAACAGGACATCATCCGCTACATCTTAGACACCGTTTCTGTGCCGGTCGAGGGTTGATGATGACATTCTCGACACATAACGCCCTACAGAAACAATGGATTCCGGTTTATGGATTCGTTGGGGTGATTCTCGTATTCGTCCCGTACATGGAGATTGTCGGATATGCCCTTTGTTTACTTGCGGGCATCGTCTGGTTCTTCGAACGGACGCGGAAACAGTTAGAGCGAGCCCTTCGTCTTCATATACATACACACGAATCTCTTCTCTTTGTTGGGGATGAGACGGAAGTGCAAGTGATGTTAGATGGAAGTGAAACCCTCGAACGACTCGGACTTCCGGTTCGTGTTCGACTGAAATCCAATACGGCGCTCAGCTTTCCAGACCATGACCGTTCCCCAAATAGTTTAGATATGTCGATACGAACAGACCAGGCCCGTCACTCGCTCCGCGTTCAGGCCGAATTTCGGGGACCAGCTTATATCGAAGAATGCGTACTCGCTGTTCCGCTCCCGTTTCATCTCGGGACGTATCTTCTTGAGTGCCCCATCGAGAAGCGATGGACGGTATTGCCGTCGCTCACGTTACACCCACCCGTCGGCACGAAACGTTTAGCGCTCGGGGACCGACCTTTGACCGCATCGCCGCTACGGAATCCACTGCAGGTTCTAGGGTCAAAGTCTTATGAAGGAGAACCGGTCAAAGAGATTGACTGGGTCGCGACGGCGAAACTTGGACGAGTCCAATCGAAAGTCTTTCAAAAGACGTCGCTCGACACGTTCACATTCGCAGTTGATTTGAGTGGACCATCTGGCTACACGTTGCATCACGACTTTGAGTCGATCATCAGCCAGGTCGCATATGTGACGACTCGTCTGTTAAAAGAGGAGTGTAAAGTCGAACTGTTCATCAATCGCTTCAATGGCGAGGGAAAGATGGAGCATATCTCTCTTCAAGAGGGGGAACGAGGTTCACGCCTCATCCTTTTGATGTTGGCCGACCTCCATCCCGGGAACCGCTTCATCTCGACAGACGCGTTCGTACGTATGGTCGAGCGGAAACGCTTGAAGCAAAGCCATTTCGTCTGGTTCAATCAGCACAACCTGTATGACTAACAAGGAACTTTCCTTCTTCTGGCGAACTGTATCATATACAGAGATGACCAAAGGGGAGATCCATATGGCAAAACGAAAGTATGCGAATCGACGAGACTGGGAACGGATTTTAAAGAACCGCTACGCGCAAGTTCGTGTTCAGACGGAACAATTTTCAGGCGTCGTCGCCTTATTCCAAATCGATGAGGTTCGGGCACCTCAATATAAGATGCATAACGGCGAAGAATTCATCGTGGCAGATGCCGGGTTTGGTTGGCTCCAATATTTCCCGGACAATGAACCGTTCGGTGTGACGGTCATGTTCAACCCTGACGGTGAAATCGTGCAATGGTATATCGACCTCGTCGACCGAATCGGCGACGAAAATGGCATTCCGTACATGGACGACTTGTTGCTCGATATCCTCGTATTTCCGAACGGGGATATCGTCAAAAAAGATGAGGATGAGTTCAAAGCGGCGACTGAGAGCGGCGAATTGACGCCTGAACAAGTCGAGCGGGGATGGCGTGAGTTTGAAGCGACGCTCAAACGGATCAAACGTGGAGACTTCGTCTACTTTGATTTGGCAAAAGGACATTACGAACAGTTAAAACAAAAACTATGAGCGAACAAACTCTCTCTGCTACAGTAAGAGCGTAGGAGGGGGAGTTTTTATGAAAAGAATTGAAATCGAGACGTGGGCACGACGTAAGCACTTTGAGTTTTTTAAAGCGTTTGACGCGCCACATTTCAACGTGACGGCGAACGTGGATGTGACAAATCTCTATACATATGCCAAGGCGAGCAATCAATCGTTCTTCAAGCTCTTTTTATATGGTGCTGTGAGAGCGGCGAACGCGATTCCGGAATTACGCTATCGAATCCGTGGAGAAGAGGTTGTCGAACACGAGGTGGTCCATCCTTCGTTCACGGTCATGTTAGACGAGGGTGTCTTCAACTTTTGTGCGGCCACGTTCCATGAAGATTTACCGACGTTCTTACAGGAAGTGACGACGCGGATGGAGCGAGCTGCTGATGAAGTCGTGGTCGGGGATGACGAGCCCGACGATTTGCTGTATATCACGAGCGTCCCGTGGGTCACGTTCACGAGCATCATGCATCCGACGCATCAGCAACAAGACGATAGCGTGCCACGCATCGCCTGGGGCAAGTTCGAGCGTCAAGGAGAGCGTCTGGTTATGCCGTTATCCGTTCAAGCCCATCATGCACTCGTTGATGGGGTACATATCGGCAAGTATTACGAAACACTACAATCTTGGTTAGACGAAGATTTCGTACAGGAGGGAACCGACGTGATAGAGGAAAGTGAGTTTGATCGAGCCGTTCGCCTCCATGAAGAGGGACAGCTCGAACAGGCGAAGCAACTGTTCTTATCGCTCTTACGACAGGATGAGAAGAATCCGAGACTTCATGCATATTGTGCCTGGTGTTATGACTCGCTCGGGGAAGAACGTCAAGCCGTACCGCATTATGAGCGGGCTATCCGACTCGGGTTGACGGGGAAAGAGTTGGTCGAATCGTATCTCGGACTCGGCAGTACGTATCGGGCACTCGGACGATACGCAGAGGCGGAACAGTTATTTGAAGAGGCGATTGAGCAATTCCCGAATCACGGGGCGCTCAAGGTGTTTCAGGCGATGACGCATTATAACGTCGGTCGCCATGAAGAGGCGACGGGCGCGTTACTCGAGCTGCTCGCTAGCCCGAAGCCGGACGAGAGCATCGCAAGGTACCGCCGTGCCATCGCATTCTATGCGAGAAACTTAAATGAGATATATGACTAAAGGAGAATGACATGATTTCATTACGTCCGATCGATGCACAAAATTGGTATACATGCTGTCAACTGGCATTAAGTGAACAGCAACAGTCTTATATGGAGCCGAATGCGATTTCGTTACTTCAAGCGATGTATGAACCGACGCTACGCCCGCGTGCGATTTATGAGGAAGAGACGATGGTCGGCTTCCTCATGTACAACACGGAGCCGGAAGAATTGGATGCATGGTGGATTTACCGAATCATGATCGACCATGCTCATCAAGGCAAAGGGATTGGTCGACAAGCGACAGAGCTGATGCTTGAAGAAATTGGCGCAGAGAAACCGATTGTCGTCGGCTATCACCCTGAGAATGAGGCAGCGCATCACTTATATGAAAGCCTAGGATTCGTTGATGAAGGCCATCGATTCGGTCGTGAGATGGCTGTGATTCGGCGAGGGGAATGAGACGGAAACAACCCGTCTCATTTTTTTAATCAAATCGATTGACGACAAAATCATCACGTGATATATTTATCTCGAATTAAAGATATTTGAATTTAAGTTAATGGCTCTCTTGGACAAAGGAGGGAGACAGATGGAACCATCTGATGCATTGAAGACAATTACTGTGCTGTTGCGCGCCTCTCAGTCGTTACAAGACCTGGTGAAGCAGGAAGTGGCGTCTTACGGATTGAACGCGACCGAGTTCGCCGTACTCGAGTTTTTATATCATAAAGGGGATCAACCGATTCAAGTCATCGGAAAGAAAATTCTCCTCTCGAGCGGAAGCATGACGTATGTCGTGGACCGATTAGAGGAGAAAGGGTATCTCGTCCGAAAAGCTTGTCCGAGCGATCGCCGCATCACATATGCGGCGCTAACGGATGACGGAGAGCGCCTGATGCAAGATATTTTTCCGAAGCATACGGAGCATATGAATGTATTGTTTGAAGGATTATCTCTAACAGAGACGATTGAACAGTTGAAACAAATTGGGAAGCGGGCAGAAGCCGCAAAAAATTTTAATCATGTATCTTGAAATCAAGATATAAAAGGAGAGAGAACGATGAACCACGTAAAAGGAATTCACCACGTCACGGCAATCACGAGTAGTGCCGAAAAAAACTATGATTTCTTCACCCATATTCTTGGGATGCGCTTAGTGAAGAAAACGGTCAACCAGGACGACATTCAAACGTATCACTTATTCTTTGCGGACGATAAAGGGAAGGCGGGGACAGACATGACCTTCTTCGACTTCCCAGGTATCCCGAAAGGTAAGCACGGAACAAATGAGATCGCGAAGACGTCGTTCCGCGTACCGACAGATGAAGCGTTGACGTATTGGGTCCGTCGATTCGACCGTCTCGGTGTCGAGCACGAAGGGATTCAAGAACAGTTCGGGAAGAAGACGCTCTCGTTCATCGACTTTGATGAGCAGGCGTATCAACTCATCTCGGATGAGTTCAACGAAGGCATCGCGTCGGGCGAGCCGTGGAAGAACGGTCCAATCCCGCTTGAATACGCGATCACGGGACTTGGTCCAATCTTTATTCGCATCGCCGATATCACATATTTCAAACAAGTGATGGAGCAAGTGATGCTATTTAAAGAGATCGGGCGAGAAGGTGATGTGTATCTCTTTGAAGGAGGTGAAGGTGGAAACGGAGCGCAAGTGATCGTCATTCACGACGAGACATCTCCACAAGCGCGTCAAGGGTTCGGTACCGTGCACCATGTCGCATTTCGTGTCGAAGACCGCAGCGTCCTCGATGAATGGACAGCACGTCTCCAACAGTTCGGTTTGCCGACTTCTGGCTACGTCGATCGCTTCTTCTTTGAATCATCCTATGCACGTGTCGCGCCGCAAATCTTGTTCGAATGGGCGACAGATGGACCTGGATTCATGGGAGACGAGCCGTACGAGACGGTCGGTGAGAAGTTGTCACTCCCGCCGTTCCTCGAAGCGAAACGTTCGCAAATCGAGGCGATGGTACGACCAATCGATACAGTCAGAAGCACGAAAACATTTGAGAAAGAATATGAGGGCATGAAATGAGTTTCTTGAATCGCTTATTTGGAAAATCAGATGCATCACAACATAACCAAGGAGGAACTACTATGTTAAACATCGGAATCGTACTCGGATCAACTCGTGAAGGTCGCGTCAGTCCACAAGTCGGGGAATGGGTGAAAGAACTCGCCGACAAACGTGGCGATGCCAACTATGAAGTCATCGACATCGCAGACTACAACTTGCCGCTTCTCGGTGAAGCTGGCCAAGACGCATCAGGCGCAGCAGCCTGGTCGGAGAAAATTGCGCAAATGGACGGATTCATCTTCATCGTCCAAGAATACAATCATTCCATCTCAGCATCTCTTAAAAACGCACTCGACTACTTACGTGTCGAATGGAACAACAAAGCAGCTGGAATCGTCTCATACGGTTCTGTCGGTGGAGCACGGGCAACGGAACATTTACGTGGCATCTTGAGTGAATTGTCAATCGCTCACGTACGTGTCCATCCTGCGCTCTCACTCTTCACGGACTTCGAGAACGGGACGCATTTCGCACCGAAAGATGTGCAAGCACAATCGGTCAACGACATGCTCGACCAACTCCTTCCGTGGACGGAAGCGATGCAATCGGTCCGCACGAAAGCCGGAGAAGTTGCAAACAATTAACAAATCGCGAAGCCAGCCTGAATTCAGGCTGGTTTTTGTGCGTTTTCAAGTGGATTGCGCTAAAGTGGAGAAGAATGGAAAGAAAGGAGGGATTCGATGGTGAAACGAAAAATCATCGCGGCTTCCTGGACTGTGCCCATCTATGCGCTTCTATTAAGCATTGTTGAATTTTCGCAACAAACACTTGTGGAAACTTCATTTTTAGAGAGCGTATCTGGATTTCTATTATTATGTACGGTTTACATGGCTTATAGTTTTCCCATCATTTTTACATATGGCGTCGTGACATCGTGGTTTAGTGATTGGGTCGCAAAGCGATTCAATTCGGAACGCGTACAGTTGTTCATTTCGTTCGTTTTACATATTCTATTTGGACTCATCTTGTCATGGTTGAGTCTGCTCGCAGCCGTTTTGTTCTTCCTGATTGATCGTCGATTGATGAATCAGATCGATGTGACGAAACGAGTGGTAATCAAAAATCTTTTCATCCCGATTGGATGCTGGCTCGTTGCGATGGGGAGTGTATATCTGATTGGAGTCGTTCAAGATTTCTTCGTTCGATTCAACTCGATTTAGGGAAACGAACATGGACAAACTCATACAAGGAGGTTTCAAGATGAAATGGATGATTTATGGGGCGAATGGCTATACGGGGGAACTGATTGCCCGACAGGCTGTCCGTGACGGATTGCGTCCGATTCTTGCCGGTCGGAACGGACGTGAGATTCATCGCCTCGGGGACGAGCTCGACTGCGAGACAGCAATATTTGCATTAAGTCGCGAAGCGGCAATCGAGGCGCTTCACAATGTGGATTTGGTACTTCACTGTGCGGGTCCGTTCACGGATACGAGCCAAGTGATGATTGAGGCATGTCTGGAAACGGGCACACATTATTTAGACATTACCGGGGAAATCGACGTGTTCGAATATGTCCATTCTAAACAGCGAGCGGCTCAAGCCAAAGAACGTGGTGTGATTTTATGTTCCGGTGTTGGGTTTGATGTCATCCCAACAGACTGTGTCGCACGAAAATTACGGGAACTTTTGCCGGATGCGACGACACTCGCCCTCGGATTTTCGGCGGCAGCTGGTATTTCTCCAGGTACGATGAAAACGGCTGTCCGTGGTCTTGGATCGAGCAGTATGGAACGTGTGAACGGGAAACTATCATCATTCCCAATCGGGGCAAAACGAAGAACGATTGATTTCGGACGTGGAAGCCGTACCGCCATCGCGATTCCTTGGGGAGATGTTTCGACCGCCTATTATACGACGGACATCCCAAATATTACGACGTGGGTGCCGGTCCCGACAGCGGCCGCTTATTTGGCACGCGCTTTGTCCTGGTTCAGCCCGATTCTTGGAAAAGAGGCGGTGCAGGAACGATTGCTCCGCTATGTCGATGAGAACGTATCGGGACCAAATGAAGCCGAACGTGAAAAAAACTCGACGTATGTATGGGGCGAGGCAACAAATGAGGGGGGCCGTAAAATCATCGTTCGCATTCAAACTGCGAGCACGTATGCCTTCACCGTATATGGCGCACTCGCCGTCGTCAAACGATTACTTGGCTCCGGCGGAATGCTTGCTGGAAGTTTCACCCCAGCCATGTTGTTTGGCTCACACTTTATCGAAGAGATTCAAGGCTCCTCTTCGTTCACGATTGATGAGATTCGTCCATGAAGCGGGAAATGTGGGATTTACTCGACGAAAATCGGCAACTGCTCGGTCGAACCCATTTTCGTGGGGATGAACTAGAACCGCATACATTTCATACGGTCATCGAAGTGTTCACGTTCGATTCGGATGGGAGACTCTTGCTATCAAAACGCCATCCGGACAAGACGTACCCGCTTCTGTGGGAAGGAACTGGGGGCTCGATTTTAGCTGGAGAAACGAGTCGACAAGGTGCGGTCCGTGAGCTGAAAGAAGAGCTGGGGCTATGCGTGTTGCCTGAGCAACTTCGGTTCGTGACAACGATTAAGCGGGGCACCTATTTCTTGGATCTGTACTGTTACGTATGCGAGAACCCCATTGACTTAGGACAACTCACTTTACAAGCGGATGAAGTGATTGATGTGAGGTTACAAGAATGGGAAGCCGTGTTAGGATCTGAGGACCTCGTTCCTTCTGTACGAGAACGAATGATTCAGTACGGTCATCTCATCCGAACGTGATCTGCTACACTCAACATGAAAAAAGACAAGGGAGGGAACAAAGTGAAACGTTTAGAATTGGCACGACGCATCGAGCGCATCAAAGCAGAGGGGACGTCTGCTTACATTCGACATCGCAAACAAACCCCTCCCTATGAAGGTGCGGAACTGCACGTAGAAGGTAAAGGACACGTGTTTAAAATGGGGAATATGAGCTTTGCGGTCGGATTCGGGTTGAATCGACCGACAAGCTTTTATGATCTGCATCAAATGGAAAAGTGGGTACGCGGGAAAAACGTATCACGTCTACATATCGAAGTTTGTCCATTGGCAGAGGACTCGTTACTCCGCTTGTTGCAAGAGCGTAACTACACACTCGATCACTTTTTAGATGTGTGGACGTTGGATTTGAAACAATATTCGTCTGATTCTACAACGACCCAGGTCGAAAAAGTAAAGAATGAAACAATTCATGAGTGGGCACATGCGATTGCGGCAGGATTTGCCGAATCCGGAACCATCCTTCAAGAAACGATTGATACGGCTAAAGGATTCTATGCACTCCCGAGTAATCACGCCTATCTCGTCCGAGAAGCGGATACTGTCGTAGCAGGTGGGATTTTAGCGATACAAGACGGAATTGGAGAATTGTTTCTGACGAGCACCGTCCCGGCATATCGGCAAAAAGGGTATCAGACGCAACTCATTTTGGAACGGATTGCCGAGGCGAAAGCGCTTGGCTGTGACGTCTTGACCGTAACGACGAAAGTCGATTCGGCATCTGGACGTAATATGGAACGGCTCGGTTTTCAGCCGTTCTACCAAAAAGCTGTCATGAAAAGTCCTATTCTCAAATAAGCAGGCCGTCTCGGATGAGACGACCTGCTTTTCGATTACAAGAGGGATTCCGCACCGTCAACGTAAACCTCAGAGCCCGTGACATGGCTCGACATGTTGCTTGCAAAAAACAAGACGACGTCCGCGACTTGTTTGGCGGAACCGGACTTTCCGGCGAGTGGCTGGTTCCCGAGCGGATACTCGATGGGAATAACGACTTCTTCAAGCAATGCATCGTCACGATTGGTCGAATCATCGATATTTGTATCGATGGCCCCTGGACAGATGGAGTTGACCCGGATTCCAAATTGAGCGAGTTCGGCGGCAGCCATTTTCGCAAAACCGGTCTGTCCCGCTTTTGTTGTGGCATAACCACTGAAACCGAAATTTTTAAAATAGCGGTTGCCATTGATTGATGAAGTGATAATGATGCTTCCACCCTTCTCTTTCAAATGTGGAATCGCATGTTTGACGGTTAGGAAGGTCCCGGTGAGATTCGTCTCGATGACACCGTTCCAATCCTCTAAAGATAAATGTTCAATCGGTGTGATGGCCCCGTTTCGTCCAGCGTTCGCGAAGACGATATCGATTTGACCGAATCGATCCATCGTCTGTGCATACGCTTCTTTCATCGCCTGCTCATCCGACACATCCACACGAATACCGATGGCGCGCTCTTCCCCCACAAGACTAGCGAGACGCATCGCCTCCTCCTCATTCAAGTCGAGAATGGCGACTTTCGCACCCGCTTGAATAAAGCGAATGACAGCGGCGCGTCCGATTCCAGAGGCCGCTCCCGTGACGAACGCTACTTTTCCAGATAATAATTTGTTTGAAATCAATCCGACCACTCCTTTTTGGATTCTGTTGTCATATTCCACAGTTCTGGAAAAGTTACGCTTCATTTCAAAAAATCATGGTGCCATGACTTCAATCGTCCGCGCGATGTTCAAGTTCGAATTCGTCGGAATGACCTCGATTGTTACCAGTTGGCCGCTCTGTAGCCCTTGTACGCTGTTGACGATGCCAGTGACTTCGGTTTGATCATTGATCAAGATGACACGCAATGTGACTTCTTCAGAGGATTCGGTAGATTCAATCAATATTTGGGGGATATCGACTCGTTCAATCTGTCCTTCGACCATGTTGTCATTCCACGTGCTCAGCCAATAAACGGCGACTAAAAAAAGACCGAGAAAGATTAAGGCAAAGGTTAATCGTGAACTCATGTCTACCTCACTCCTTTGTCGTCCCGTTTCGCATCTCATCTAATGTATCTTTACCCAGAAATTCTCTCATTACTTGAAAAAATAGTAGGAATCATAAGAAAAATGGGGAATAGAAAGAAAAACGAAAAGGTGAGGTGTGGGCGAATGTGGATGATGATGGGAACACTCGGTTTGGTGGCTTGTGTATGGCTCACGTTTGGTTGGTATACAATTGGTAATGCAAAACGTCGAGTGAAAGGTGGGCTCTTTTCACTCAGCCTCATTTGTCTATTCGCTCCACTTTTACTCGTGAAATTAGGAGAACAGTACGGATTTTTCGGCGTACAAATCGGATTAATCACATTATTCGGCTTACTGGCGGGGGCCTTTTTCTTTGTGGCGCTCGGATGGACAGGACGACCAGCAAAAGTTCGGAAAGTGAGAACGTTATCGGAAGACCCTGATTTATTTTGAAGCATGGCTGACCACTCCTACGGTATAATGCGTTCATAACCATGTTACGAGGGAGTGGAGTGGGAATCATGATTAAACCGCCAAAGCTGCAAGTCGGGGATACGATAGGAATCATTACGCCTTCTTTTCCGGCACCTGTTCAATTTGAGGAACGCTATCAACGTGGCGTCGAACAGCTCAAGCGAATGGGATTCAAGGTGAAAGAGGGCATGTGTACATATAAAACAGAAGGATTTCGTTCATCGTCCATTCGAGATCGCGCGGACGAACTGAACGCATTTTTACATGATCCTGAAGTGAAGGCGATCATCAGTACGATTGGTGGAACGAATTCGAACTCATTACTACCGTATATCGATTATGAGCAATTGCGACGTCAACCTAAAATCATCATGGGTTATAGTGATGTGACGGCAATTTTGATGGCGTGTTATGCAAAAACGGAAGTCGTTACATTTTATGGACCGGCGATCGTCCCTTCTTTCGGGGAATATGGAGGAATGTTTGAGGCGGGCGAGCAATATGTCAAAGACATTCTCTGCTTAGAACGAAACGCTCCGTTTCAGTTACATATTCCTGATGAATGGACCGAAGAGATGCTCGATTGGTCAACGCAACAACGCGTCAAGACATTGCAGCCGAATGAAGGGTGGATCCCACTAAAGGGTGGGAAGGCAAGAGGGGCGTTGATTGGAGGGAATTTGAATACGATGTCCGGGTTTTTCAAATCAGATTATTATCCTGATTTGAAAGGAACGATTTTATTCCTAGAAGACTCGTTCAAAACGATGGCTGAAGAAGAACGGTCGCTCAGCATGCTAAAATTGGCTGGCGTATTTGATGAGATTTCAGGTCTGATCATTGGGAAACATGAGCATTTTCAAGATCAATCGGCCCCCTTCTCATTCAATGATTTATTGCTCGAAGTCATCGGAGATACGAACATCCCGATTCTAACGAACGTTGATATTGGACACACATTCCCATCGCATGTCTTCCCGATTGGCATTCAAGTCGAGTTAGATGCGACGAATGGAATAATTCGATTTCTAGAAAATGGGGTGTCCACATGAAAGAACTCCTCATGATTTTTGATGCCAATCATCAAAAAATAGGAGTGAAAGAGCGGGAACAAGTTCATCTGGATGGGGATTGGCATGAGACGTTCCATTGCTGGCTCTGGAAAGAAGACCTCATCTACCTTCAGCGAAGAAGCATGGGAAAGAAGGATTTTCCCGGGAAATATGATATTACCGCAGCAGGACACCTCACTGCAGGCGAGACGATTGTTGATGGCATTCGTGAAATCGAAGAGGAACTCGGACTCTCCTTGAGGTTCGAGCAACTCACGTCTCTTGGTGTCTTTGAGGATGTGATTGAACTGGACGGGTTTGTCGACCGCGAATTTGCACATACGTATAGCTATGTCTATCAAGGAGAGCCGATTCATTTTGACGACGAGGAAGTGATGGAGATCGTATCGGTAAACCGGAACGAGCTTTTGGCGCTTACAGAAGGAAGCTTGCGTACGATTGAGGGACGCTCTCTTATGACGAATCATCTTGTCCGAATCAAACAAACCGATTTAGCCCCCCATCGTCTGACTTACTGGCAAAACGTATTTGAGAGTTTGACACGAATGGATGCCTCAAATCGATAAGGAGAGAATCCGTTGCTCACCAATCGGACCATCGATGCGACGTCCTGTATCAACCCATCCAACGTGCGTATAAAGGGAAAAAGCAGCTTCGTTTTTCAGATTGACCGACAGAACGACTTCACGAATATGAGGAAATTGTTGTTGTACGAACTTCGGAAGTTCGTGGAGTGCTGCTTTAGCGTAACCTTGTCTTTGGTCGTCATAGTTGATGGCGAAAGCGGAGAAGAGCAAGGCATGAGGTTCGCTCGTATAAGATGCGACGCGTTCATTGTCATGGAGTAAAAACATTCCGACCGGTTTCGTACTGAGGACGACAATCGGATAAGTGCCATCAGGTAATGGATCATCCATGTCTTTAGGCAGGGTCGTATACTTTTCTTGGTCCGTCGGTAGCGTGATCGTATCGAGAATTGGTCGATGCGTATCATTTCGATCGTCTAGTGTGATTTTCATGAGGAGTCTCCTTCAATTGTAAGTAAATTCATTTAGAAGAGAGGAATTATATGTCGACACAACTTACATATCGTCAAAACCCGCCACTATAAGATTTGTATCGCGCGTTTATGACTGGTTTTTCTGATTATATCATTCCGTTTCAATTCGATGAGCAGACGTTCGAAGACATCTTTCTCGTACGAGATCAAAATCAACCGTCTCGTTCCATCGTCGCTTACGATGGCGAAACGCCAGTCGGTGTCGTATTGAGTGGGATTGCTTATCTCGATTCGAAATGGCAGACACGTTGTGGTGGACTCGCAGTCGCCCCACACGTTCGGAAGTTAGGCGTTGCGACCGAATTGATGCAACGATTTGAAGCGGAAGCAAAAGGTACTCGCTTACTTGAAGTCATTCAAGGGAACGTTGCGGCGCTGTCTCTCTATCAACGGCTGGGTTACAAAACGACTCGCGAAATCCTTTACTTCCAAGCGGTCTCATTAGAAACGACCGCAAATATGACTTCTGAACCGATTCAAACGTTATTTGATGAGGTGTATCCGGCAGCGAATCATGTTCCGATTTGGCAACGCGATGTACGGTTGACCCAACAAGCAGCTGAGTTAGTGAAAGTCGTAGAAGGAAATCGAATAGGATTTTTATTATACCGCGATCACGTATTGCTCGATGTTTTTGGACGAGCAGAAGAAGCGGAATGGCTATTGCGGGCGGCAGCAAGCCGAACGCCACTTCACATCACGTTGACGTCGGACCGCCCTGAATGGGTCGAAGCGGCACGGCGATTAGGGTTTGTCCAAGATGAGATTACTCAATTTGAGATGGTGAAGAACGCCTGATGAAGCGGTTACTAGTTATTTGTATCATCGTATTAATTGGTGGGAATACTGCGACATTGATTGCCCTGACGACCAATCTCCCACAAGGTGTGTCGCAAGGTCTACTGTTAGGTGGCGTGAGTGTAACCCTTCTTTCTATCGGTGGCATCCTATGGGCGGGATATTATACAAAAAAGCGTAAGTGAAATCCTTGTGAAGTGATCTCTGAAATTCTCACATGATGCTGTCATGTATGACATGAAAATGAAAAACTTCATATATTGAAATTTTTAACCCCCAGTGGTATATTCGCACATGTAGCTTTTTTGGAGTTCATGAATGTATCAATTTGGAGGGTTTATTATATATATGTGGAAACAACTCATCATGACAGCAGGTGTCGGTGTGCTCTTATGTCAAGGGCAGACGGCATCCGCTAGCGAAATGACCCCGCAAGACCTCGTACACACAGAAAAATCTGTGCAACAGACGAAGCAGCAAGTCAAAGAAACAAAACAATCCATTCACGCCATTAAAACGAAATTGAAGCAAGTCGATCATCATGCAGAAGCGTTGCGCGATAAAATCGAAGGTACTTCTAAAAACTTGGAATCTATCGAAAAAGAGCTTGTACCGGCAGAACAATCACTCTTTGCGAAAGTCGTTTCTTCTGTGTTGCCAAGTGCGAAAGCAGAGGCCGCTGAAGCCGAAGAGGCGCATCAGACACTCGTTGAGAAGAAAAAACAAACGAGTGAAACGCTGAAACAGCTAAAAGAAGAGCAGCAACAAATTGAAGCGACACGTCAGGACGTGAAGACGTCATATGATGAAAAGTCGAAACAGTATAAGAAGCAAACGAATCAATTGAGCGATTTGAAAAAACAATATGAAGCGATGGCGCCAGACCAATTCTTAATGCCGGCGGAAGGGCGCCTCTCACAAGGGTTCGGTGCAGCGAGCGGTCAGTTCGGATACACATTCCACAATGGATTAGACATCGCCGCTAAAACAGGCACGCCTATCTATGCCGCAGAAGCAGGGAAGGTCACTAAAGTCAGTGCGAGCGGACCTTATGGAAATCATGTGCAGATCGAACACAACGTGGATGGTCAAACATGGACGACGGTTTATGCTCACATGCACAAAGTGAATGTGAAATTAGGACAGACAGTACGTCAAGGTGAAGCGATTGGTCAAATCGGTACCACGGGCAACTCGTCAGGTCCACACTTGCACTTTGAAATTCATAAAGGGAACTACAATTTCTCTGCTAGTTCAGCTGGGAATGCCATTGATCCGATGAAAGTGGCAGCACGCCTAGGTGGTGCTTCTCCGGTGAAAGCAACGTTTTAATCAGACAGATGCCCTGAGCCTCGTAAACGAGGTTCAGGGCATTTTTTATTGTTCGCGTGTCGGGTCGTGGTTGCCTTCACTATCGGCAATCGTATCCGAACTTCCATAGTCTTCTACTTGGGAGAAGGCATCTGTTTTTTGCCCAGGTTCATCCGTTCCGTCTAGTTCTTTGCGACGGGCCGTCTCGTTCGGGTTCAGCACATCCTCTTCGACCGGTCGATCGAGTTCGTGAGCATGCTCTTCCTCTTCTTGTGCACGGGCGTGTTCGATGCAGAGCGTAGCTTCTGGGATGACCTCAAGGCGATCTAGTTCGATGTCTTTCCCGCACACTTCGCACTTACCATACGTCCCGTTCTGAATGGCGAGCAAGGCTTTATCGACATCACTTAAGAACTCTTCATCGAGTTCATTCAGTGCTTGGTCGCGCTCTCGTAAAAAGAGCTCTTCACCTGAGTCGGCAGGGTGATTATCGTAATGAGAGAGTTCGCCTTCATCGTATGTTTCTTCTCGCCCATCCATGTATCCTTCTGTTTTTGCTTTTTCTTTCAATAGACGTTGTTTAAACGTTTCGATTTGTTTTTCTGTCAACATCGTTATTCACGCTCCAGTTCTCAAGTCATTAATATAAGGTTTCCCATTTTATTTGCGTACAAACCTTTTGAAGTGGAATCCATCCTGTCGAGCAGTGTGCAGAACGGGTATGATGACAATAAAGAGTATTGTTTTTGAGGAGGAACCAATCATGCGAAAAGTTGAAGTGGTCGCATACAATCCAGAATGGAAGGGTCGGTTTGAAGAAGAGGCAGGCAAGTTGAGCCGTTTATTTGAAGGAGAGCTTGTTGCGATTCATCACATCGGGAGTACGTCGGTCGAAGGACTCGCGGCGAAGCCAATCATCGATATGATGCCTGTCGTTCGAGAGATTGAGCGAGTCGATGCGTATACGGAACGAATGGAAGCACTCGGGTATCGAGGACTTGGAGAATACGGGATTCCCAAGCGCCGCTATTTTCGAAAAGGGGAAGAAATGCGGACGGTTCACGTACATGTATTTGAAGAAGGCAATCCAGATGTCGTGAGACATCTCGCTTTCCGAGATTATTTGCGTACATTCCCTGACGTGCGCGATGCGTATGGAGAATTGAAGTTGCAACTCGCAGCGCAGCATCCGGAAGATATGGAGGGTTACATTCAAGGAAAGCACGAGTGGATTATCGAAACGGAACGACTAGCGACGAAATGGTATAAAGAAAATCATGATGTGTGAAACCTTTTGTGGGAATCACCGTATATGATATTAAACCTTGAAGGGGGAGATCTCATATGAAACGGTTTCTTGGAAAGTGCGTCGAATACGCCTTGGCGGCACTCGTTTTCGTCGGTTTGTTCTTTGTTCTCCGAATGATTGCAGGAGATACAGATAAAGGGTATATGTTGACGCTACTCGGCTCATTTTTTCTTGTGTTACCCATCTCGCTCCTTGTTGGTTACTTCTTGGCTCGTCCGCTTCAACGTCGCCTAGAAGGGAGAGGGACATCATCTTCGAAAGAGCATACGTTACAGGGGACTGAAAAACCACACGGTGTAAATGAAGATCGAAACCCTTCAAACTATATCGGATGAAGGATATCTTATTTAAGCCAACAACGGATGCCCGCCTCGTCGCACGGCTGAATCGGTCGATCCATGAGCATCATGTCAATATGAATCCGACTTTTTTTGCAGAGTATGAGGAAGAGAAGATGTATGAAGCTTTTTTGACGCTGATTGGACGACCGGGTCATCATTATATGGTGATGGAGCTTGAAGCAACTCCAATCGGCTACATATGGTTTGAGGAGAAGGTGGGTGAGGCGACCGCATTTCGTCAAGCCGTTCGAACGATTTATATTCATCACATCAGCATTGACCCGATGTATCAGCGAAAAGGATACGGTCGACGCGTGATGGAATGGATGGAGCGTTGGGCATTAACCCATCATTTTAGAACGATCGAACTGGACTACTGGATGATCAACACAGATGCTGCCTCTTTTTACAGCGAGCTTGGATTTGTTCCAAAACGTCAGATTGTCATGAAAAAATTGGAGGAATGAAATCATGGAATTACTTACAATCGGAATCGGTATTCTTGGAGTATTGTCATTAGGTTGGTTCTTTTATAGTTACTGGCTCGGATATAAGGGTGGCAATATCGTGATGACCCTCGATGAGCACTATACGAAACTTGAGGAATACGTGCCGGCTATTTTGGCGAAATTATATGAAGATGGAAAGTCCGCTAACTATCTTGGAGACCGCAAGTTCGAAGTGGAAGGGAAACGTTATGTGCTCGTCGAGCGTACCGTACCGATTGGGAACGTACCTACACAACAGACGGTGTTACAACCAGATCGATCATAATTAGGAAAGGGAGCTCTCGAGTTGAGAGGCTCCCTTTGTTTATTTCACCGCTGGAGGACCGAACACGCCACTATGATAATCACGAAAGGCTTGGCGAATCTCTTCTTCCGTGTTCATCACGAATGGGCCGTGCGCGATATACTCTTCTCGAATCGGCTTTCCAGAATAGACAAGGAGGCGTGTACGTGTCGTGGCCTTCAGTCGAAGTGTGCTCACCGCCTCAGATGTTTCATCGAACGTCAGCGTCGCCACGTCCGTTTTGGTAAGTGGCGTGCTGGACGTTCCGACTTCTACAGACCCAGCTAAAACATATAAAAAGCTGTTATGATTCGCAGGCAAGATGTGTTCGTATTCGCTGCCTTCCTTCAATGATATTTCTGTCATCGTGATGGGGACGAGGCTTTCCATCGGTCCTTTTACGCCCGCGATTTCGCCGGAATAGACACGAAGCTGTCCGCCGTCGAAGGGAACGACGGGTGCGTCCTCGACGTATACGTTCTGATAGGAAGTCGTTGTCGTTTTTAACGACTTTGGCAAGTTCAACCAAAGTTGAAGCGTATGAATTAAATCATCGTCGACCGCTTCTTCGGCGTGACGGGCAGCCCATCCAGCATTCATATATTGAACGTCACCGGCGTCCAATATCGAATGTCCTCCATGATTATCAATATGTTCTAGACGACCATCGATGACATACGTGATCGTTTGGAATCCGCGATGGGGATGGTCCGAAAACGTCCCACGCTTGAACCAGTCTTCTGCCATCAAAATAAACGGATCAAATTCCTCTTTTTGTTCCGGGGGCAACACCCAACCCTGTTGCACATGGGGATATCCGTTTTGTCGGTAAGAGACCCGCCAATGACGGTTCACGTCTCGAATAAATGGATTTGTCAAAATGATTCACTCCTTTCCTTTCTTATCTTCCCAAAAAATGTGTTCCATCGGACGAGATTTGCCTCGTGAATATGCAAAAAGACAGATGCGTTCGCATCTGTCGGATTATGTGTTTTGTTCAAACAGGTTATACCACTTGATGGCGTCCTCACGTAATAGCTTAAAATGGGCGCCTGTCTCTGAATTGGTTACATACACATCGGCACCATCATAGCTGACATCGAATGTTTGGGCACATACGCCTTGAAACAACGTGACATACGGTGTTGGAGCGGGTTTTCCTGCATAGGCAGTTGCATTTGCTCGTTTGATTGCGCCGAAAATGAATTCCATTTCATCGTGACCCACATGATGTAAGAAGGATTCATCTTTCGATTCTGTACCGAGAAGCGCCAAATCATGAAAAATAACATGACGTTGACTGCTTAATTTATGGTGAATCTGTTCGTTCAATTCTTTCCCATAGAGTAACTGGGGTTCATGATACGTAAGTGAGACAGTCTGGCGATGAGCTGTTCCATCTTTCATGAATGTAAAACTATAGAGCGAATATTCATGCCCAGGTACAAGAACAGAAGGAAGCTGCGGAGCTGTCTTTGCCCCGAACATTTGTGAAATCTGCGCATGTTTTGGTCGCAATACCTCTTGATAGTTATTTTGATCTTGGCTCGTATAAATCGCATATTGTAACGCATCATCGGATTCCTCTGTCCCGAGTCCAATCGACAAATAGGGAGGGTGCGAGGAATCAATTGGAATTTTCAAGTGGTCTTCGCCTTCAGATGATGTAAAAGTGAGTTCAAATTCCCCGGTAAAGGGCATCGTGATGTGGAAAAGAGTATGTTCAATCCCTTTTCTTTCTGGATAGGGCTCATTACCTATCGGTTTTTGCATCTCTTGTGCAAAGTGCTCATATTCATGTGGTTCCGCAAATCGGAATTTTGAAACATCCGGATACGTTTTTGCTGCATATTGGGCGTCATTTAAACTCTCAGGGAGTGTGGTGATTTTTGTAACATACGTGATGGAATCGAGCTGACATTGTACATAGGATTTATTTTCGACAGTGAAAAAAGTTGCTGTCGGAAAGTTAGCATTGGCGGCAGAATCGGTCAGTGGTTGTGTCAATGTAATCGTCCCGAGCCAACGTCGTTCACCGTTTGGAATCGTCGGAATCGCATGGTCTGGTTGACACATCTCAATAATAGCGGCGCGATCGGATTCTGGCATTTCGATTTGCTGTCCATTAGGTAACAGGGCACGTCCTTGATAATATTCAGGAGCGGGTTGAAGTCGGAGTGCGCGTTCTTCCTCGCATCCGAATAAGAAAAATAGGATAACGAGGGTACTGAAAATCAGGTACTTTTTCACATCGGTACTCTCCTTTGGTGAATCACTTTCACCATTCTAGCACCATTTTTTTGTGACTTTAGTCTTAGGAAAATTAATTTGTTATTTCGAAAAAAAATCAAAAAACCCGTTCGACTTGAACTGAACGGGGAGAAAAACCAATTATGTCTTATTTTTACTTTTTGACTCTTTAGCGGTGTCGATTTTTGACGAAAAATCGTTGGTGTCATGCAATTTTAGAAAAAGGTAATTTTTCTTCTAAATTGCCACGTTATAATTCGGTGGGATTTATTTGATGAAGGTCCCTTTAATCGACATCTCGTCCGCGTGCCGCCTTCAAAATTTCAAACCATTCTTCTCGTGTGAGGTCGATTTGAAGAGCATCGACACCTGTCTGAACACGCTCGATTTTTCCTGATCCGATGATTGGCATGATGTTCGCAGGGTGTTTGACGAGCCACGCATATACGATCGAGTCAATCCCGCTCGCGTTGTGACGTGCACGGATTTCCTCAAGTTTTTCACGAAGGGGTGCGTACTGTTCGTCTTTGAAGAGTTGACCTCCAGCAAGCGGGCTCCAAGCCATGAGCGGCATCCGTTTTTCGTGACAAAGGTCGACCGATCCGTCTTCGAAGTGCTTCAATTGCATCGGAGAGAGTTCAAGTTGATTCGTCACGAGTTGGAACGGGAGTCGTGATTGGAGCAAGTTCTGTGTCGATGGCACGTGGTTGGATACGCCGAACTCACGTACTTTACCGCTATCACGCAACGTAATGAAAGCTTCGGCCACTTCATCCGGGTTCATGAGTGGGTCTGGACGGTGGATAAGTAACGTATCAATATGATCAATTGCCAACTCTTTTAACGAACGCTCTGCTTGCGCGATGATATGCTCTTTTGTCGTGTCGTAATAATTGAGTGTTTGACCCGGGTTGAACGACCCTGTCAACTTAATTCCGGTCTTTGTGACAATCTCCATCTTGTCTCGGAGTTCAGGCTTTAATTTCAAGGCCTCCCCAAACAAGCCTTCACACGTGTAACCGCCATAAATATCCGCATGGTCGAATGTCGTGATGCCAAGCTCAAGACATTGTTCGATAAACGTGAGGCGTTCCTGTGGGGTCATGTCCCAATCAGCGAGACGCCACATCCCATGGACGATGCGTGAGAATGATAATTCTTCTGTCAAAGCGATGCGTTGCATTATAACTCCTCCTTAGTTGTCAGTCGCTCTTCATTATACGTCTTACGAGAAAGGACGTCACTTGTCACCAACTCGAGCAGTTTTAACGTCAAATGAGCTTGAATGCGTTATGATGAGGGGGAAGAGAATGAAGAAAGAGGCGTGACGGATGAGTAACTATAAACAATATGCGGATGTCACCTTCGAAAGAGTGGGTGACTCGTTTCAGGTAGCCACGATGCACCCAGATCTTCGTTTACATGGCATCGGTCGAAGTGCGGCCGTGTTTCGTTTAAAGGAAAAGGATCGTGTTATCAAAGTATTCTTTCCAGGTTATGAACAAATCGCAACTGAAGAAGCGGCAATCTATGAAAAACTAAAGGGGCTCCCTTACTTTCCGAAGTGCTATGAGTCTGGTGCGTCATATATCGTGATGGATTACATCGAAGGAAAGACGCTATTTGAGTGTCTGACGGAAGGCGTCTGGATTGACCCGTCTTACATCGAGGTAGTAGATGAAGCGCTTCGACAAGCGCGGTTGCTAGGACTGACCCCGTCTGATGTCCATTTACGAAACATTATTTTGACCCCGAACGGACAGATTTTCTTGATTGATTTGGCACGCTTCAGACAAGGGCAACAAATCGATCATCAGTGGGAAGACTTGAAGCGGATGTATCGATTGTATCGCTATCGTTTCATGCCGAAACAATATGATGAGTCACTACTGAATCGAATCGCTTACTTGTATCATAAGTTCGTGAACGACCCGGATTTTTGAACCGGGTCGTTTTTCTTTCGCCGATTAGGGAACAGCAGTAACGTGTCTAAAATTGAGGAAGCGAAAGGGGAAGGATGTATGGCTTACCGAATCTATGCGAACGAACTTGAAATGCTCCACGAATGTGTGGAAACGTGCAACTACTGTCTGGAATCTTGTTTAGAAGAAAAAGACGTACAGATGATGGTCGATTGTATTCGACTGGATCGCGAATGTGCCGCTGCCTGTGCGTTTCTTGCCGAGGCGATGACGCGTGATTCGGCATTCGTTCCTGAACTCGCGCGAGCGTGTGCGGTCATCTGCAAAGCATGCGCACAGGAGTGTGGAAAACATAAGCACGCACATTGCCAGGAATGTGCGCGTGTCTGTACAGAATGTGCCTCGATGTGTGACCGCTTGGCCGCATGATTTGAGTGACCGGTTGATGGGACCGGTCACTTTTTTCGTGTCTTTTGAAGAGGGGATTCGTATAATGAAAAAAACGAAAAGGTGGTATGGGGATGATTCGCAATTGTCGACGAGATGATCTTCAAATGATTTTACATATTTACAATGATGCGATTGTAAACAGTACGGCCGTCTATCACTATCAACCGGTGACGCTCGAGAATCGAGTGGCATGGTATGAAGAGAAAAAAGAGCAAGACTGTCCGATCATCGTGTGGGTCGAGGATGACGTGGTCATGGGGTTTGCGACGTTCGGGCCATTCCGCCCGTGGCCAGCGTATCACTACACGGTCGAGCATTCCGTATACGTGCATCCCGGTTACCGCGGGAAAGGAATTGGCAACAAACTGTTAAAAGAAATTATCCGTATTGCCGAAGCGAGAGGAATGAAAACGGTGATTGGTGGAATCGACGCGTCGAACGTGACGAGTATTCGTGCGCATGAAAAAGTCGGATTCGTACATTCAGGAACGATTCGAAATGCCGGATATAAGTTTGGCAAATGGCTCGATTTATCGTTTTATCAACTTGATTTAGAAGGTCCTGCATCGCCTACAGAAGAATGAACGGTCTAGAAAGACTGAGCTACCATACGATATACTGGAACGAGTGAATCGAATGGAGGAAATGGAATGACTGAGTATCCGAATTGCCCAAAATGCCAATCATCTTATGTATACGAGGATGGACCGTTGCTCGTATGCCCGGAATGTGCCTATGAATGGTCACCGAGCGAGGCGGCAGAAGCGGAAGCGGCTTCACAAATCAAAGATTCGAACGGAAACCCACTTCAAGACGGAGACACCGTCACCGTGATTAAGGATTTGAAAGTGAAAGGGACCTCGCTTGTCGTCAAACAAGGAACGAAAGTGAAAGGGATTCGACTCGTGGAAGGTGACCATGACATCGATTGTAAAATCGACGGTCTAGGTGCGATGAAGTTGAAGTCGGAGTTTGTGAAGAAAATCTAACATAAAGTCAAATTGTTGACGAATGAGGTCGTATAATGCGGCCTCATTCGTCTTTTTTTGTAAATCGTGGCTTATGATAATATGTAAGCGTCTTTAAAATGTAAAGGAGGGAGAACATGTTATTGAAGAAAATGATTACCTTCCTCAGTGTGATTTCGTTATCTATATTAATGGGATGTGGTCAACAAGAACGAGAGCTTGTTGTTGGCAATTATACTGATGAACAAACGATTGTGTACGCTGAAAATAGAGTGACGGATGAAGAAAAGATTGAGAGTTTCAAAACGATGATTGAAGCAAGTACAATCACAAACGAACGTCCAAAAGGGCTTCCTCAATATGTAGTGACCATCAATAACCCAAAGGAATCCACGATGGAATTGATGGTGAACTTTTGGGAAAATGACAACAACGAGTTCGTTTTTTCAAAAGGTATGGATAGTAACGAATATTTTAAAATTGCTGAAGAACATATCAAGGATGTAAATGAACTCTTAGAATGATTGAAATGGTGAAAAATGGTATATATTTCGTGTAGGTATGAGATGATTGTGAAGGCATTCTAAATCGAAAAAGAGGGGGGAAGGTATGTCGTGGGACAACGATTCATATTGAAGTCGAAACAGCATATGAGTGGCGGGATCATTAAAATTGTCGTGGATCAGTATACGGGCGTGCATTACATCATGACTAGTGGTTTAGGATTGAGTGGAATGACACCTCTCCTAGATGAACATGGAAAAGTAGTCATTGAGAAGCCGAAATCGACTTCGTGAAATCGTGAAATAAAGAATTCATATAAAAAACCAGGCTTGTCTGCCTGGTTTTTTATATGAACCGTATTATGAGAAGAATGGTTTATACTCGCGACGTTCATGCATGATTGATACCCATTGAAGCGTCGTGAACTCTTCGAGTACCCATTCACCGTTGAAACGTCCGAGACCAGAGTTTTTCTCGCCCCCGAACGGCATGTGTGGTTCATCATTGACCGATTGGTCGTTGACGTGAATCATGCCGGTTTCGACTTTCTGTGCAAAATTGGTCGCGCGGTAAACCGATCCGTGAACGGCACCACTCAATCCATATGGTAACTCATTCGAGAGACGGAGCGCCTCCTCGTCATCTTTAAAGGAGAGAATGACAGCTACCGGGCCAAAGATTTCATTTTTCGCGAGTGGCATGTCATTCGTGACGCCACTGACGACGGTCGGTTCGAGGACGTTGCCGTCGGCTGTTCCGCCGGTATGGACGGTAGCGCCGGCATCGACTGTCTTCTCGATTTGCTCTAAAATGCGGTCGATTTGGTCGTGATCGATGAGCGGACCGACTTGCGTGTCTTTTTCGTTCGGATTCCCTGCTTTCAACTGTTTAACCCGTTCGACATAACGTTCCACGAACTCATCATGAATCGATTCAGCAACGAGGATTCGGTTCGTCGACATGCAAATTTGTCCTTGATGATAGAACTTGCTGTAGACGGCTGATTCCACGGCTCGGTCGAGGTCGGCATCATCGAGCACGACGAACACGTTATTTCCACCGAGTTCAAGTGCCGTTTTCTTCAATAAGCGACCAGCTTTCTCTGCGATTCCTTGCCCGACTTCAGTCGAACCTGTGAATGAGATAAGACGTGGGATTGGATGTTCGACAATGGCGTCCCCGATTTCAGACCCTCGTCCGACGACGACATTGAGTATACCTTTTGGAAGCCCGGCTTCCTCAAAGAGTGATGCGAACAGAAGACCACCTGTGACCGGTGTCGCTGTAGCTGGTTTGACGACGACCGCATTCCCGGTCGCGAGAGCCGTCACGATTGAACGAACAGCCAAATGGAACGGGAAATTCCAAGGACTGATGATTCCGATGACCCCGAGTGGTTTACGATAAACCCGGTTCTCTTTGTTCGGCACGACCGAAGGTTTGATGAGTCCGTCCATACGGAATGGGAATGTCGCGGCTTCTTTGATGATAGCCATCGATGCAGCAAATTCGCCTTCTGCTTTAATACGTGTACTACCGGATTCCTTCACAAGCCAATCGACAATAAAGTCTTTATTGTCCATCGTGATCTGAGCAAACTTCTCAATCAATTCACGTCGCGCCTGGGGGACCATGTCAGCCCATTCCGCCTGAGCCTCTTTGGCTGCTTCGTAGGCACGGTTTAAATCATTTTCATCTGCTGATTGAATCGAGAAGAGAGTCTCGTTCGAGAATGGATTGACGTTGTCGATTGACTTTTCACTTGATCCGTTGACCCACTCACCATTGATGTACATGTTCGTAAAATCTGTATGCATATTGGAACACTCCTTTATTTTTTCTTCACCATAAGAAGTATTCACTTCTTTTAGAAAAATAAACATCACAATGTATGAGATTTGGTAAGCTAGAATCAAAGAAGTTGAACTTATTTAGGAGAAGACAATGAAGACATGCTGCGTTGGTCTATTCTTTTTAATCCCTTGGGCATTTTTTGTGGCGGCTATGGATTATGTATGGGGGTTTCCGTTTGGATACGTGATTGTACCGATTGTCATTTGGTGGGTAACGAAACGAGCGTTGAGGTATATACGAATGCGTTTTGTTCTACTTTCATTGATCGGGTCTTATGGTTTGTCGAGTTATTTAGCCTACTGGTTTGATAACGATTGGGGATACTTCTTCAAGCCATTAAATCTGATAGGGATTGTTCATATGTGGTCGGTCGTGGTATTGATTGGGACACTCGTGATTTTAATTTATCGTGGGGCTCAAAAGTCAAACGACCATACAATAGAAATTGAAAGGGGAGATCAGTGACATCTCCCTTTTTTGATGTTCGTTTCTACTTCCTGTACAGTTAGACGAAGAGAGGGGTTAGAAAGAAATATGAAATGTTATGAAGCGATTTTATTTGATATTGATGACACGCTATTAGACTTTAAACAAAGTGAACATGTCGCACTTGAGCAGTTACTTGCATCCTACAACGTCCGGATGACGGATGAAGTGAAAGCGCGCTATGTCGACATCAACACGGGTCTATGGCGCGCATTTGAGCGCGGCGAAGTGGACCGTGAGGAGGTACTCGTCGGTCGACATACGAAACTGTTCGATTCGCTCGGACTCACGGTCGACGGTTCGCAGGTCGAACAGCAATATCGTGACTATTTACATGCAGGTGTGCATATGGTTGATGGTGCTTTGGAGGTCGTGCAAAAGCTGAGCAACGACTATCCACTCTATATCGTCACAAACGGTGTGACGGAGACGCAATTCAAACGGTTAGAGTCATCTGGACTATTGCCGTACTTCCAAGATGTCTTCGTATCGGATGCGACCGGTTCGCAAAAACCGATGAAACCGTTCTTTGACTATGTCTTCGACCGAATCCCGAATATAGCGCCAGAGAAAGGTTTGATTATCGGTGACTCGGTCACGGCAGATATCGCCGGTGGGCGGATGTATGGGTTGGATACGTGCTGGTTCAATCCGAACGAAGTGGCCGCGACGATCGAGTCGACGTATGAGATTCAACATTTACATGAGTTGAAATCGCTACTCTAAGTTCAAGACGGATTGAGTGAATGAGCGGGCAAGCGATTTGGTAGTTGGGCAAGTACTTCTGGGTAGAGCGTGATGTCTTGAAGACGGTCAAGTTTTTGCCAACGATAGATGAGGTGGTCTCCTTCAGGTCCATAAAAGTCCCCGTCTTGGAGCGGGAGGTCACCATCTACATAAAAGTATAGTCCAATCTCATGGAACGGCTGGTCATTATAGGTAAACAAGTTCTCGTGCACGAATGCGAACTCGGTATCGGTCACACGCATATTCAGTTCTTCATGTAACTCGCGCGCGAGAGCCGTTGCGGCTTCTTCACCGAGCGTCACGCGACCACCAGGTAGTGCCCAAAAGTCATCCCGGACGTTTCGGTGAATCAATACGTGACCGTCCTTCACAAAAATACCAGCGACGCGGTAATTGAAGACGCCCTGTTCTGTCGGAAATACGAGATCCATCTATATCACTTCCAATCTTTGTAATCTATTCTAGTATACCTGAAGGAGGGATATTATGTTTCAATCACATACGCACTATCGAGATGAAGATTTTCGAGACGTGACGCTCCGTGACGAAGAGCTGTCACATGTCACGTTCGAGAACTGTCGCTTCACATACATCGATGCGACGGAACTACAGACGGAGCGCTGTCAGTTCATCAACTGCGATTTCACGGATTCGAAATGGAATGCGTCCCGTCATGTCGGAAGTTCATTTTTAAACTGTCAGTTTCATGGTGCCAACTTGTTCACGAGTGAGTTTGAACAATGCAAAATGACCGGGTCATCTTTTGAGGAGAGTCAGTTCGAGGGCGTCCGTGTAACAGAAGGGGACTGGTCGTTCGTCAATCTTCGTCATGTGTCGCTCAAGAAAATGGATTGGTCCCACGTTCGTTTAGTCGAGGCGGACTTGTACGGAACGGACTTGACCGAGACGGTTTGGCATCAGGCCGATTTGTCACGGGCGACACTTCAACATGCGGTATGCCGCGGTGCCGACTTTAGAGGAGCAGTTGTCGATGGGGTTGATTTTTCGAACGTGACGTTACAACAAACAAAATTAGACGCGATGCAGGCGATTCAAGTCGCGCGCTCATTGGGGGCGATTGTAGAATGAAACAAGAACAAATCATTGAACAGTTGGTCGCGTTCGCAAAAGAAAATGACCAAATTCGAACGGTCGTCTTGAACGGCTCGCTCGTCAATCCGAGTACTCGACCTGATCTGTATCAAGATGTCGACCTTGCCTTTTATGTGAAAGACGTTCAAGCGGTTGCGGCCGATCGTTCTTGGATCGACATATTTGGAGAGATCTTGATCATGCAGACACCTGAAACGGCTGATTCCGAACGACATGTAACGTTTTTAGTGCAATATGTGGGCGGACATCGGATTGATTTGACGATTCGAAGTGTGGATCAACTTGAAGGGATGCTTGAAGCCGACTCGCTCAGTCAAATAATCTTTGACCGAGATCATCATTCGGTCGTCACGCCGTCAGACAGATCGTATCGCGTGAAACGTCCGTCTGCTGACGAGTATGCAGCGTGTTGGAATGAGTTTTGGTGGGTATCGCTTTATGTCATCAAAGGAATCAAGCGACATCAAGTGCTATACGCGCTCGACCACCTCGACATCATGCGAAATATGCTCCGTCAGATGATGGAATGGAACATCGGCTATGCGACGGACTTCTCCGTGAATCTTGGGAAATCGGGAGACGGGATGCGCGACCACTTGCCGGAAGAGTTATGGGAGATGCTCGGGGCGACATATGCTTCAGCTGAATTGAGTTCTATTGAAGACACGCATGGCCGATTGCAGTCGCTCTTCTTCTTTTGTGCGCAACGTGTCGCCGAACAAGGCGATTTCGTGTTCCGAGAAGAAGAAGCTAGACGCGTTCGTGCTGCATGTGCAACCCTTCGACATTCGAACGATTAATGACGGCGTGAGCCGGGAAACGCTCCTTATAGAGAAAGGAGCGTTTTTTCATGAATCCATATACGACATTTATTGCTCTACTTGTCGGAAGTCTTGTCCTCTTTGTCGGTATTCGATTAAAAAAATGGCCGATTATTTTGGTCTCAATGCTTCCCCTCGGTCTTGTCGCATTTAATATGTATTTACTGATTACGGGACGCTAGTGTATAAACCGGGGATTTGACGATTTGAGCGAGAAAAGGTTTGCAACGGATGAAAAGATTGATAGAATGTGGTCGAAGACGACTGAATTTCATAATGTTTGCCACTAGGGGAGTCGCGTCACGCGGCTGAGATGGACATGGTCCAGACCCTTTGAACCTGATCTAGTTCACGCTAGCGTAGGGAAGTGGGCGAAACGACTCATCTGGTTTCATCTAGATATGACTGTTCGAGACGCCGCTTCCGTTATGGGAGGCGGCGTCTTTTTGACTATCATAAGGGGGAATTTAGATGAAATTCACAGATCACTTACGTCAAGAGGCAGATGGATTGTTTGAAGCAAGCTTTCATCACCCGTTTGTCCGTTCACTCGGAGAAGGGACGCTCGATGAGAAGAAATTCAGACATTATGTCATGCAAGACTCGTATTATTTGAATCAGTTTTCAAAAGTACAGGCCAAAGGAGCAACCCTCGCACCGACGATGGAGTTATCGAGCCGCTTTTTAACGCATGCCTTACACACAATCGAAGCGGAACTCTCACTCCATCGAGAGTTCTTTACGATGCTTAACGTGACGGATGTCGAATTGGCGACTTTTGAACCGGCCCCGACCGCTTATGCGTATGCGCTCCATATGCAGCAGGCAGGACCGACACTCGGAGACGTATTGGCGTCGATTCTTCCATGCTACTGGGTGTATTACGAGATTGGCGAACGTCTGAAAGACAAGCGTCCGGACCATCCGATTTATTCGGCCTGGATTGCGACGTACGGTTCAGAGTGGTTCCGTGAATTGGTGGAAGAACAAATCGATCGATTGGATGAACTGGCTGGTCAGGCGACGGAGGAGGAGCGCGTACGTTATACGAAACTGTTCTTGAAGAGTTGCTATTACGAAGTCGCCTTTTGGGAAATGGCGTGGACGCTTGAGTCGTGGACCTTGTCGCAGGAGGTCAACCAATGAGACATGAGATTTGGAACGAGGTTCGACAACAGGCTCCGTTGATCCACAACATCACAAATACGGTCGTGGCGAATTTTTCAGCGAATGGACTACTCGCAATCGGCGCCTCGCCAGTGATGGCAGATGCAATTGAAGAAGTGGCAGAGATGACATTCGTAAGCGATGCGCTCGTGTTAAATATCGGGACGCTTGGAACGATGACCGAAGCGACAATGATTCGTGCAGGGCAGGCGGCGAATGAAGCCGGATGTCCGATTGTCCTCGACCCAGTCGGAGTCGGAGCGACGTCATTTCGACGAGATGTGGTCGAACGCATTTTGCGTCACGTTCGTGTGTCGGTCATTCGAGGAAATGCAGGAGAGATTGCGACATTGATTGGCGTTGATTGGGCGACTCGTGGTGTCGATGCGGGTGACGGGGCATGCGAGCCGCGACAGTTGGCGCTTGAAGCGGCGAAACGATACGGATGTGTCGTTGCCGTGACTGGCAAAGAAGATATGGTCAGTGACGGGAGTGTCGTCATGGAAATCCGCGGTGGGACGAAACGGATGACTGAGACGACCGGTACAGGGTGTTTACTCAGTGCGGTGGTCGGAGCTTGCCTAGCAGTCGAAAAGAATGCCCTCAAAGCGACAGTGACCGCCATGTCAGGCTATGCCTATTGCGGGGAGTTGGCGAGTGAACGGGCAGAAGGACCGGGAGACTTTCCGATTCACTTTTTAAATGCGCTCCATCAATTGACGCAACATGCCATCCCGACGAATCGAATCGAGGTGTCGACATCATGAGACCACAAGTGTTGACGATTGCAGGTTCTGACTCAGGAGGAGGGGCGGGTATTCAAGCCGATCTAAAAACGTTTCAAGAACTCGGGGTGTTCGGGACGAGCGTGATTACTGCCATCACTGCTCAAAATACACTTGGTGTTCATGGAATCGAAACGATTTCCTCGGAAATGATTACGAAGCAACTCGATGCGGTGGCAGACGATTTTCAGATTACGGCATGTAAAACCGGGATGTTGGTGGATGCAGAGCGGATTGAAGCGGTGGCGAATGCGCTTGAACGTCACCGTTTCGAGCATGTGGTGGTCGACCCTGTCATGGTGGCAAAAGGAGGCGCTTCCTTGTTACAAGAAAGTGCGGTCGAAGCACTGCGCACGAAGCTGCTACCACAGGCGACAGTCGTGACCCCGAATATTCCTGAAGCAGAAGTACTTGCTGGAATGACAATTCGAACCGAGGCAGACCGCATGAAAGCCGCGCAGGCGATTCAGCATCTCGGCGTCGATGTCGTCATTATTAAAGGTGGGCACACGGAAGAAGAGGATGCTGTTGATTTAATCATGACTGGAACTGAAGCGTTTCAAGTAAAGGCCCCTCGAATCCAGACGAAAGACACGCATGGGACAGGATGTACGTTCTCTGCCGCATTGACGGCTGAACTGGCATACGGGAAGACACTTCGTCAAGCTGTCGTAGATGCGAAACAATTTATCCATCAAGCCATCACGCATGGATTATCGCTCGGACAAGGTCATGGACCGACGAATCACTGGGGACATCGTTTAGCGAAAGAAGAGGTGATTACCGTTGACGTTCTATACGAAACAAGCACTCGCTGAGCAGCTCCGTCTTTACTTTGTTTGTGGGACGATGAATACAGACGATGTAGTGAAGACTCTAGAAACGGCACTTCGATGTGGTGTGACATGTTTTCAATTTCGCGAAAAAGGTAAAGATGCATTGTATGGAGATGAAAAAGAAGCGATGGCAAGGACGCTCCAACGTCTGTGTCGAGAAGCAGGTGTTCCGTTCATCGTCAATGACGACGTCGACTTGGCGCTCACGATTGACGCGGATGGCATCCATGTTGGACAGGATGACTTATCTGCTGAACGCGTTCGGGAACGACTAGGACCTGATAAATGGTTAGGGGTGTCTGTCCATACGATGGAGGAAGTCAGAACGGCTCTTCCGTTTGCGGATTATGTCGGCATCGGTCCGATTCATGAGACGCAAAGTAAGTTGGATGCGGGACATGTGCGTGGTACGGAACTGATTCAACAAGTTCGCCGACACTACCCACTGCTTCCGATTGTGGGGATCGGGGGCATTCGTCCAAAGCATGTCCCTGCTATTATGGCTGACGGGGCTGACGGCGTTGCCGTCATCTCTGCCATCGCTTCTGCACCGGATGTAGCAACGGCTACCCGGCGTTTCGCTTGTCTCTGAATTCATTTTTGAGGAGGAAGACAGATGAACGTATTTGTTATCGGTGCAAACGGTCAGATTGGTCACCAATTGGTGGAGAAGTTACACAAGGAAGGAAAGCACAGCGTCACGGCGATGGTGCGCAAAGAAGAACAACTAAATGACTTCAAGTCAAAAGGATACAACGCAGTACTCGGAGACCTCGAAGGCTCGGTTGAAGATTTGCAGAAGGCGATGGACGGAATGGATGCCGTCGTGTTCGCTGCAGGTTCTGGTGGAAGCACTGGGGCAGATAAGACCCTCTTGATTGACCTAGACGGTGCAGCGAAGAGTATTGAAGCCGCGCAAGCGAACGGGAACATCAAACACTTCGTCATGGTCAGCGCCTTGAAAGCAGAGGATCGCTCGGCTTGGCCAGATTCGATGAAACCGTACTATGTCGCGAAACATCATGCAGACCGCTTACTCGAACAGAGTGGTCTCACGTACACGATTGTTCGTCCGGGTGCATTGACGGACGATGCGGGTACGGGCAAAGTGAATACGAAGTTTGAGGGTAGCGGAGAGATTCCGCGTGAAGACGTGGCCTCATTCTTGGTGCACGTCCTTCATAATCATTCGCATGCGCAGAACAAAGCGATTGATTTAATTAAAGGGGATACCCCGATTGAAGAGACGTTGTAAGGTTTATTGAGTGAGAGACGGGATGTGAACCATCCCGTTTTTTGTCGCTTTCAAAAGGGAAAAGTACGCAGAATAACGAATAATAGAAGACGAACAGGTGAGGAGGTTCCACATGACCGAGATGTTTATTTATCTGGCGGTCTATTTGTTGCCGTCATTTTTACTCGGCTTTTTAGCACTCGATGTCTTTCAACGCAATCCGAATAAAGTGGAGCATCGGTTGCTGAGCCTGTTTGTGTTCGGTTATTCGATGCTCTTCTTGGCGGAGTTTGTCCGTCATCTTTCTCCAATCGAATATAGTCCAGCACTCATCGCCTATTGGTTTGGAAATGCAGGGATTCTGATTTTTATCTTTTCCGTGCACTTCATCTTGAACATCACAGGTGTTGGAGCGAAGGCACCGCGATGGATTTATCCATGGGCCGTTTACTTACCATTGATTCCGGTCATCCTGACATATATTCGTCGAGAAAATATCACGAACAGTCAACAGTTTGAACAGATCGGGATTTGGATTTACCCCGAGTTCAATTCATCTTATTTGATTACGTTGACGGTCGGGAATATTTTTCATTCTTTGATTATTGGTCTGATTTTTTATGCATTACGACGAACGGAACGAAGAGAACATCAGCGTGTATTGCGTATGCTATTTTGGACGGCGATTGTCATCTTGATATGGGATATCGTATTCGGTTATTTTCAATTCCGTGGTCTCATCCCGCCGTACTCTTATATGTATGGAGGACTCGTTTGGGCAGTCGCTTTGGTCATTGCGATGAACCGATTGGACTTTTTGACCTCTTATGTGAAACGCTACGGGACCTTATATAATTTGAACCCCTCAGCGATTTTACTGCTTGACCCGGACGGCAGAGTAGAGAGCGCCAATCCGGCCGCACGAACATTGTTCCATACGGTGCGTGTCATGAATGAACGTTTTATTGATTTATTGCCAGAAAAGAAAAAGACAGAGTGGATGGAGCACTACAGTCAACACTTTCGGACACGGAAAAAGTTTTTGGAGTTCGAAACGAAGATTATGACGAAATCCGGCCAAGAACGGTATGTCGTCATTGATGGGGACTTCGTCGATATCGACCGCACGATTCACGGGATGATCATCATTCGGGATGTTCACTCGTTTAAAGAAGCCGAGCAAACAATCCGTTTCTTCGCTTATCATGACCCGCTCACAAAATTAGCGAATCGGCGTGCGTTTTATGAGCGTGCGGACCATGCGTTGCTTGATTCCGCTAGATTGTCTTTGCTGATTATTGATTTAGATGGCTTCAAGGCGGTTAACGACACGTATGGTCATCAGATCGGGGATCATTTCTTAACACACTTAGGTGGCCTGTTAGAGACGTCGACACGAGACGTCGGATTGGCCTCTCGAGTTGGCGGGGACGAATTTTATATTTATTTATTGGATTTAACGGAATCGGAAGTGCGCGACTTTATTCATAAACTTCAGATGACATTGAATCAGAACCCATATCAAACGTCGGATGTGACGATTCCAATCCGAGCAAGTATTGGGGTCAGTCACGCCCCAGAACAAGGGACGGATTTAGATACGTTGATTCATAAAGCGGACCAGGCGATGTATCAAATCAAGCAGGATGGAAAAAATGACTATGCCATCTACGATGATGCGTTACATGGTCCGAAATAACGGGAAGAAAGTAGTGGTTGATTTTTGAAAGGAGGATGACATATGTCTGATAGACCGTTAGTGACAATGCGTGCCGAGGGAGAAGCGGGAGGCGTCAAGACGACTGTACGTGTAGGCGAGCACACCCCATTTATCGTAGATGAGCCGGAACGACTCGGTGGAACGAATAAGGGACCGAATCCACTCGAGTATCTTCTCGGTGCCCAATCGTCTTGTACAACCATTATGATTGCCTATGCCGCTCAGGATTTAAACTTCGAGTACGAAGGAGTCGAATTTGTGACGGAAGGAACGCTCGATCCACGAGGGTTCCAAGGGATGGAAGGTGTCCGAACATATTTTGAGTCGACGCATATGAAAGTTGTGTTGGATACGACCGAATCGGATGAACGGATTGAAGCATTAAGAAAGGCTGTCGAGGCACGCTGTCCGATTCATAATTTGATGCACGCAGCAGACGTGGCGATGACGGCAGAGTGGACTCGAAAATAAGGATGAGGGCGACCTCATCTTTTTTACATACTGAAATGAGTAAGCAAGTAAGGAGAGAAAAATAGTGAATCACCGACCGATGACGCGTGAATGGGCAGGTCAAATTCAAGAATGGACGTACGGAGCTCCTTATGACTTCTATAATCAACCGCCTTCTGAAGAGGGCATCGCCGAGTTGATGACGTATCAGGCGATTGTAGCGGAGCATGAGCTGATTGGATTTTATTGCATCGGTGTTGCTGCACAAGTACCCAATTCGACATATCTATATTCTTCAGATTTCACGGACATCGGATTGGGGCTACGACCTGATTTGACGGGACAAGGATATGGAAAATCGTTTGTAACATACATCGTGGAGAGAGCGATGGAACGAAGAAAACCGCTTCGTTTGACCGTCGCCTCTTTTAACGAACGAGCGATTCATCTATACGAAACGGTTGGATTTCGTACCATCACATCATTTGAGCGAAATGAGGTTCCGTTCCAAGTGATGGTGCGCGATTAACCATATTTTTTTTGATGTGCCTTTTTACGTCGCAAATAATCCTCATCGGCACGGAGTTGATCCCAATATGTTTTAAAGATACGGGCAGATTCTGCCTTCTCTTCGTCGATTTCGCGCTCGTGAATGTCACCATCTTCTTTATATTTACGACCGCCTTTATAATTGGCATAGCGCCGGGCCCGTGTATACCCCATTTGGATGAACTTTCGAGCCATGTCCATCCCGACGAAATCATCGTTCGCACGATACGCTTCAAACAATTCCATGATTTCTTCGGCAGATTGTTTCGCAATCTCAGGCGTCTTGAATCGCCAATGGGGCAAAATCTCACTTTTATACGGCTCAACGAGTAGTACTCCTTGTTCGCCACGGCCGACCCGGTACAGTTCCGGTTGTTGTCGGAAGTCGATTTCATCGAAGTTTAAGTCATAATCAAATGGCATGTTCATTCCTCCTCGCCTAACGTTTTCCCATTAGGTCGGGGAAAGAAACAACTTGAAGGAAAAGGATGGGTTAGTATGATCAAGATGGAGACAGAACGATTGATCTTAAGAGCATTTACGCTAGAAGACGCAGAAGATATGTACCATTATGCAAAAGATGATCGAGTCGGACCGATGGCCGGTTGGGCACCTCATGAATCGATTGACGAAACGAGGGACGTCATTCAACTGTTTATCGAGGAAAAAGACGTGTGGGCAATCGTCTTGAAAGAGACCGGGCAAGTGATCGGTAGCATCGGGTTACATGATCGAAGACCGGACTCGTCGATTCAACATGATGCACAGCGTGAGATCGGTTATGTGCTCAGCCCCGATTATTGGGGAAATGGTTACGCGCCAGAAGCCGTTCAGGCGATGATTCGATTCGGATTTGAAGCGTTAGGACTGGAGCGAATCTGGTGTGGCTATTTTAGCTTCAATGACCAATCGCGACGCGTCGTTGAGAAATGTGGGTTCACTTATGCGTTCACGAAAACGCAAGAATTGACCCGACTCGATGGACGAACGGTAGAAAACCTCGTCCATGTCCAACTAAATCCGACGTTTTCTACACATTGAAGCACTGTTTCAATGTGTTTTTCTATGAAATCATAAAAAACTATTGATATGTAACCGGTTACACATTAAGATGGTTTTGTAAGCGTTTCCAGAACGGAGGATGTCAAATGGCGACCATCAAACAAGTAGCAAAACATGCGAATGTCTCAGTGGCGACCGTATCACGCGTCATGAACAAAAGCGGATATGTGAGCGAAGAGGCGAAAGAAGCAGTCGAAAAGGCGATTTCGGAACTGAACTACGCACCGAACCGAGTCGCGCGTTCACTTTATAAAAAATCGTCGAATTTGATTGGACTCATCATGCCAGACATCACAAACCCGTTCTTTCCACAGCTGGCTCGGGCAATTGAAGATGTCGCCAATCAGCATGGGTATCAAGTCGTCTTATGTAACACGGACGAACAACTGGAAAAAGAACAGACGTATTTAGTCGCCTTGCAAACGATGCATGTCGACGGTTTGATTATCACGACGAATCATTCGCACAATCCGAATTATGAAACGTTGAATTTACCGATGGTCGCACTTGACCGAATCGTCAAAGCGGGAATCGATGCGGTTATATCGGACGGATACGAGGGCGGAAAATTGGCGGCCAACACGTTGATACAGCGTGGGGCGATGCGACTTGCACATATTGCCGGACCCGATCATCTTAAAACGGTTCAGCGTCGAACCGAAGGATTTGTCGAGGTGGCCGGCGATCGACTCGTCGGGATGACCGAGTCCGCGTTCGCATTTAAAGATGCATTGAAAGCATCCCAAGAGCTATTCGACCATGCTTGGCCGTTTGATGGCATCTTCGCAGCGAACGATGTGATTGCAGCCGCGGTGTTGCAGGAAGCCGTCCGTCGGAACATTCGTGTCCCGGAAGAACTACAGGTCATCGGATATGACGGAATCGAGCTAGGCGAGATGACGTCCCCGCCACTGACGACCATCGTGCAACCCATCTATGAGATGGGTCGAGTCGCGACCGAGCGATTGCTAGATTTGATTGAGAAGAAAGATACACGACCAAAAGAGATGTTATTACCAGTCGCATTGTTAGAGAGACAAACGACAAAGCGGAAGGAGAGATAAAGAATGAAACGCATTGTTGTCATTGGCAGTATATCGATGGACCTTGTCGTCACGTCCGACAAACGTCCGCAAGCAGGGGAAACCGTCATCGGCGAGTCGTTCCGTACCGTTCCAGGGGGGAAAGGTGCGAACCAGGCAGTCGCTGCTTCTAAATTAGGGAGTGCAGTTCAGATGGTCGGTTGTGTAGGGGACGACCCGTTCGGTCAACAGGTTGTTGAAAATTTTAAACAGCATGGCGTCGATGTTTCGCACGTTCAGGTCGTACCGAATGAAGTGACGGGTACAGCCCATATCGTATTGGCTGAAGAAGATAATTCAATTGTCGTCGTCCAATCGGCGAACAAGCAAGTCATTTTCACGGAAGAGGAACTGGATCATCTTTTCGATGAGCAGTCGTTCGTACTCTTACAGCTCGAGATTCCAATCGAGACCGTTCGACAAGTGACCGCTTACTGCAAAAAGAAAGGAATCCCAGTACTATTGAATCCGGCTCCGTCTCAATCGCTCCCGTTAGAAGTGATTGAAGACGTCACGTACTTGACGCCGAACGAACATGAATGCCGGGATTTATTTAAGGGGTTATCCGTGGATGATGTTCTCAAACGATATCCGAACAAGTTACTCGTCACGGAAGGCGTTCGTGGTGTCCGATTCCATGATGGACAAGAAGTGCGGCATGTGCCAGCCATCCGAGCGAACGTCGTCGACACAACAGGAGCTGGTGACACGTTCAACGGTGCGCTCGCTGTCTCCCTCATCGAGCAAGAGGATTTAGAGACGGCCGTACGGTTTGCCGTAGTCGCGTCCGGTATGAGTGTCGAAGGGTTTGGCGCACAAGGTGGTATGCCGACACGAGAAGATGTACAACAACGATTGGAGCGCGTGTAATGAAAAAACATGGGATTTTAAACAGTCATTTAGCAAAAATCTTTGCCGATCTCGGACATACAGACCGTGTTGTCATCGCCGATTGTGGGCTACCGATTCCAGACGGTGTGAAGCGGGTCGATCTTAGCCTTCGCATCGGAGAACCTTCCTTTCTAGAAGTGCTCGATGTCGTCGAATCGGATTTAGTCGTCGAGCGCATCACGATTGCCGAGGAAATCATCGCGCATAATCCGACGATTGCAGATTCACTGAAAGAACGATACACGAGTATCGATATGTGTTCGCATGAAGACTTCAAACGAGAGGTCGCACAAGCAAAAGTGGTCATTCGAACTGGGGAAGCGACACCTTACGCCAACGTCATTTTACACGCCGGGGTCATTTTTTAAGGGGGGATTCGATGCATATTCAGTTGAAAGGCATCCATAAGTCGTTCGGTCCGGTCTCCGTCTTGAAAGGGGTCGATTTTGAACTGTTACCTGGAGAGATTCATGCACTCATGGGCGAGAACGGGGCTGGGAAGTCGACATTGATGAAGGTGATGACGGGTCTTCATGCGCAGGATGAAGGAGAGATTCTCATCGATGGGAAGAAACGTCAATTCAAGCACCCAAAAGAAGCGGAGCAAGAAGGCATCGCCTTCATCCATCAGGAGCTCAATATCTTACCGGAGATGACGGTGACGGAAAACTTATTTCTAGGTCGAGAACTGACAGGACCGTTCGGGATGGTCAAGCAACAGGAGATGACTAGACGAGCTCGAGAATACTTGGCGGAACTGAACGTGTTTATGGATGTCGATGAAGTAGCGCGCAACTTATCTGTCGGTCAACAACAGATGATTGAGATTGCCAAGGCACTCATGACGGATGCGAAAGTCATCGTCATGGATGAACCGACTGCCGCCTTGACGGACCGCGAAATTCAGGCGCTCTTCGCCGTCTCACGGGCGTTGCGGGACCAAGGTGTGTCCATCATCTATATTTCACACCGGATGGAAGAGATTTTTGACTTATGCGACCGGATCACGGTCCTCCGGGACGGACAATCCATTTCGACTCGTACGATTCAAGACACCTCATTTGAGGAAACGGTACGCGATATGGTCGGTCGCGAGATCGGGGAACGCTATCCGACGCGTGCCTCTAAACTAGGGGACGTCGTACTCGAAGTAGATGATTTAATCGGTAACCGGTTCCACAACGTATCATTCAACGTTCGTGCCGGAGAAATCGTTGGATTCTCCGGATTGATGGGAGCGGGACGGACCGAGGTGATGCGTGCTTTGTTCGGGGCGGACACCCACAAAGGGGGAGTCATCAAACTGAACGGGAAACCGATTCGAATCAAGACTCCGGCCGACGCCATCAAACACGGGATCGCCTTTTTAACAGAAGACCGAAAAGGAGAGGGCTTGCTTCTCGACTTTTCCCTAAGAGAAAACTTGTCACTTCCGACACTCGATAAACGATCGAAAGGGGCCGTCATCTCGAAACAACAAGAAGCAACATTCGCCGAGACATACTTACAAAAATTGCGGGTCAAACATCATTCGATGGAGCAGAAAGTGAAGTCGCTGTCTGGTGGGAATCAACAGAAGATTGTGCTCGGTAAATGGTTAGGTGTTGAACCGGACGTTTTGATTTTGGATGAACCGACTCGAGGCGTCGACGTTGGTGCCAAGAAAGAGATTTATAACATCATGAGCGACCTCGCGGAATCGGGAGTCGCCATCATCATGGTCTCTTCTGATTTACCAGAAGTGCTCGGGATGAGTGATCGAATTGTCGTCATGCGGGAAGGTGTCGTGACCGGAACGCTAACGAAAGAAGAGGCGACACAAGAAAAAGTAATGACGTATGCGACAGGAGGGCAATGATATGGAATTGAAAGCAACAACTTCGCTGAAGCGCCCGGGTCGACTCGGATGGGGACAAAAGTTAGGACCGTTGTTTGGTCTACTCGTCATCATCGTCGTCGTGACGGCGCTCGAACCAGGCTTTTTATCATTAAATAATATCTTCAACGTACTGCGACAAGTATCGATCAATGCCTTGATCGCTTTCGGGATGACGTTTGTCATCTTGACAGGGGGCATCGATTTATCGGTCGGGTCGATTCTAGCGCTCGCTTCTGCACTAGTGGCAGGCATGATGGTGGATGGGCAACATGCGATTATGGCCGTTGCACTCGGTCTGATTGCGGGAGCCGTTCTCGGAGCGTTCAACGGCGCAGTCATCACGTACGGAAAAGTGGCACCGTTCATCGCAACATTGGCCACGATGACCATTTATCGCGGATTGACGCTCGTCTATACGGACGGAAGACCGATCACAGGTCTCGGAAATTCAGGTTGGTTTGAGATGCTCGGCCGTGGTTACTTCTGGATCATTCCGGTGCCGGCATTGACGATGCTACTCGCATTCGGTGTCCTGTATTTCATCTTGAAGAAGACGACATTCGGTCGTCACACGTACGCAATCGGTGGAAATGAAGAAGCGGCTAAATTGATGGGGATTGGCGTCAATAAAGTCAAAATCATGATTTATTCGTTATCCGGGATGCTTGCGGCACTCGCTGGTATCATTTTGACGTCACGTCTCAATTCCGCACAACCGACAGCAGGAACGTCGTATGAACTCGATGCCATCGCAGCCGTCGTTCTCGGGGGAACGAGCCTTGCGGGTGGTCGCGGCTGGATTGTCGGGACGTTGATCGGGGCGTTGATCATCGGAACATTAAATAACGGATTGAACCTTCTCGGCGTATCATCATTCTTCCAACTCGTCGTAAAAGGTGCAGTTATATTGTTTGCAGTATTGCTTGATCGTCGACAAAACGCGTAACACGCGAAAGGGGAAACGGAACATGAAAAAATGGACAGCTTGGCTACTCGCACTGACAATGGTATTGATGGCAGCATGCTCGACTGAACAACCGGGGTCAACATCAGAAACGGAAACGAAAGATGGGGATTATGAGATTGGCTTATCGATTTCGACACTGAATAACCCGTTCTTCGTCGCATTGAAAGAAGGCGCAGAAGAACAGGCGAAAGAAATGGATGCGACGTTGACTGTAGCGGATGCGCAAAATGATGCTGCGAAGCAAGTGAACGACGTGGAAGACATGATTCAAAAGGGTATGGATTTGATTCTCATTAACCCAACCGATTCAGAAGCGGTCGGTGCGGCTGTACAAGCAGCGAACGATGCCGGGATTCCCGTCATCACGGTAGACCGTAACGCTGAAACAGGTGACGTCGTCGCACACGTGGCATCAGACAATGTTGCGGGTGGCCAATTGGCAGGTGACTACATGGTCGAACTCGTAGGCGAAGGGCAAAAAGTCGTCGAGCTCGAGGGGATTCCTGGAGCTTCTGCGACACGTGATCGCGGACAAGGATTCAACGAAGCCATCGATGGAAAATTAGAAGTCGTGGCAAAACAATCGGCAAACTTCGACCGTGCAGAAGGGTTGACGGTCATGGAGAATATTTTGCAAGACAATAAAGACATCGTCGCTGTATTCGCACATAACGATGAGATGGCGCTCGGTGCTGTTCAAGCGCTCGAAGCGGCTGGTATGAGCGATGTCAAAGTCATCGGATTTGATGCGACAGACGATGCGGTCAAAGCGGTTGAGGATGGAACGATGGCTGCAACGGTTGCGCAAAAACCGACTGAGATTGGTAAGTTGGGTGTGGAAGCGGCCATCAACCACCTGAAAGGTGAAACGGTGGAAGAAAACATCCCGGTCGAACTCGAATTAATCAAATAAGGAAGATGAAACCTCACGGTGCCTCGATTTCGGGTAGGGCTCGTGAGGTTTTTCATTGTTCACATATCCCGCTTCGGAAATTGGATAGAAACTCCCTTTTAAAGGGTATATCTAGGTAAAATACAGGAAGGGGGAGTCGTTTCTTCTTTTTGAGAAACGCAGCACATATGTATAAACTCAAACCGGTGTTTAAAGAACGTATTTGGGGTGGCCGTCAGCTAGAGACGTTATTTCATCTTTCACTGCCGGAAGGGAAGATTGGAGAGTGTTGGGCGGCATCCGCACATCCAAATGGCATGACCGTATTTGAAAATGGACCGTATGAAGGGCAGACGCTAGCAGATTTATGGGATGCTCACCGATTGGAGTTATTCGGACCTTACCCATTCGCCACGTTCCCGTTACACGTCAAGTTACTCGACGCGCGTGCCTATTTATCGGTACAGGTTCATCCGAACGATGAGCAGGCGCAACGTCTAGAACAAGAAGAGTTCGGAAAAGAAGAGTGCTGGTATGTGTTAGATGCGGAACCGAATGCGGAAATTATCGTCGGTCATACGTTCCGTGCCAAACAAGAAGTGTATACATGTGTGCAACAAAAAGAATGGGCGACTCGTTTGAAGACACAACCCGTGAAAAAAGGAGATTTCATCTACATCCCTAGCGGTACAGTACATGCGCTTGGACCGGGTGTCGTCTTACTTGAAATTCAACAGACGAGCGACCGGACGTATCGACTGTACGATTTCGATCGTGTCGATGACGCGGGGAACCTTCGCGAACTTCATATCGAGAAAGCGGTTGAAGTGATGAACATCCCAGACCGTCGTACAGATGAACTCGTGCGAACAAACTTGGAAGATGGATTAACGACTGAATTGATTTCAAAACCATCGTTCACGATTATGCGACATCAAGTAGACGGTACTCCGGCTATTTTAGAGCGGGCTGAAACATTCCGATTAATCTCGGTCGTTTCGGGTGAAGGGTTCGTTCAAGATGAGGACGGCACACAGGCAATTCGAGCAGGCGAACATTTCTTCATTCCAAAAGGAAAAGGACCTCACTTGTTCACCGGAAAGATGGAAATCGTTACAAGTGAAGTCCCTGTTCCAACGACGCATCGCGTCAATACTGTTTATCAAGTGGAGATGGTACAGGACAAGCATCGTCAAGCGTCCAATCGTTTGAATACTGAACCTCGATAAACACGACATCTTCTTGTGCTTTGAGCGTGTGAGCCGCGCCGCGTTGGATTGAGATGACGTCGGTCGGCTTCGCCTCAAACGTTTCTCCATCAATCGTCACGGTCGCTGTGCCTTGAAGCATCGTCCAAATCGTATCGGTCTCTTCATGATAGTGGTAACTGAGTTCTTTCCCTGCTTGAACGAGCATGCGTCGTGTCACGCTATGGTGTCCGTCTGCTAGCGTCTCATGATGAATGACTTCCGACTGTCCCCATCGCTTCCATTTGAACTTTGGATAGTCGTCGGATGAGGCGAGATAATCTTTCAACTGTGGGGTCGCTTCTTTCGTCGAGACGAGAATCCCGTCCGCGTTGACGGCGACGACAAGGTCTTCTAACCCAATCCCGATCAAGGGAAGGTTCAATTCATTGATCACATGGGTGTTCGTCGATTCAAACAGGTCGACTTGACCGTGAGTTGTGGACGTCATTTCTTCGGTCAACGTGTTCCATGTCCCTAAGTCTTTCCAATCTCCGTTGTAGCGGTGAACGAATACGGACTCCGCATGTTCGACAACAGCATAGTCGAACGAAGTCTTTTCTAATTCGTCATAGCGGGATGTGAGGTCTGAATAGGTGGTCGGTAAGTTTCGTTCTGACAGTTCATCAAGTAACAGATGCAACTTGCAAGCAAAGATCCCACAGTTCCAGAGCGCACCTTGTTCAATCAACTGTTCTGCCACATCGACGGTCGGTTTTTCCTGGAACAGGCGAACCGAGGATACTTGAGCCGTCTCATCCGGAACGATATATCCGTATTTTGACGTCGGATGAAGAGGTGTGACCCCAATCAAATGCAAGGCATCGTCACTCGCTTGGACCGCTTGATCGACTTGAGGGAAGTATTCAAAGAAGCGGAGGTCGACATAAGCGTCGACCGGCATCACGAGCACCGTTTCATCTGGGTCGACCTGTTGTTCGTTCAAATAACTTGCGCCGAGTACGATTGCGGGGAACGTGTCGCGGCGACTTGGTTCGGTGATGATATTGGCGTCGGTTCCGATTTGATAGACAATGGCGTCACGTTGATGTGCATTTGTTAAAATAAAGGCATCATGGTTTAATTCCATATCACTTAATTGTGAGAAAACGCGTTCAATCATGGATTGTTTAGAACCGTGTCCGTCGTCGAGCAATCGAATGAACTGTTTCGAGTTGATATCGTTTGACAGTGGCCATAGACGCTTTCCAGACCCACCGGATAATAGAAGTAGTTTCATTACGTAACACCCTTTCTTAATGAAAATGGAGGTACACAACATGGCAAATTACTTACTCGTCGAACCGCATGACCATACGCGAAAAACGTTAGCTCGTCTGTTGATGAAAGAAGGAGAACTCATTTTTGAAGCGACAAAGGCGACGGAAGCGATCTCGATTCTAGAATCGAGTGATATCGACGTCGTCATCACGGAACTACGGCTTCCGCATACAGATGGGGTCGAACTATTATCGTACGTGAAGAAAAAATTCCCGCTCATCCATCAAATCGTATTGACCGACTATACGCATACCCATACGTTGATTGCGGCGGTCAATTACGGGAACGTCAAGCGCATCATGACGAAACCGATGAAAATTGATGAGTATGTGATTCGTGTCATGCGCGATGTTGGGCAACAAGCCGTCAATATGAAAACGAATCAATATCGAGTCGCGGATATGTTGACGGAGTTTCTAGACGATCTTGGAAATGCGTACTGTCTGTTTTATGAGAGTGGTGATTTGGTCAGTTCTGAAAATCTCGTTGTCCCGTTCGAGGCGGGGGAGACGAGCGAATTGAAGCGCTTCGTCATCCCAACCCAGTACGGCGACTTTATTTTGTATCAGTCACGGGATCACTCTTCCCGAACTTATGGGTAACGAGTTGCGATACCCCAATCGTTGTTAATCGAAGATACATGTAGGCGACCCCTAATGTTAACACCGGGTGTCGTCTATATTTTTTGAGGTTTGATGGATGGTAGAGCACCGGTCTAAAGAAATACCAACGCGCCAGCGCCTTTCGGAAACCTCCTTCTTCGGTCTCGAGCGTCTGTGGCATCACTTGGAAGTAATACCGCTTCTTCTCAAGCAAATTCTGAAGCGTCACTTCCTTCTCATTATGTTTCACAGAGGTGAACGTGGCGCGACGGATGATGCCACCTTGTTGAATGTAACGAATGGTCGGTTGGGTTTCTTCAAAACTAATTTGAGCGGGATTGATTCCACCTGATGCTTCGTACGCCTCCATTCGCCAAAAGCGTGCCGCCTCGATTGAACGGTCATCGATTTTTTCTTCAGGAATTTGGAATAGGTTACGTTCAAACACCTTTACTTTGGAGAAGAAATTGGTATAGGTGCTATAGGCTTCTTCCGGGATGACGAGCGCACCGACCTCTTCGTGGTGTTGAAGATAAAGCAAGCAACTCGTTAGCAAGCCGTCGGTCAATACCATATCCGAGTCGATGACGTATAAGACGTCTACATGCAGTTCGCGAAGACGTCCAATGGACTCTTTACGGGCGATACCCCGCTCTCCGTGTGGAAGTGATAAGATGATGAACCGATCATCTCCTGCAGTCAGTTCGCGCATGACGTCGACGGTTCGATCGGTCGAACCATCATCTGCAATCACACAAACGAATTCAGTCGTTTGCCGTTGTATCGATTCAATTGTTTCCCGAATAATTTCTTCGTTACAATACGTTGACATCGCAATTCCGATCATGATGTTCTCCCTTCCTGAATCAAGATTCCGAGCTTGTCGGTCAACCATTGTTCAAATGCCGCACCGGTGCGACTCCATTGTAAGGTTTTCGCAAACGTATGGGCATCGTGTCTCACGGTTTCATAGTGATTTTGGTCGTTCAAGCAGCGTCTCATTTCGAGAGCGAGCGCCTCTGCGGTTTGTGCCATCGTCATATAACCGAGCTTTCCATGTTGGACCGCGTCTCGAAGCCCAGGGGCATCGTACACGATGGTCGGTGTTCCGACGGCAGCGGCCTCGCTGACGGTCAGTCCCCAACCTTCACGACGAGATGGGAAGAGAAGGGCCGTCGCTCGACTCATCCGCTCGAGTTTCTCTTCTTCACTCACAAAGCCAAAATAATGGATATCCGATCGCATGTCCTCTGGTGTAATCGGGTCAAGTTGTTCAGCGATATACGCCTCATTCTTCTTCCCGATGATCCACAGTTGGGCGGTCGGAAAGTCGCGCTTGATGGAAACGAACGCTTTGACGGCATCATTGATTCCTTTATAAGCGGACATGCGGCCGACATATAAGAACGTAGGATGCTCTTCTTTCTCAAACCATTCTTCTTCTGGCCACGGTGTGAAGTTGAGTCCTTCCGGCAAAATTGTGATGTGCGACTCTGGAATGCCGACTGCAATCAAGTCATCTGCCGTCGATTGACTGACGGTCAAGACGTCGTTTTGCCGATAGAGACGTAGACGACTCGTTTCTGTCCATGCCCCGACCCATGAAACGGGAGGGGGAAGATTGATGCGCCAAATCTCACGCGTCAATTGATGGATGAAGAGAACGCGTTTGTGTGCCGGCACATAGAACGGTGTGAAGTAATGGTGTGTATTCATCTGATCGAGGACGAGGTCGATTTCATCCTCATGGGCTTTGAAGTAGCGCCGTGCTTCTACGATGCTCGTAACTTCCGTACCGGAGCGGATATAACGAATACCATCAATCCATTCCTCGTCCTCACGTCCTTCGATATGAGGGGACAAATGAATGATGTTGTAACGAGGGGCCACGTAAGCGAGCATCTCATGTGTGAATACTTCAGCCCCTCCTGCTTTCGGATGTTTGATGTCTCGCCAAGATAAGCAGAGTAACGTTGGTTTCATCACGATTCCTCCTTTAAATGTCGACGTCGCTCAGAGTGGAAACGAAAACGAAGAAGTAGCGAGCCTCCAAGTAACACGACTGCTTGAGCGAATAGCCACATTTCCATCGATTGCCGGAACAAGAACAGGGCGGTGAGGAATACGAAGAGCAATGCCCAGTACCACCGTAAATAGTGAGTGTTCCGTAAAATAAATTGCAACATCGCCTCGTATTGGACGATGATGATGCCGATATACGTAAAAATCATATAGCGTACATAATATCCGGCCTCATCGTACCCTTGTCCGAAGAAGACAGGGACGACCGATGGGATGATTAAGAAATATAGCACGGTGATGATTCCGAGAGTTGCCAATAATAAACGGAACACCGTACGTTCAAATGACAAGAATGAATCCGTTTCGGCTGCTCGACTCAGACGTGGTAACAGCACTTGGAAAATCGAGAGACAGACGAACAAGACGAGCTGACTAAAGCGTAGACCGACGGAATAATCTCCAACGAGTGATGGGAAAAATCGTGTGACGAGTAGACTGTCGACCGAGAAAAAGAGTGTCATGACGATTTGGACGTGAATGAGCTGAAATAGACCATGAAATTCTTTCTCTCCGGCGGTTTCTGGGAAATGTGTTTGCCATATACTGAGTCCATACGTCAGGACCATTCCGATCACAATCCCAATGAGCGCGAGCGTGATATCGAGGTTCTCAAGAAAAATCCACGTGACGCCTACTTTGACAATCGCTTCGACGTAATAAGAGAGCGTTAAGGCATAAAATCGTTCATTCGCTTGCAACACACCACGTCGGAACGACACGAGAATATGGAAAAATACTGTAACTGCAAGTAAAAAGAGGTTAATCCTAGATAAAGGAAGAATATATGGAATAAGTATAAGAACTATACTGGACAGACCCATCGCAATGAGCAAAATCATTCGCTCGATATACCGGTAATCGGTTGCGATTTGTTGTCCTAAGTTTCGGGTGACGATCCATTGGACGGCACTCCCGATAATGAGCAATAGACCGAGAAGGGCGAGATAAGCATTCAAAAGACCATAGTCTTGACTGGTCAAACCTCGTGCTAAGAAGAAGTGATACGAGTAATTAATGATATTCAGCAACGCATCGAGAACAGGGAAGATGAGTAAAATCGAATAACGACTCATGACAGCTTTCATACCAATCACCTCTTTCAGTTCGTCAATCTTAAAGGAGGGCAATGTGATGGATAAAGGAAAAGTGGTTATCTTTACAGACCAACAACGAAACATTCCGTATGCTTCTTGTATTCCGCACTACGAACTTGTGATTTCTGCCTCAAATGAATCGTCTGACCAGACAATTTCACCAGACATTCGTGCCATGAAAGATCAAATTAAAGTATATGTGATTGATTATGCAGACTATGAAACGGGATTAAACGTGGCAGCTGCGCTTCGCACGTACAACCCTCAATCTTCGATTCTTTGGGTTGATGACGTTATTCGACATAAAGGAAATTTCCCCTTCAATCAATTGTTAGGGAATGGGATATTTAGAATATTTTATTATAGAGAAGAATATGCAGATGAATTATTAGCTGAAATTCAAAATATTATTCATCCTGAATACGCTGTAAAAAAAGGGACTGTAGCCTTTATATTACCAATTTTTAATGAAGAGAAACGGTTTTCACACATTCATGCTTTTTTGACAGCCCTTACCAAAATGATTGAACGAAACTATTTACACAGCTCTATCTATTTTGTCGATGACGCCTCATCCGATCAATCAAAGCATCTGTTACAGGAGTATCGAGACATCGTTATGAATGCGACGGATACGTTGTTCAAAATCGATTACTTGAAGATGTATGAGTTGAAGCAGAACACAAAAAAAGCGGGTCTCTTTATCGAAGGGATGACGCATATCTCTAGCGAATATTATGTGTTCGTCGATGCGGACAATTCCTTTAAAGTCGACGATATCGCCCAACTACTGAGTATCGCGGAAAATGATTATTATGATATCGTCATCGGGACGAAAGATTTGACGATTGAAGACCGAAGCTTCGTTCGAAAGTTTGTCAGTTTCGCAAAACGAACGATCACAAAACCGTTCCTACCAGAAGGCGTGTCAGATTCTCAGACGGGCCTCAAAATCATCAATCGTCGAGCGATTCCACGCTTACTTCCGTATTTGAGCGCGACGAGCGGGTTTGCCATCGATTTGGAGATGATGTATGCCGCCAAAAAAGAGCGACTTCGCGTCTATCAACAGCCGGTGACCTGTATCGAACGGGAGGGATCGCACGTCGATCTCGTAAAAGATTCCATTGCTTTTCTCAAAACGATGGCACTTCTCCTGAAGCGGCAGCGAGCTGTCAGTCGGGCAAGACGATAAAGCCGCATCACGCACAAAATCCCACGCCTTCGGACATGGGATTTTTGTTTGACCTTATTCGTGGGTGATTGATTCAGCAATTGAAGAGTCTGTCTCAGTATATTCAATCGTGATGACATCTCCGACGTGCAGTGTATCGAGGTGATTGCTTTTCCCGTCAACAACCGTCGACGAAGTAAGTGTCACTTCCTGTAGCGCATATTGTTCCTCAGGGTCTTGATTAGATGGCGCAATCCATAAGGTATTGTCTTGTCGGTCTTCAATGACACTTTTTTCATCAACATGCGAACATGCACTAAGAATCACCGTCCAACTCATCAAAACCGTCAACAGTAAACTCCGAATCATTGTAAGTCATCCTCTCTTGAATCGTTGTCGGATTCGGCGAAGGAGCGGCTCTTCTTGCCGCGCGTTCCGATAAAAGAAGAACGAGACAGGTGTGGCGAGTAATAAGAGAATCATCCCTGCGAAGTAGACGAGACGCAAGACAGCATTCACCTGTACATCACGTTCAGACGACATATAAAACTGTGTCACACCGTTCAACGCGACTTCCCCACGTTGTGCTCCTTCATCGGTCGAAAGCTCGAACAATGGAGACGGAGAATCGTTTAATGTGAAGCGACCGAGTGACGATTCGTGAGAAACGGTTCGCTTCATGATGCTTCGTGTCACATCGAGTGTCTCTGCTTCTTTTGTCGAAAGAAGCGGACGATCCGTTACTTCCTCTACCGTCACTTGGTCTGTCAATAACAGATGGTCGTAGCGGACGACGTTCAAGTTTTTCATCTCCAGTCGCCCTGCCTCTTCAACATTGCCTCGTGCCCAAATGTGAAGTTGCATCGAAGCGGTGCCTTCTGGTGGAATCAGAATCTGTTCGTAGTGATTCCATGTCGATTTACGATATTCTTCCACTTCGCTGATGAAGTCGGTCCCGATCACACGGCGTTCTTCGTCGAGATAGTACATTTTCACGTGCCGATTTCGAATCTGTTCACTCCGCGCGTCAAAAGCGACCAAGTATTCGCGGTCAGGAAGTGCCTCGATTTGTTCCGATGCGAAGATGTACCAGTCACAAGAACATGTCGGCTCGTATGATGCGACAAACGTGTCATCCTCGACCGTGGACTCGAACATATCGTCTGTAATCGATACACAAGTCGCGCACGTCGCGGCGGCTTCCGGTGTCGCGAGGGGTTCGGTCACGACGATTTCGTTCGGGTCGAATTTCCTTAAATCCGTTAGCTCGATTCGTGACGGCACGTTACTGTCTACGGTCAACTCGAGCGTGTATGATCCTGGCTCCATCTCAAACGTACTCGGTGTCCATCGCTTCAAGGTCGGATGCACATCTTCGAGTGACTGAAGTTTGTAGGGGAAGTCACGACGCAAGGAATCATATGTGACCGTCTGCGACCCGACAGCCGTTTTCACATCAGGCAGTCGCTCCATCGCAGTGACCTCGATTGTCTCTTCTTGAACGACTTTCTCATTTTGCAGGAGGCGTAAGCGAATCGTTCCATCTGTCGACACAGGTGGTGTCAGGTTGATATGGAAACGGTACGCCCCACGCTCTGCCACATCGATTGTACGAGACAACGTACCGGAAGTGAGTGACACGCCTTTCCCGAAACTTAGAGACGGGTAATTGCGCTCAGACTGGATTGTCCCGGTGTAGTCGAAATCTTGTTCACCTTCGAGAACCATGAACGTGTTCGTTGGTTTTAATACGTTTTGAAGTGACTGCTGTAACGTCTTCCATTCTTCCTCTGGTAAAAAGACGATGTTTTGAATGGCGTTAAACCCGACCGTATTCTCGACCGTGATGGTCGTTTCATTCGTGTCGACATCGTGTATTCCGAGCGGCACCCATTCGAGTCGTGCGCCTGTTTGTCGTGTTGTTTCGACGATTTGTTTGTCGTCGTTGATCGTTACGTCTAGCTGTCCGCCACTCTGATTCATCAAGACGCGAGCGAATCCGATGTAGCGACCTGGCGGAGTCTCTTTCGTGATGGAAAAGGTATTCGGTACCATATGTGATTCGAAACTTTTGATTTGTACGTCGTGAATCCACCAGTACGTCTTACGCTCTGGTTTTTGATAACTCAATAAGTCAATGCGCATCGTCTCGGCAGCCCGTGGCGTCACGTATTCCCCGCGAAGGTGAATCCCGTCTAAATTTCCGGAATCTCTCGGAGCGACGACGTAGGTCTGGTCGATTTCTTCTCCGGATGCATCAAAGAAACGAACTTTGACGTGCAGGCGGTCGACCCCTCGACCTGATGCGACAATATCGAACCGATACGCGTTATTCGGGAGTGCCGGCAACAGTCCAGACTTCGCAACTTGCCAAATATAGTTTGGATCTCCTTTGGCGACCTCGGCTTGAAGGAGTGGCAAATCGTTCGTCGAGGACAATGGGTTAGGTGACAGTTCGACGATGTCCGGGTTATCGGCTTTGAAGAACGTTTCATCTTCGAGCATCGAGTTGAACGATGCGACTTGTTTCGTCGATAAGTCATCGATTTCATAAGGCGGGGCATCGATTCGGGCCGAGGCGAAGGAGAGACCAACGCCATCTCCAAAATCGAGGTCGAATGCAGGGTCTTTCACACCCTGTGTCTGTTGATACCACCGCCAATCACTGTTCGCAAATAAGGTCTTGCCCCACGTGAGGAACGGGTTGGCGGAATCGATTGCCTCAAACGGCTTCCAGTAATACGTGTCGGGTACCTGACTGAGGAGCATATCATTTTGCTCAATCATCTCGATCGCGTCACCTGGACGCACCCAGTTGAAATCGTCACTATGGCGCTGTGTCGTGAATAAAATCGATTGTTTTCCTTGTTCATATCCAGGAAGTGTCCCATAGGTGATGGAGCGATCGATGCCGTAAGGGGTCACGATGAGCTGTGGGACGGTTCGGTCGGTGAGTGGGGCAACGACATCGAACAAGGTAAACAGTCCCACTTGCTTCGTCCGGAGTAAGTCGCGTTGTGATGCGAGCATCTCCAAGTTAAATTGCTGTCGCTCTTCCATGCCTAAATATTCATCTCGATACGCAAACTGATTGACGCCGAACACTTTGATCAAGTTACTCGCCTCGTTCGATCGTCCTGTATCGAGCAGGTACTGAAGGAGCGAAAAGAGATAGCGAATGGCGGGAGTCGACCCTTCATGGTGGAATACTGTGTTTTCTAGTGAACTGTATACATGAAAATCACCAGTTGGTTTCACCGTCTCCCCGAGTGCGGGATTTTGATTCCATCTCGGCGTTGCAACCCCGGTGATCGGTTGAGTCATCTCATCTGCAATCGGGAACTGAAGCCATTTTCCTTCAATTTCTTGTTGGATGGTCGCGTACTCTTCAGGTACGTCGACTGGTTTATAGAATCCTTCCATATATACGGTACGATACGGATTAACAAAGAGGGTCAATGCGACAAAACTACCGATGAAAAGGATACCGCGATAGAGCGGACGTGGTATCGCTTTAGATTGTCTGGCATCAACAATCCCGATACCGAGAGAAAGAAGCAAGCTGTAACTGACAATCAATAGACCGACGAGCTTATTCGGGTCGCGGAACATCGGACCGATCAACGGTGTGTACGTGACGAGCGCGACGAATGCCGTCGCGACCCATTCATACGTCCCGGTCGCAAAAATGATCAAACCGATGCCGAGTAAGCCGAAGAACAGGTGAATCGGTCGTTTGTAGCTTCCGAGAAGACCGATTCCGATAAAGAAGAGCAAGATTCCCCCGGCCACCCAAAACGTCAGCGGAAGTGTATGCAAGTCGAACATCGGCCACCAATAACTGATGGTGTATAATACGTTTTCGATTGAAGAATTTCGACTGAACAGCATCAACGTCTCTGTGACGTTAATATTGTGTTGGGACGCCTGGGCTCCGAACAGAATCGAACCGACATACATGAAGAACCAGTAGCCGTTGAATAAGATGAACACGAACCCGACCGCTGTGATCAGTCGGACATAATAAAAGAAGAACGAGCGGAACGGAAGGGTTTTGCGCTCGGTCCAAAGCGTTTTGACAACAATCAGACCGAGCATGACCCCCATATAAATCGCCGAGAAGAAAAAGTAATGAATGCCAGCCGACATGAACATGAATGTGACGGATAGCCCGACCGCATCAATCCAAATTCGCGGTGAGAGTCGTTTGCTGAACGAGAAGTCAGGATCCAACTGACGTCGGAATTTCGGGTCGAACAAGTTAAAGAAGAGTAAGAGCGCGAACGGGAATAGAGAATAACCGCATAACAGATAAATATGCTGGATACGTGTGATGATCCACGGGTTCAACGCGTAAAAGAGCCCGGCAAGCGTGAACGTCATGAGTGTCATCAACTGAAAATGTTTCGTAATGTAAATCGAATGAAGTCGTTTGACGAGCGCGTACATGCTGAGTGCCGAAACGATGAGCAACGTCAAAATAAATGATTTGATGAGAAGTGGTCCGGACGCGCCGAACAGTAGACTCAGTCCATAAAGTGGTGCGATGAAGACGAGTCGAGGTACGTTCAATAACGTCGTCGTACTCCATCGTTCATTCCAGGCACCAAAAATTTCTTCGATATAACGGTCGGACGATAGACCGAATGCGATATCACTAAAGACGACCATTCCCGATGAAAACAGCGGGTACGCATAGACAAGGATGCATGACAGCATAATCGTCAAGGCGATGAGGTCGTAACGGTACGTATGCAGACCGTTTCGTAGAGTGAATAAGATGCGTTGCAAACCCGATCTGCCTCCTTTCATCACGTATGTCATCTATTTCGCCAAACTTCGGACTATCCCTGTCTAATCAAAAAAGAGACAGCCGATTCCGGCTATCTCTTTACGACATGGGGCGAAGCAGTGCACGAACAGGGCTTCCATCGCCTTCGACGATTGGGAGCGGGACGGCATTCAAGTCATAATCCCCCGGTAAGATATCGTCTAGGACGAGCCCTTCTAATATATGGACACCGTTTCGTGCTAACGCATGATGGGCAACCATCTCTTTACTGTCAATCGCATCAACAGACGGTAAGTCGAGTCCAATCAAGAAGATTCCGAGTTCTCCGAGACGATCGGCAAGAGAGGGTGTCAGTTCAGGGATTGTCTCGGGAAAGACGCGCTTATCGGGCCAACCATCCGTTTTTAAGATGAGGCGTTCGACCCCGGTCAAATCGTGACCATCCAAATCAGATGCTTCAATCTTTGCCTTATGCGGTAGATGAATGACACGGGCCGGACCGATATATACGGACGGATCGAGGTCAATCACGCGCTTCCCGTGGTCGTCAAAGTGGAAAGGTGCATCGATGTGGGTCCCGAGATGTAAACTCAATGTCATCTTCCCGACATTGACGGAACCACTCTCTGCCATCGGCCACGCGATTTCATATGAAAATTTTGTATCTCCCGGCCATGTCGTAACATCGGCATGAAGTGGCTGTGATACATCAATCCAAGTCATTTCGTTCAGCTCCTCTTATAGTGATGTCCGGACCGTCCAAAGCTCTGGGAAGAAGCGATGATCGAGCACGCGACGCAAGTAGTTCACGCCAGACGAGCCGCCTGTCCCCATCTTCTGTCCGATGATGCGTTCCACGGTACTCATGTGGTTAAAGCGCCACATCTGTTGCTGACTCCCGATATCGAGTAGCTTTTCACCGAGCTCATATAAGTCCCAATACGTATCGACGTCGCGATAGACTTCGACCCATGCTTTCTCGACACTTTCATTCCATTCCCAATCCTGGGTGACATCACGTTCGAGCACGCTCGCATCAATCGATAGACCCCGACGATGCATTTCGCGGACCGTCACATCATAAATGCTAGGAGCCTGTAGCGAGCCTTCGAGCAATGGATACAATTTTTTATCGTGTGCGTAAACACTGAGCGTCCGTGCGTTTTTGAAGCCGAGTGCGAATTCGATCTGTCGGTTTTGGTAAGACTGAAAACCAGAGGACGAGCCGAGTTGGTCTCGGAACTCTAAATACTCGGCCGGTGTCAACGTCGCGAGGACGCCCCATGACTGGATGAGTTGCTGCTGAATCTTCGAGACGCGGGCGAGCATCTTGAACGAACGCTCGAGCTCCCCGTTCGTGATGGCCGTCGTGGCTGCTGTCAATTCATGCAAGATGAGCTTCATCCACAACTCGCTCGTCTGGTGGATGATGATGAACAGCATCTCATCGTGATGGTCGGAAAGGCGATGCTGACTCGATAAAATCGGGTCGAGCTGGAGATAGTCCCCGTACGACATGTCTTTTGAAAAGTCCGTTTGAATCGATTTTTCTACTTTATGTTCCGTGCGTTCACTCATGACAGTTCCCCCTTATGCGACCACTTCGCGGACGTTCTCGAACGCCTCGTACTCTTTGTCGTCCATGATTTTCTTCAACGTCACGATCACGTCATATACGTCGGTAAACGTGTTATACAATGCGACCGGTGCGAGACGGATGATGTTCGGTGCCCGAAAATCTGGGATGATGTGATGTTTCTTCAATGCCTTACAGATACGTGCCGCCTCCGGATGCTCGAGGCTCAAATGAGCGCCACGCTGTCGTGTGTCCGTCGGGCTACCGATGAAGAATCCGTGTGGTGCGAGCATCTCTTCGATCAAGTCCATCATATACGTCGTGAGCGCGAGTGATTTTTGGCGAATCGCTTCCATCCCGACCTCGTTGAACATCTCAAGCGCGCCAAGCTGAGGGGCAAGACTCATAACGTGTGGCGTTCCGATTTGGAATGCGCCGGCATGTTCGGCAGGTGTCATCGTATGATCCATATCGAACTGCTTATCTTTGCGCGAACCGAACCATCCGGCCAGTCCTGGTGCCGTGCCGAAGTGACGTTCATGTACGAATAAGCCACCGACCGTTCCCGGACCCCCGTTTAAATGTTTATAGTTGCACCAGTATGCGAAATCGACACCCCACTCATGGAAGTCGTGAGGGATGGCACCGACGGAGTGACAGGCATCGAAGCCAATCAAAATCCCACGCTCGTGCGCCGCCTTCGTCAGACGAGGCATGTCTAAAATCTGACCGCTCCGATAGAGGACAGTCGGCAATACGATCAGGGCAATCTCGTCGGTCATCGCGGCAATCAAGTCGTCTTCTACCAAGAAGCGCCCATCCGGACTGTCGACTTGAACGAGGTGCTCAGAAGGGTCGAGTCCACGCAATTCGAGCTGGCTCTTTAAAGCGTAAATGTCAGACGGGAACGTGAGGGCGTCTGCCAAAATCTTCGTGCGTTTGCCTTCCGGTTTGAAGAACGATGCGACGAGTTGATGCAAGTTCACCGTCGTTGAACCGGTGACCATCACCTCTTCCGCCTTTCCACCGATGAGCGGCGCGTTCAGAGTGGCCAATTCTTCAGACAAGTTGAACCAAGGATGGCGACCGGACATCCAACCGTCGATCCCGAGCTCTTTCCAGTCCGCAAGCGATTCAAGGAGTGTGCGCTCGGCTCGTTTCGATAAGAGACCGAGTGAATTTCCATCCATATAAATCCCGTCTTCCGGTAAATAAAATTCTTCCCGATACGATGCGAGCGGGTCTTGTTTGTCTAGTTGTTGTGCGTAAGCACGTGTGAAATCGTTCATCCCCATATTCCCCCTTTAAAGCTTATACGTTGTCAAAATCGTAGCAATCGGTCATGAGGAAGTCAACAAACAACGAGGGAGAGGGCACTAGCATACACATCAGTACTTATTTTGCTGTATTGTGAGTACTGGATTTGGGAAAAGAATCAAAGAGGAGGAATCGATATGAAATTGATTGCGATTGATTTAGACGGGACGCTGTTATCGCGCACAGGCGTGATTACAAAGGCAAACCAGGAGGCGATTCGTCGTCGGAAAGAACAGGGTGATATCGTCACGATTTGTTCAGGACGTTCGATTCATGATATCGAGGAGCTATTGAAGCGGAGTGACCTCGTCTGTCCGATTTTGTCAGGTAACGGAGCAATCGGGTTTTATGAGAACGAGCGAATTTACTATCATGCGATGGATCAAACGGTTGTAGACGAGCTATGGGAAATCGCGAAAGCAGATGATGCGTACGTCGAATTTTATACGAACGCGGGAGTAAAAGTGCTCCGTTCGGGGAGTGATTTATTAAAACAGGAACTCGATGAGGTGTTGCCGCATGATCAATCGTTCACTCGCGAGTGGGCGGAACGTGAGATTGAAATTCAAAATGAACAGTTTGGGCTGACGTACATGGACTCGATGGCAGATATCGACTTTGCACGAGATGAAGTGTACAAGGTGTTTGTCTACTCGTTCGATCGCCGAAAGCTACACCGGTTGCGTAAAATCTATGAACCACGGAACGATATTTTAATCACGACAGCAGGGTGGACGAAAATTGAAATCGGACATCCCCATGCGAGTAAAGGGGCAGCCTTGAAACAGCTAGCGGAGCATTATCAGATTCCGATGCATGATGTCGTCGCCATCGGAGATAATTTGAATGATGTGTCGATGTTCGAAGTGGCAGAAACAAGGGTTGCGATGGGGAATGCTGTGGACCCGCTAAAAGATTTGAGCACGCATATTACAAAAGATGTGGAAGAGGACGGAGTCGCTTATGCGCTGACGCACTATGTATAATTAGGATTATGGAGAAATCGTGAACGAGGATTGAATCTCACTTAAAACGGATATTGTATATATGTAACCATTCACTTTCTAAAATGAGTCGGGGAACGGGGAGGCACTTTCGTCACCTGTCGCTTATGGATGAAAGGGATGGGCAAAGTCCATATGAACGTGAATCGTGTATTCCAAACGATGATACGTCGGCCTCTGCTTGCCATACGAGCAAGCATACCAGACAGACTGTTTGTATACGGAATTCCACATGATCCGCGTCAGAAGTGGACATCATAGGTGCCGAGTCCTCTCGTGCCCATTCAATCAAAATGTCTATGAGTCACCTATTCGATTTCATGTTTTCGAATGAAAAACAATTGGTGAACCAATGGACGATGAGCGGATTGGAATGATGCGTCACGTTGGCTTGGACAGCTCTAGTCGAACCAAATCATGGATGGGACGGTCAATCGAGCAAGGGCTTGGTTGGATGAAAGTCCGGGAACTAGAGAATCAAGAAAAGCGCCGAGTGAGGGCGCTTTTCTTGTGGTATCCTATTGAGTGAATGCAACCGATGGAGGGATCATATGCCAAAGCTATATTGGTTTGGGACGTTTCTTAGTGGAGTGATTCTTTTGACAACGGGAACGATGGAAGGTCTTTACCGCATACTCCCAATTGGGTTGATGGCTATCGCGGTCATCGGCTATTTCATACAGATTCGATTCGAGCAAAAGAAGCGGCGCCCTTGATTGGGTGCCGCTTCTCTATATTAGGTTATAAAGATTCGAGTAAACGTGTCATCACGTCATCGATTTCAATTTGCAGTGCATCGACTTGTCGTTGTAGCGCCATCAATTCATCAAGGTCATCCAATTCATTCATTCGTTGGAGCAGTTCCTGATGTTCTGCTTCTAATTGGGTCAGGTGAGTTTCCTCATCAACCGTAGATGGAGCGGGTTTCGTCTGCTTCAGCGATTTTGATGGCTTGGTGTGTTCCGTTTTCGATTCCTGTTTCGATTCCTGTCCACGTTTGTCGAGGGCATAGGCGACGTTACCTTCGAAACGTGTCATCGTTCCGTCGAGCCAATACGTGATGGGAAACAGCTTATTTAAGAAGTAGCGGTCATGGGAAACGGTAACGACCGTTCCAGGGAAACGTTCGAGCGCCTCTTCAAGTGCCTCTCTCGATTCGATATCGAGGTGGTTCGTCGGCTCGTCTAGGACGAGGACATTGATTTCTTCGTGGACGAGGATGGCAAGCATGAGTCGCATCTTCTCCCCGCCGCTCAAATTTGAGACCGGCTTAAACACACTCGCGCCGTAAAACAGAAATTGAGCGAGAAGATGTCTCGCTTTGCCTTCATCGACTGCGATCCGGTCTCGAAACGCCTCGATTAAGCGATGAGATTCGTCGAACGTGATATGTTGCGACAGATATCCAATTTTGGCTTGATCGGCTTTTCGGACGGTTCCGGATTGAGGGATGACTTCACCGAGTAACATCTTTAAAAGCGAAGACTTTCCACTCCCGTTCGGTCCGACGATGGCGACGCGTTCCCCGTGCCCTGTGTAGAAGTGCACGTCTTTAAATAGGGGACGGTCATAGATAAGTGTCACGTCACTCACTTCGAAGACATCGCGCCCGGTTCGCCCGTTCGTCGTGAACTGGATATTCGGTTGCTCGGACTCGAGTTGTGGTCGTTTGATTCGTTCAATTCGTTCGAGCGCCTTTTCCATCGATTTGGCGCGACGATAGAACTTTTCATTCGGCGGATTGCCCTCGTTGGCCCATTGCCGCAACTGCCGAATCGTTTCTTTCATTTTTTTGATTTTCTTCTGTTGCTCCGTGTAAGCGTGAAACTGGTCGAGTAACTGTTTTTCTTTTTGGGCAACGAAGTCCGTATAATTCCCAGGATAACTCGTCAATTCTCCATCCTCGCACTCGACAATTCGCGTGGCGACTGCATCTAAGAAGACCCGGTCATGAGAAACGATGAGGAGAGCTGAATCGTAATCCTGTAAATAGGATTCGAGCCACGTCATCGCTTCTAAATCTAGATGGTTCGTCGGTTCGTCCAAAATGAGTAGCTCTGGTTCTTGAAGGAGTGCTAAGGCGAGTCCGATTTTTGTACGCTCGCCACCGCTTAGCGTATCGAACGGTTGGTCCACGAATGAGGTCAATTTGAGTCCATCAATCATTGCGCTGATTTTGGACTCGTAGACATATCCACCCGCATGTTCAAATTGTGCTTGGGTGGCACCGTATGATTCGAGAAGGCGTTCGAGCTGTTCAGTCGTCGCCATCTCTTGCTCGAGACGAGCCATGTTTTCGCTTAAGCGAATCACTTCTTCAAAAGCAGTGTACAGGACGTCACGGCCACTGCGTCCGGGGTAGTCAGGAAGCTGCACCAAATAGCCAATGGAGAGTCGTTGCCGACGATAAATCGTGCCGGCATCATGCTCTTCAGAGCCGACAATCATGCGTAACAGCGTCGTTTTGCCGCTTCCGTTTCGGCCGACGAGCCCGACTCGTTCGTTTTCGTTCATGAATAAATTGGCATCTGTGAGAACGGCGTGCCCGCCGTATTGTTTTTGAATGTGTTGAAGATCGATCAACATAATAGGTTCCTCCTAAGGTTAGGGCCTATCAAAAAAACCGAGCGCAAAGAAGCGCTCGGTTTAGAAAGAGAGAGGCGCTTTGTCGTATATTCAGCAATGTCTAAAAAAGGACAGACGGGTCCCTTGATTAAGCGACATCGTGAAAAATCGCACGCAAAATGTACAAATGTTCAGTTGTCCAATGCGTACGTCCGACAAATTTCACCTTTCTCCCTCCTTTCATTCAATCTATATCTTGATTGTAAGCGTTTTTCTTACGACTGACAATGAAAATAAAGGAAATGGAAGCAAAGACGTCGTATATAGTCGCCATCGAGGAGGCGAAGAAATGAGGAAAGAATGGCTAGGAGCACTCAGTTTGACCCTTGCGGCGAGTATATGGGGAGGGATGTATGTGGTCAGTAAATATGCGCTCGCATATATTGAACCGTTCACGTTCGTCTGGTTACGATACACTGTTGCATTTATGGTCTTACTCGTCGTTTGGTTTCGGTTTGGAAGGGAATCGATTCGACGGGCGGATTGGAAGTGGATCGGACTCGTCGGCGTCATTGGATACGTTGCTTCGATTTCGTTTCAATTTATCGGAACGAAGCTATCGGATGCACATACTGGCTCCCTTGTGACCGCAGCGACACCAGCTTTCATGGTGTTATTTGCCCGAATCCTATTGAAGGAACGACTGACTCCTGTCAAGATTGGAGCACTTGGACTAGCGACGGTCGGTGTTCTCATCGTCGTCGGTTGGGAAGGGGAGGGGACGTATCGAGTAGGCAGTTTTGTACTCGTTCTAGCGGCCGTCACATGGGCGCTCATGTCTATCTACGTGAAAATCGGGACACAGACCTTATCGACGTTGACACTGACAACGTTTGCGATTGGAATCGCCTGGTTATTGATGACACCTTTGATGAGTATGGAGGTCATGCAGTCGGGTTGGCCAGATTTAAATGGCATTCTTTGGCTCAGCATCCTCTATATCGGGATTATATCAACGGCAGGGGCGTTCTTCTTTTGGAACAAAGGGCTTGAATTGATGGATGCGAGTGTCGGGTCACTCTTTTTCTTCTTTCAACCCTTGGTTGGCGGGACGCTCGGTTGGCTCGTTTTGAACGAGACGCTCCATCTGAACTTCTTTATCGGTGCCGGTTGTATCATGACGGCTGTGACGTGGTCGACGCTCGCAGAACGGCGACAACAACTGCCCATTTCAGAACGAAATCTTTGACGACAAAGCGGTCACCCTTATGTTAGAGGGCGACCGTTTTTATTAAAATCCATGATGCTCGAGCTTATCTTGTTCGCGTTTCATTTCGAGTTCAAGTCGTTGAATCGCGAGTTTTTCTTCTTCAATCTTCAAGCGACGTTCTTCGACACGAGCTTCTCTCGTTTTAATGATTGTATTGGCGCCGACCGATGAAACGACAATCACCATGACCATGATGTAGAAAAAGAAATCCATGTGTATCCCTCCTTTAGTTGATTAAGTTCGTGACCAGTCGTTGTGTCTCAAGTGCGGTACGACCGTCCGTTGAAATCGCTGTATCATCGATGAGTGCGGAAATGAAATGGTCAATCGCGCCCTGGAATCCTCGTTGCACGAGTGTCGTGTCCCATGAACCGAACGTTTCGACTTCATGCCGACCTTCTTTGAAACGATGTAGCGTGACCATCTCGTCGACGGCCAATCGTTCTCCGTCACGAACGATCGAGACGTGCTCATGATTCACTCCGGCCGTGCGATGCATCGATGTCGTGTGCATTCCGTGCTCGTCTTGCCACACGTGGCGGGCAAATCGAAGCTCGTGTTTGTCATTGACCTCGATTTGACCTGAGACGAGTGTGAGCTCGGTACCAGCGAGAAAACGTAACGTATCAACGACATGTAAGTAATCATCGAGTAAGGTGAAGGTTGCATCCTTTGGACCGACATCGTTCTCTCGATGCTTCACCACATCAATCATGTGGGTAGGGGACTCATGTTGTAGACGCATATACATCGGTGCAAAGCGTCGGTTGAACCCGACCATCAGCTTTCGACCAAGTCTTTCAGCTTGTTCAACGAGTTGCGCCGCTTCTTCTACCGTTGCGGCGAGGGGTTTATCAACGTAAACATCAATCCCGTGTTCTAGTAGATACGATACGATGTCATAATGGGTTTCAGTTGAACTATGTACGAACGCTGCATCGACGGATGAGGCGAGATCATTCAACGTGTCGAATGAGGTCATTCGGTATGTTTGGCAAATCATGTCTCGCTTAGATGTGTTCGGTGAAAAGGCACCGACTACATCGATTCGAGGATGAATCGAAAGGATGGGTAAATACGCTTTTTGAGCGATGTTTCCGAGTCCGACGATACCGATTTTAGGTTTTTGCATCCCATTCACTCCTTTAGTCCATCATAACAAAAAACCGGACAACACATGTGTCCGGTTCAGGAATTATAAACTTGCACTTAAGACCATCTCACCTTGTGGCGTCTCGTTGCCACGATTCGGTTCTTTCGTGACAGCGACGGTATCCCAGTCGACGTCGACTTCATCCGAGTCGAGCGTATAGATGACCGTCCCGTTCCCTTTGTCATCGGTGACGAAGGCGCCGGTCGGAATAGGGGCACCATCTTTTAAGAGCCATACTTGATATACCTCATTGGCATCGAGTGAGGCTAGGCCGTTCGTTTGGACAATCAGTTGTGTCGTCCCGTCCTGCTCTGCAAGATAAGCGGTTCCTTCCGATTCGCCGTCGAGTGGGATTGTTTCGGTTAACGCGATGCCAGGGGCATCAGGCTGATCGGTGAGCAAATATCCATTCCCGATCAAGGAGAGAAGGAGTGCCGCTGCTAGGGCAACCATTCCCCAAACCGGTACGTTCCGTTCCTTTTTCTGTTTGAACGGTGTCACGGGTGGCAAGGATTCAGATGATACGGTCGTTGTGACGGGTTCATTGTCTTCTTCTTCGAATACACGATCGAGGACACGGGCTTTCATGCCTCGGGGTGGTTCAGTCGGAGTAGACAAGAACGCGACGCCACCGACGAGCGCTTCAAGTTGTTCGAGCTCTTCTTGACAGTCTTTACATGTTGCCAGATGTTGTTCAAACTTCATTCGTTCTTCTTCCGTTAAATGTTGATTGAAGTAGTCAATCAATTGGTCGCATGCGTTCATTGTTCTACCTCCTTTCCGATGAATTCATGGGATAACTGTTTCCTCAGCTGCCTCAGCGCCAGTCGAATCCTTCCTTTTACCGTTCCGAGCGGGATGCCGCATGCATCAGCAATTTTTTGCTGGCTCAATCCTTGGAAATACATAAGTCGGACAACCTGTTGTTGCTCGGCCGGTAATGTCGCCATGGCCGTTTCGATTTGAGCACGTTCTTCTTGCCATTCTACTTCTGTTTCGACAGAAGGTGACTCGGAAGGGATGGCCTCGGCATAGGATTCATCTAACTGTAAATCGGGTTTACGCTTCCGGATTAAATCGATTGCCACGTGACGACTCATCGTGAAGAGCCAGGAACGAAACTTTCCTTTTGACTCATCATAGACTCCACCACCGCGCCATAGTTTGATGAACACTTCTTGCATAGCCTCTTCAGCCAAATCACGATCCTTTGTCAGCTGTAAGACAAACGCGTATAAAATTCGTTCATACCGATCATACAATATTTCGAGCGCCTCTTTGTCCTTTTGCCTGACACGCTCATATAACTCTAAGTCAGTCATAACATACTCCTTTGCGCAGAAGGGATGTCCCTTGTATTGATCTAACGTATAAAACTGAAAAATGGATGACTATTTTGTGTGACGATTTATTGAACACGTCGCGGATGGGTTGGGGAGCTTCGCATAAATGAATAGTCTTAATTTCTCTGAAAAGATATAGGTGATGACACTTAACCCAATCGCCGTCATCAGCATCAATCCGATTGCGATGAAGGGAGCGGTCATCGTCGCCCAAAAGAAGTGTGTGCGAATGCCAAAAAGAAAAGCGAATACAATGAAAAATCCTGTAATCAAGCTACTCATTTGGCAATAGACTTGAGAGATTCGTTGAATCATAAGATGCCTCCTTTGTTTCATTGTACTATAGGAGAAAGAGAAAACGGTAAGGAGACGAGATCATGAAGCGATTTACGAATGAAGGACGCATCCTCATCTGCTTTGATTTTGATGAAACCTACTTTCCTCATGCATGTACATCAGATCAATTGGCATCCGTTCGTCGGCTTGAAGACTTTTTGGAACGATATTCGCATCAATTGTCAACGATGTGGGTGACAGGTAGCACCCTCAAATCGTTGCGTGAAAAAGTTGACCGAGCAAACCTTCGCTTTTGGCCACACCGCATTGCTTCAAGTCTCGGGACGGAACTGTATCGCATTGATGGGAATGGGACGTTTTTTGTAGAAGAACCCTATCAAGCGTCATTCCCGAGTGATTTTGTATCTCGTGTAGAACGAATTTGTGCACGGTCTATCAAGATAAAAATTGAATTAGAAGAGCAACCCGGGAATGGCTCGAGTCCCTGGATTCGTAGTTACTACGCCCGTGACCGGGGTGAATCATGGAAAGAGACGCTTCGACTACTAGCCGATGAAGAAGGGATTGCCGTCAACATCAGCCAATGTAATCCGAATGCAGGTGACCCGGCGGATGCGTTTGATATCGATTTTTACCCGATCCATGCCGGGAAGGTCTCAAGTATTGAATATGTATGTGCCACTTCTTCTTTTGCACGAGAAGATACATATGCTTTTGGAGACAGCGGAAATGATGTGTTTATGTTGGCACATGTGCAGAATGGATATTTAGTCAAAAACGCAACGAATCAGGCGAAACAGATTCATCCGAAAGTGACAACAAAACCTTATGCGGAAGGTATTTTAGAAGTGCTCGAGGCTGATGTTTCTTCGTTCATCTGATGTATGATTTGTTCTAAAGAACGGATCAGGGTTACACGAACGGTTTCTGTATGAGGTTCGAATTTGAGACGTTGTTGCCAGACACGACAAAATAAATCAGTCAAAGCCGCTTCTGCAGTTGCAGGGCGGTTATTTAAATGAAGCGCATATCGATAGAGTAGATTTTCGTAGCGCGTGTATAAATGTTCTAGAGCTTGTCGATTTTTAAGACGAATTTGATCGACTAAGCGTTCATCGAGTGTAGGAAGCATATGCAACTCCTTCTTATGAAATAAGAGATCAACAGGAAACGAATAAAGAGACTTTACTCAAATAAAGTGTCCTCTCTGTTCTTTCACTTAATTTCTCTTCTTCAAACAAAAGGATGTGGGAATGAATGCTTGAATATGCATGCCTCTCAATGATTCAAAACGTGTGATAACAATTCGGACAAGTCTGCGCATCTCCCGGCGCACGTTTGAATGACGTTTTACAATTCGGGCAGGTGACCGTTTCACTTTGTTGATTGAATAAACTGCCGCGATTGAATAAAATGTTGCGAAGGTTTGGTAAGGCCAAGGCAGCGAAAATCATGGCTCCAAATAAAAAGGCTGCCAAGATGAGTAATAATACATAAGTCATCGTGTGTTCCCTCTCTCGTTTTTGATTTCCTTCATCATAATCGAAATTTGAAATAGCGAACAGCTTATTGATGGAAACGGGAACAAATGTTCTGTACAATAAAGAAAAGGAGGGAAAACAGGATGAGAGAAGAATTGTTACGGTGGATGCGTTCGGGAAGAGTCACGGAAATGGTGTATGTCGATCGACATGGGACATTTTCAGAGCGACGGGTCAAATTGATTAAAGTGCAAGGAGAGTACGTCGTAGCATGGGATTTGAATAAACAAGCGAGACGAACGTTTCGAATCGAACAAATTCTTGCCTGTCTTCCCATCAACGAACGATTTAGAAAACGGAAGGCGGAGATTGGATGATTGCCTTACCAACGCTAGCATCGCCAGCTCAAAGAGCACTAGTCGCCAAAGGAATCGAGTCTTTGCATGAATTGTGTCCCTATACACGCCATGAGGTTGCGAGCTGGCATGGAATCGGACCGAGTGCCCTTCGCGTCCTTGAGCTAGAGCTAATAAAACATCACTTAGCATTTAAGGAAGAGGAACCTAGTACGTAAATGAAACGTCTAGGTTTTTTTGTGAAGTGATTGCTTTTCTTTGAAAACGGGAAGTAATATATTTGTCATCTCAATTGCCGTTTAAATCTAGTAACATGACGATAAGGTTTATGAACCTAGCGACACCCATGAGAAAGGACGTACACAGCATGAGAACGAAACGTTTATCCGCCATTCTACAAAATGAGATGGATGACATCTTTGATCCATGGGTGACCGGAGTCGAAACGGACTCTAGAAAGGTCAGTTCAGGGAATGTCTTTATTTGCATTCGCGGCTATACGGTTGACGGTCATAAGTTTGCGGAAGATGCCGTCGCTAACGGTGCGAGTGCGGTCATCTCAGAATATCCACTCGATCTCGATGTACCAAATGTGGTTGTTGCAGATACGAAGCAGACGGCAGGAGCGGTTGCGAGTGTATTTTATGATTACCCCTCTCATCGGATGCGTATATACGGTGTGACGGGAACGAACGGGAAAACCACGACAGCGACACTAACTTATGACTTGTTACGTCTTTCAGGACGTCATGCTGGAATCGTTAGTACGATTGGCGCGCGTTTTCATAATCAAACGGTTGAAACAGCCAATACGACACCGGAAGCCGTCGTCTTACATCGTATCTTGGCAGAGATGGTCGATGCAGGCGTCACAGATTGCGTACTTGAAGTATCATCGCATGCATTAATGGAAGGTCGCGTGGCGGGAATTCATTTTCATGCGGCCGCGTTTACGAATTTGACGCATGATCATTTGGACTACCATCGTTCGATGGATGAGTACGCCCGAGCAAAAGCGCGACTGTTTGAACAGGTGGAAGTAACGAATGGTGAGGCGATTGTGTTAAATGCGGAAGATTCGGCCAGTCATGTCATGGCTGAGTTTGCGCCGACTCGTCAAGCCATTATGTATAGTACAAAAGAGGAAATCGAGGCCGACATTCAAGTCATTTGGCGTGAAGAGACGGTACTCGTCAATATGAAAGAGTTTAAGCTCGAAGTGCCTGTTCGATTTATGGGGGCATTCAACGCAGCGAACTTAGCAGCGGCAATCGGACTTGTGTCGACTTCGGATATGGCGCTACGGACCATTGTTTCAAATGTTCCAGGACTTACTTTGCCAAAGGGACGATTGGAACGTTTAGCTACAGAGGATGCTGAGATTTATATCGACTACGCGCATACACCAGACGGGCTAGAGAAATGTTTGTCCACATTGCAACAAGACGACCGTGCACTTGTCGTCGTGTTAAGTGCGGCAGGAGACCGTGATCCCACGAAACGTCAAGACATGGGTCGGATCGCAAGCCGTTATTCAAACGAAGTGATTGTCACCGTTCATGATGTCCGCATGGAAGACCCGAAACAAATCATTCGTGATTTAGTAAAAGGTATCCAACCGGATGTGAAGTATGTGACGTTTGAAGCAAGAGAAGATGCGCTCCGCCATGCTGCAAAACAAGCGTTAGCGGGGAAGCGTGTCGTGGTCGTCGGGAAAGGACATGACCACATCGAACGAATCGGTCGACAGTCGATTCCATTTAATGAATCGAACATTTTATTGGAAGAATTGAAAAAACGAAAAGGGCAGGAGCCTGCCGTTTAACAAAACGATGACGTTTGTCATCGTTTTTTAATGTGTGGAAATAAGCTAGGAAGGTAATAACTAGTAATGTAGTAGAATTGAAGGAGGAGAATAGACATGTCAGTTTTGTACAAAGAATTTACAAATGATGAAGAAGTCGTTACCGCCGTTCAATCGATGAAAACAAATGGGATTGATGAGTCCAACATCTACGTCATCACACATGACGATGACCGGAGCAAACGTGTCGCGGATAATGCCGATGCGAACACCGTTTCAGCAAGTGACGTCGGCTTGGGGACAGCCGCCAAAAACGTGTTCCGTAAAAAAGGGGACGAATTACGAGCCGATTTTCAGGAGCTCGGCTTCACAAAAGAGGAGGCAGAGCGCCTCGAAGAAAAGTTAGATCAAGGCAAAGTGCTCGTCGTCGTAAAAGATGCACCGGGCGGATTTACGATCTGATTCCACACCATGGAGAATAGAGAGAAAAGAGGCTGAATCGTGAGCGATTCAGCCTCTTTTGATGGGCTTAGCGAAGGCGGACGACGGTGCGACCACTCAATTCGCCACGCATCATTGCTTCGGCGTGACGTGGGACGTCGTGTAGCGGAATCTCATGAATCATTTCATTGAGAACTTTCGTGTCGATGAGTTCTTCGAGACGTTCCCATGCGTTCGTACGGCGCGTCATCGGTTGCATGACCGAATCGATTCCGATGAGCTTCACGCCACGTAAGATGAACGGATAGACGCTCGTTGGCAACTCGGCGCCTCCGACGAGACCGCATGCGGCGACAGCGCCTTCGTATCGTGTCTGACTCAAAATGTTGGCGAGTGTATTCCCACCGACCGAATCAATTGCGGCATCGAAGCGTTGCTTGGCGAGGGGACGAACAGGTCCTTCTAATTCGCTCCGATCGATGATCGTCTCGACACCGAGTGAGCGTAAGTATGGTGAATCTGTTTTACCGGTCGAGGCGACGACATGGTAGCCAAGACGACGAAGCAAGGTAATGGCGAAGCTCCCGACACCTCCGGTCGCCCCCGTGACGAGTACTTCTTCACCCGGACGTACGCCTGCATGTTCGAGTGCATCAATCGATAACATGGCTGTAAGTCCTGGTGTCCCGATGGCGATGGCATCCCGCATGCTCATTCCTTTTGGTAACTTCACGAGCCAATTCCCAGGCACTTGTGCATACTGGCTAAATCCTCCGAAGTGCCGTTCCCCGATCCCGAAACCAGTGGCGATCACTTCGTCCCCAACTTTGATGTCAAGGTGGTCAGATTCGACGACAGTTCCGACAAATTCGCATCCTGGAATGAATGGATAATGGCTCACGATTTTGCCCGATGTGGTTAATCCGAGCGCGTCTTTATAATTCAACGCGGAGTAGTGAACTTCCACTAACACATTTCCGTCCTCTTCTTTCGGAAGGACGTCGGATTTTACTTCTTTAACTTCGGCATGAAGGTGATCCTCGTGCTGGTCGAGCACGAGTGCTTGGAATGATTCATTCATCTGCTTAACCTCTTTTCCTATGGATGTCCTCACTCTAACACTCTTTCCCTCGCGAAATGAAATATATGCACGAAACTTTAGGGGGAATTGGGTAGAGAGTGGTACAATAAAGGGGATTCAAATTGCGTAAGGAGGAATGTAGTATGCGGCACGATGACTATGAGTTTGATGATGTAGAAGTAGAAGAAGGCGAATTGTTCAACGTATACGATATTCTCCCACCAGACGGGACAATCCTGGAGATGGCGACAGCTGAGGAAATGGTTCGAGCGGCCGAATTAGAAGCGAAGCATCATGCGCTTCAACGGCTCCAAGATTCAAACTTTCAGTTAACAGGTGTGTCGTTCAAAGAACTTCTGACAGAATTTGAGCAGTATGAGCAAGAATCAATGGAGTTCTGGACAGGTGTCTATAACCGGTTACGCATTCCTTGGGCGTGGACGATTCGAATCGATGTGGCCAATGGCCCGATTCACGTCGTGAACGATCGTGATATCTTTATCGACGAAGACGACTTCGAAGAATACGATGTTGATGATTTATTAGAGGAATACGAAGAAGATTGAATCAAAAACGTCTTTCCCTCATTCAGATGGGAAAGACGTTTTTTTATCGTGGAGCAAGTCGTGACGGACTTTGTTTAGTTCGGTTGCTCCAAATAACAACCCGACGCTACATAAAATCGAGACTCCGCTCACCATCGCCCCGACGACGGCGGTATCTCCAATCATTGTGAACGACATGGTGAGGCTGAACAGTCCAAATAACAGTAATCCTCCAGCGATTGTTTTCATAGGATTCACCCTTTCACGTATCTATGCATGTAGTGTAGACGGTTTAACGAGGGAAGGGTGATTCTTTTTTTGACCTGGTAAATTATTTGATTAAGTCATAAATCGAATACGTCTTGCCATTTTCCAACGGACGGTCGATCAACTGTTCAGCAAATACACGAGCAACCGTCTCAGGAGAGCGTAGTCGTCCTTCTGTCTCGTATGAACGGAATTGTTCAAGGTCAGCAAACGCCTCTTCCGAAGAAGAACGAATCTCTGCCTGCATCGACGTATCCATCACGCCTGGATTGAATAGAGCCGCACGATGTGAGGTTCCTTCTAGCTCTAGTGCAAGCGTCTCTGTGAAATGATCGAGTCCTGCTTTCGTGCCACAATATGCGCTCCAACCTGAGATTGGACGCTTAGCAGCACCAGAGGTCACATGAATCAACTCAGTCGGCTTATCGAAAGCGAGGACCGCATTCGCCAGTAGCATCGGCGCAAGCAAGTTAGCGTGGACATGAGCGGTCACTTTCTCGCCATCTAATTGTCCGACACGATGAATCGGTTCAATCCATGCTGCGTTTTGGACGAGTAGTATGGATTCAGCTTTCTCTAAAAACGGTGCAATCTCCCGGATGACCGCATTGATTCCGGATACGTTAGACAGGTCGACTGATAGCTGTTGATACGTAACGTCTTCTGCCTGTGATCGAGAGAGACCGACCACTTCGCAGTTCCGAGTTTGGAGTTCCTGTGCGATGGCGCGGCCAAGACCACGTGAAGCGCCGGTAATGAGAGCGAGTTTCATCTATATTCCTCCTATTCGTGAATCGTTTTCCGAAACCCATAAAACGGACGGAATCGTAGTTTTTCGTAATATGTGTGCGAAGTTTGACTCGCTAACAGTTCGATTCGCGTTGTTGGGTATCGTTCATGAATATGTTGAAGTAGCTGTTCACCGAGCCCACGTTTTTGATAGGCGGGAGCGACCAACAGTTCACAGACATACAAACTGACTGTCGTATCGGTCAATCCCCTTAAGTAAGCGACAATCTCATCATCTTCAGACTCCATCACATAGGTGACGTTGGATTGACGCCATGCCTCACGTGTCAAGGCATCCCGTTCCACCAATTGGCTCCAACCTTCATCGTGATTGAGTTGTTGAATCGAGTCAAAGTCTGATTCTTTATAGGCACGAATGTTCATACAAGTGGTTCTCCAATCTGTGTTTCAATTTGTTTCATGACATCAAACGCCCCATCTGATTGATTTGAACAAATGACCGAGATGACCTCGTTTTCTGGATAGTACCCCGAATGAAAACTGACGCCCGGGTCATATCCCATCACATGATATTTATAGACGTCTCCCGATGCGTGATGTTGAATCCAAAGTCCGTATCCATAACTCCCGCCGCGGTCATTGACCGTCACATGTGGTGTGAGAAGGAGGGAGGTGGATGCGGCGTTCAGTAGCTGATGTGAAAACAATGCTTTCCAAAAACGACTCATATCTTGAGCGGTCACATAAGCTCCGCCATCTGCCCCACCTTTAATTGGAATCGCATATTGATTCGTACGCCACGTGCCGTCCGAGTTGTCGATATAACCGAGCGCTGTTTTAGCAGGCAAGGCATCGAGTGAGAAATATCCAGAATCGGTCATACCAGCAGGCTGAAAAATCGATTGTTCGACATAGTCGGTGAAGGACTGTCCGGTCACTTCTTCCACGATCAACCCTAACAAAATATACCCCGCATTGTTGTAGGAGAATCGAGAACCTGGTTCGCCCTTCATGGTTTTTTGTTGAAACAGTGGTAGAAAATCACGTAACTGTTGGAAACGATACATCGGGATATCACGCCATAGCGCTTCGAAGTCATCAGAGACGGACTCATCAAAATAGTCAGGGATTCCCGACGTGTGCGTCAACAGTTGATGCACGGTGACGTTTGGTGACAGATGAGGTAAGTCGAATGTTTGAAACGAGTCGAGCAAGGTGGAGAAGGATAGTTTCCCTTGCTCGACTAACTGAGAAATCGCGATTGCTGTAAACAGCTTGCAGCCGGAAGCGATTCCGAACCGTGTTGTCACGTCATGTTGAATCTGTTCTGAGCGATTCGCATAACCGTATGACTGGTGGATTGATTCGTTTCGATTCGTGACCAAATAGACCCCCGAAAATGTCTCGTCAATCGGTGGGTGTGTGAACTGTGACATGAGAAACCTCCATCTATTGAGTGATTCATTAAGTCGACTATATCATGTACGTCACAACCTCTCTAAAATTTACTCAATTTTCAAAAAAACATTTACCAAATAACAGGAATTGAGACAGGTGTCTGACCTCGAACGTGGTACGATATGGTCGAACAGAGAGGAAGTGGATTCAATGACGTTATTCTTCTGGGGAATACTCGTTGGATTTTTGATCGCCTTGTGGCTATACAAACGTCCACAGCCACATGCACAGTCTCTTTCGTTTATGCATTTCGGGAATCAAACGAAAGATGTCATTTACATTTTTGAAACGAAACCGACCTGGCGTTTCCGATACATCAGTCCTTCTTTAGATTTATATCTTGGAGAAGGAACGGTGATGCGAAGTTATTCAGATGCACAAGAGTGCTTTCGCAGAATCCACCCGGACGATCGGCGACTATTACTCGATAAAGTGGCGGGACGCGTCAACTACGAAGAAGCGATTCTTCAGCGATGGCGCACGAATGACGGCGCTTATGTATGGTTCGAGGAATATACGACCCCAATCTATGAGAATGGTGAAATCGTAGCGGTTCAAGGTGTGATTCGGAACATCGAAGCAGCCATGACCGAGCGTGAACGTCTCATGTATGAAAGTCGCCACGATAGCTTGACCGGTGTCTTCAATCGTCGGGCGTTTGAAGAAACGATTGCTCAAGCCGAAAATGCGTGTAACGTCGGAATCGTCGTGCTCGATGTGAACGATTTAAAAGTCGTGAATGACGAAGAAGGGCATTCAGCTGGTGACTGTTTATTGAAACGAGTCGGTACAATCCTTCAAGACATCGAATCATCCGTCTATCGTTTAGGAGGAGATGAGTTCGTCTTATTTCTAGAAATGATGCCTAAAGACGCATGTGAACGAATGGTTCGTCAAATTGAAGCGACTTGTCAACAAGAAGGGATTTCCGTTGCCATCGGGTTGGCATGGGCATCTTATCCGGAAACGATTGAGGCGCTTTGGCAACGTGCGGACGATGCCATGTATGAACGAAAGCGACAACAAAAAGTAGACCTCCTTGACGCGTAAGTTCAAGGAGGTCTATTTGTTTAGCTGCTTACTTCTTCTACGTCAGACGAGTCTTCACCTAAATTGTTTAGATAGCGTTCATAACGAGAAATGCCATAGCGGTATGATGCCCACATGAGGACGGACGTGACGACGACAAGTCCCATTGTCACTGGAACGAACCATTCGGAAACGATGCCGTTCGCATAAGCGAGTCCGATTGGTGAGAAGACAAGGTAAACGAAAATCATCGAAGCGACGAGCAAAATCGATGTCGAAAGGGCATGCCGCCACGGTTTGACGCGTCCGAGTTCGATTTGGATCGGATTTGTTTGCAGCATCGGTCGTACACGCGCAAATACGAGCATGATTCCCGTTTCGATGACGAAGAGGATTCCGTAAATATGGATAAAGTTGATGCCGATTTCGACGCCGAACCATTGTTTCGTTCCCCACACGAGGAAATAGTAGGCGATGACGTGGAAAAAGACGACGGTCTTCGCGGCGATCGGTGGCACACGTTTGACGAGCATCCCGATTAAAACGATGACGAGAATCGGGATGTTGAAGAAACCGGTGAAGCGACGGATCAAATCCCACAAGCCATCTGGTGCATACATGAGATTCGGGGCGACAAAGAACGAGACGAGCGCCACGAACGTCCCGAACCATTTACTGACACGGATCAACTCTTGGTCAGAAGCATTCGGCTTGAACTTCGGTTTATAAATATCGAGGACGAAGAGCGTCGCGATACTATTCAAAAGCGAGTTGAACGAGCTGAATACGGCACCGAGCAAGACGGCGAGGAAAAAGCCCATGAGCCACATCGGTAACAGTTCGGCAATTAGACTCGGATAAGCGAGGTCTGCCTTCTCCACGTTTGACCCATACAAATGGAATGCAATGACGCCAGGTAACAACATAAAGATTGGGACGAGTAACTTCAAGTAGCCGGTAAAGAGAACGCCTTTTTGACCTTCTGCTAAATTTTTTGCACCGAGGGCACGCTGGATTACGTATTGATTCAGTGCCCAATAGAATAAGTTCGCAAAAATCATTCCGGTAAAAATAGATAGGAACGGGACCGAGTCATTGGTGGAGCCGATTGCGTTCAACTTTTCGGGATTCGTCGTCGCAATCGTCTTCATCCCGTCCAACAGATTCCCGTCCCCTAGTGCGAGGAAACCGAGCGTCGGAACGAGGAAGCCGATGATGATGAGACCAATCCCGTTTAGCGTGTCGGAAACGGCGACCGCGCGAAGTCCACCGAAGATGGCATAAATCGCCCCGATGATGCCAATGAACCAAACGACGAGCCAAAGGGACTGCTCAAAGCTGATGCCGAGAAGGGCCGGCACGTCGAACAGTTGTAGGACGGCTAATCCACCTGAGTACAGCATAGATGGAATCGTGACGCACATGTAGCCTAGTAAAAACAACAGGACGGTCAATCGACGAACGTCTTCGTCAAAGCGCTGACTTAAAAATTCAGGAATGGTCGAAATTCCGATGCCAAGAAAACGTGGCAACAAAAAGAGTGCCATGATGATGGCAGCTATCCCGGCCGTCACTTCCCAAGCCATGGCCGACATGTTGCCGGCGAACGATTGGCCATTTAAACCAATCAATTGTTCCGCTGACAAGTTGGTCAACAGGAGCGATCCCGCGATGAAGACGCCTGTTAGACCGCGACCGGCCAAGAAATAATCATCGGCACTTTCGACTTTTCCTCGCGTCATGCGATATGAGACGTAGGCGACGAGCGCCATGAACAAAGCACCAGTCACGAGTATGTACAGTACTTGTTGAAATGTCATGAAATCCCCTCATTCCTTACTTATGTTTTATATGTATTTGTAGGAAATACCCTAAATCATAAGAAGGTAGTCCTATTGTTTTGGTCGAATCATGCAGAAACCATGAACTTGGGGGCGGTTGCATCATGGTCGTACTTGAAAAAATCGATGAGGGTGAATGGATCGATGGGAGGGACCTCGTGAAGAAGTGGATGATTGGAGTGCTATCTATTGTGGTGGTAGCAGGTTATATCATGTTTAGTGAAATGCTGAAAGAAGAAAATACGAGTGATTTGGCTGTGACCGAAAGCTTCCGACATATAGACGATTTAGCTACACGCTCACCGATTGTCATTGTTGGCAAAGTGAGCAGTGTTCCAAAACCTTTTACACATCAATCGGTCACTTTCTTTGAATCATACATTCAAGTGGAGCGTGTCTATCGAGACGTGAGTCATGAACTGCAGCAAACCGCTACAATTACTCTCTTACAAAATGATATGGAAGAAGACCCGCTCGTCAAACGAGGCGAGACCGTTTTGCTGTATTTACAAAGATATGAAGGACCCGTGATGGAGAATGCATATCGGATTGTCGGTCTACAACAAGGACATTTCAAAGTGAATCGGACGGGGACTCTAACTTCGGTAGGAGAATCCAATCTTTATCAAAAAAGCGGGCTCAGTGCGAACTTGAGTAAACTAGAGACATTATTGAAAGACCATCCTTATGTGGAAGAAAAAAACGATGTAATGACGGATGAGGAAATCGAGGCTTTCAATGAAAATGAAAAGCGTTTGTTAGAGGAATCTCAACAACATAACGAGTAAAAGCGGCGCTGACAAAATCAGCACCGCTTTTTATAATCGAATTTTCTTTCGAATGTCATAGAAACTGAAGCATGGACGTCGCAACCGTGAAATAGATGATGAGCCCTAGATTGTCCATCAATGTCGTGATGAACGGTCCGGAAGCGACAGCCGGGTCTAACTTCAGGCGATTGATGAGAAGCGGGACAATCGTGCCAATCATTGTGGCGACACTGAGTGCGGCAAAGATGGAAACTCCGACAATGAAACCGATCAGCATATTGTCATACAGCAGCGTGATCACGCCGAAGATGACAATCATACAAGCGATTCCTAAAATAATACCCGTCCCGAGTTCGCGTCGAATCATCTTCATGACGTTCTTTCGATTGATGGTCCCGAGTGCAATCGAGCGGACGGCGACGACGAGTGATTGCGTGGCTGCGTTCCCGGCAGAGCCCATGACAAGTGGCATGAAGACGGCGAGAAGCACAATCGTTTCAAGCGTGTCTTCGAAACCACCAATCGTCGAGGCCGTAATCATGCCGAGAAACATGAGGCTGACAATCCAAGGGGCACGTTTTTTCGCCGCCTCGAGCGGGCTCATGTTGATATCGGACGACCCCTTCGTCGCGGAGAGTTCTTCAAAGTCTTCCGTCGTCTCGCGCTCGATGACGTCTAATACATCATCGACCGTGATGATACCGAGTAGCTTTTGCTGATCATCGATAACGGGAAGGGCCAATAAATCATACTTTTGGACAATCCGAGCCAAGTCTTCTTGGTCGGTCATGACGTTTGCCGAGATGACGCGGAACCCCATGATGTCTTCAATTTTCGCCTCGAGCGGTGCGACAATCAAATCACGTAAGGAAACGACCCCAACAAGTTGATGCGCTTGGTCGACCACATATAGGTAATAAATCGTTTCGGCATCTGGTCCGAGTTCACGCAACTCTTCAAGGGTCAACCCGACCGTCTTATCAGCTTGAAGGACGACGAACTCGGTCGTCATGAGCGATCCGGCCGTTTCTTCCGGATACTGCATCAAGTCTTTGACTTCTTGTTCCTCGATATCATCCATCTGCTCAAATAACGTGTCCATGAACGCATCGGGTAGTTCCCGCATCAGGTCGGCCGCGTTATCCGAATACATTTCATTCAAGATTCGGACGGCATACGACTGAGGTGTTTCTTGGATAAATGTACATTGCTCCTCTAACGTCAACTTTTCAAATAGATCGGTGAATACCTCAGGGGAGATGGTTCGATACACGAACGACCGCTCATGTTGAGTCAGTTCGATAAAATGATCGGCCTGCTCACCCGGGTGAAGGGAGAGGAATAGATCTTGAAAATCAATCGGGTCTCCTTTTTGAATCAATGTGCGAAGTGCTGCTTCGTGTTCGTTGTATTCCGTTTCTTCAATTTTCATATCCTCACATCCTGATCTCTCGCGTTTTCAATTTATTTTACGGTGAATAAAAAAAGTTTTCCGCTTTTTTTACGGAGATGTTATACATCATCCATACATCTCATTTCCCCTTGTCATGGCGCCGATTTTTAGAGCCTTGTTTGTTCATTCACAAAGGTGAACGTTTATACATAGCTATGTGGAATCGACAACAGGTGAAGTGCCGGATTAGACATTCGCAAATTTGGTAAAGTGATAAGGTAAGGGTAGTCACACACCCGAATCACAAGGAGGAAGCGAGATGATCTCAATGACGAATCAACCGATTTCACAAGATACGACGCTGAAACATCCGATTCATGTGTATTCAGAAATTGGAGAATTAAAAACAGTATTACTGAAACGACCGGGCAGGGAATTAGAGAATCTTACCCCGGAATATTTAGAGCGCCTCTTGTTCGATGATATTCCCCATTTGCCGGTCATTCAAAAAGAACACGATTATTTTGCGAGTGCGCTTCAAAATCGTGGTGTGGAAGTCCTTTACCTCGAAAAACTAATGGCCGAAACGTTATCACTCCCCGGTGTGCGCGAAAAGTTTGTCGCGGATATCTTATCGGAGTCTAAATCAAATATCAACGGCTCTTACGAAACATTAAAAGAGTATTTACTCGATTTTGATAACGAAATGTTGATTGAGACGGTGATGGCCGGTATCCGAAAATCGGAAATCAAGCCGGAGAAACGTCGCCATTTACATGAAATGATTGAAGATACGTACCCCTTCTTTTTAGATCCAATGCCAAACCTCTACTTTACACGAGACCCAGCCGCTGCAATCGGTCACGGACTCTCCATCAACCGAATGAAAGAACCGGCACGTCGCCGTGAATCACTCTTCACGCAATATATTATGCGCTATCACCCACGCTTTGCGAAACATGATGTTCCCATTTGGTCGGACCGCGACTATCGGTTTGCGATGGAAGGGGGAGACGAACTCGTCTTGTCAAAAGAAGTCGTCGCCATCGGCATCTCAGAACGAACGACCGCACAAGGCATCGAGCGTGTCGCCCTCAACCTACTCAAACATGGAGACAGCTTTAAAAAAGTCATCGCCATCGAAATTCCGAAATCACGCGCCTTCATGCACCTCGATACCGTCTTCACGATGGTCGATTATGATAAATTCACCATCCATCCATTCATTCAAGGACCGGAAGGAAAAATGAACATTTTCGAGCTCACATTAAACGCGGAAGGCGAACTTCAAATTACCCAACATACCGATTTGTTGAAAGTATTAAAAGATGTCCTTGGGTTACAGGAAGCCACGTTGATTCCTTGTGGTGGTGGTGATCCAATCGCAGCGGCTCGCGAACAATGGAATGATGGATCAAACACGCTCGCCATTGCCCCAGGTGTCGTGGTCACGTATGACCGAAACTACGTCTCGAATGAGTTGCTTCGCAAAGAAGGCGTCGAAGTGATTGAAATCATGTCGAGTGAACTATCACGCGGACGTGGGGGTCCACGTTGCATGAGCTGTCCGATTATCCGTCAAGACATCTAAATGTGATAAGGAGGAAGCAGTATGTCTACAACGTTCAACTTTGATTTGAAAGGTCGTCATTTTTTATCGCTAAACGAGTTTTCTGGTGAAGAAATCAACTACTTGATCGATTTGTCTGCTGCATTCAAACGTCAGAAAAAACAAGGTGTCCCACATCGGATTTGTGAAGGCAAAAACATTGCCTTGCTCTTTGAAAAACCATCGACGCGGACGCGTTGTGCGTTCACGGTCGCTGCTATCGATTTAGGGATGCATCCCGAATATTTAGGCAAGAATGACATCCAGTTCGGGAAGAAAGAATCGGTGCGCGATACCGCAATCGTCCTCGGACGCATGTTTGACGGCATACAGTTCCGTGGCTTCGCCCACGAGACGGTCGAAGGTCTTGCGAAAGACGCAGGCGTACCGGTTTGGAACGGCTTGACCGACTTGTATCACCCAACCCAAATCTTGGCTGACTTTTTGACAGTGAAAGAGCAGAAAGGAGAGTTAGCCGGAATTAAATTCGTGTACGTGGGTGATGGACGGAACAACATGGGCAATACGCTGTTGATCGGTGGTGCAAAAGTAGGGATGGATATGCGAATCTGTGCGCCGAAATCACTTTGGCCATCTGATGAAATCGTGGACTACGCGAAGTCGGTCGCTGCTGAAACAGGTGCTGTAATCACCTTGACGGAGAGCATTGAAGAAGCGATGGATCAGGCGGACGTCGTCTACACAGATGTTTGGGTGTCGATGGGCGAAGAGGCGGCCTTCGCAGAACGGATCGAACTGTTGCGACCATATCAAGTGAACATGGATATGCTTCAAAAGAGCGGCAACCCGGACATTATGTTCATGCATTGCCTCCCAGCCTTCCATGACTTAGAAACGGAAGTCGGTCGAGCGATTCACGAACAATACGGATTGACGGAAATGGAAGTGACCGATGAAGTGTTCCGCAGTCGTCACTCGTTCGTATTTGATGAGGCGGAAAACCGGATGCACACCATCAAGGCGGTAATGGCAGCAACGCTCACGGAGACACGCGAATGGCTTGATCGTTGACGAGGAGGGGATTTCCCCTCCCGGTTCAAAATAAGCGAAAGGGATGAGTAGAATGTCTACGAAGTTGGAGCATGACTCAGGTGGTTCGGCTGGAGTACATCCTGACAAGCAAGACAAGCGGTTAGGTCTCGGAGCGTTGACGGCACTTGTCGTCGGATCGATGATTGGCGGTGGCGCCTTTAACTTGGCTGCCGATTTGGCGCAAGGTGCGAACGCAGGTGCCATTCTCATCGGTTGGGTGATTACTGGGATTGGGATTATCGCGCTCGGTCTCAGCTTTCAAAATTTGACGATGCGTCGTCCTGACCTGGACGGTGGTGTGTATAGCTATGCACGGGCAGGTTTTGGGTCGTTCGTCGGATTTAACTCGGCCTGGGGATATTGGTTGTCTGCCTGGCTCGGAAACGTGGCGTATGCCACATTGCTATTCAGTTCGGTCGGTTATTTCTTCCCGATTTTTGAAGGGGGACAGAACATCGCATCGATCATTGGCGCATCGATTATGCTGTGGCTCGTGCATACCCTCATCTTACGTGGGGTGCATGAGGCATCGATGATCAACATCGTCACGACGATTGCAAAACTCGTACCGATTTTTGCATTCATCACGATTACTTTGTTCTTCTTTAATCTCGAAAACTTCACTTTCGATTTTTGGGGACAAGGCGGCTTCTCGTGGGGAAGTGTACGTGACCAGGTCGTCTCGACGATGCTCGTGACACTTTGGGTATTTATCGGTGTGGAAGGAGCTGTCGTGCTTTCTGGTCGTGCTCGGAAACGTTCAGACGTCGGAAAGGCGACCGTGATCGGGTTGCTCGGTACACTCGTCATTTATTTGCTCATTTCCATCATGTCTCTCGGTCTCATGACACCGGAAAATGTGGCGAACGCCTCACAACCTGCGATGGCATATTTGCTCGAGTCGGCCGTCGGTCCGTGGGGGGCGATGCTCATCAACGGAGGACTCGTCATCTCTGTCCTTGGCGCATGGCTCGGTTGGACGCTTTTAGCGGCTGAGATTCCATTCGTTGCCGCAAAAGATGGGGTCTTCCCAAAATGGTTCACAAAAGAGAATCAAAATCAGGCTCCCGTCAACGCCCTTTGGTTGACGAACGGGTTGATTCAGCTCTTCCTCTTCACATTCTTGATTTCAGATGCCGCATATAACTTCGCCTTCTCTCTTGCTTCGAGTGCGATTTTGATTCCATACGTGTTCTCGGCCTTTTACCAAGTGAAAGTAGCGAAGAACGGAATCGGATATAGTGCCGGTGAACGAAAAACACGCGATTTGACGATTGGATTGGTCGCGTCCGCTTATGGACTATGGCTCATTTACGCCGCTGGAATCGATTATTTACTTCTCACCACGCTTTTATATGCACCAGGGACACTTCTCTACATGAAGGCACAACGTGAAAATGGCATCAAGTCACTCACTAAAACGGAATGGATGGTCGCCGGTGTATTGACCGCACTCGCCATCTTCGCAGTCGTACGCATACTATCGGGTAATATCTCAGTCATCTGATCGGGGGTATGGATATGGAGAAAAAACGTGTGGTCATCGCTTTAGGCGGGAATGCGATTCAACAAGGGAAAGATGCGACAGCTGAAGCACAAATACAGGCCGTCGAGGCGACGGCGGAATCTCTCGCTGCACTCATTGCGGAAGGAGTCGAGGTCATCATCACACATGGGAACGGTCCGCAAGTGGGGAACCTGATGTTGCAACAAGCCGCATCAGACAGTTCGGCCACACCGGCAATGCCGCTTGATGTCTGTGGTGCGATGACGCAAGGGATGATTGGATACTGGTTCGAGAATGCACTGACCAAAGCGCTTCGTGCACGTGGTCTTGAACAGCATGTGGCCTCGCTCGTCACCCGGAGTATTGTCGATCCAAACGATAGTGCGTTTCATCATCCGACCAAACCGATTGGTCCGTTTTACACGGAAGACGAAGCGCTTCATCTCGAACGGACGACGGGCTATGTTTTTAAAGAAGACGCAGGAAGGGGATATCGTCGGGTCGTGCCGAGTCCAATCCCTATAAGAATCGCTGAACATGCCGTCATTCGTACACTCGTTGAAGCGGGGCACATCGTTGTCGCTTCGGGTGGGGGTGGCATTCCGGTCATGGAGACAGCGGACGGATATGTTGGCATCGAAGCGGTGATCGATAAAGATTTCGCGGCCGCAAAACTGGCGGACCTCGTCCATGCAGACGTATTACTCATTTTGACGGCTGTCGAACATGTGTATGTCAATTTCGGGAAACCGGACGAGATGGCGCTTCAAGAAACGTCGAAAGAACAGATGGAGACTTATATTGCCGAAGGTCAGTTCGCACCCGGGAGTATGTTACCGAAAGTAAGGGCGGCGCTTCAGTTCGCCGAATCCGGTACGAACCGTGTCGCCATCATCACGTCACTCGATCAGGCATTAGCAGCCATTGACGGAGAAGCGGGTACACGTGTCCGTCTGGCGCCATCGCTTCAACAATAAAAATGTGTCGCAGACGTGAAGCGTTTGCGACTTTTTTGTTTTCTGCCTGGGTTCAAGGGGAAGGAATGTTGTATGCCAAAAATGAGATTGTTATCCTATTCAGTGTAAACGTTTGCACTTATTTCAGGAAGGAAGTGACGAAGAGCGGAAACGCTCGAATGTATGCGCCTATTCGAAGAAAATCATGTGTACCAGTCGTGGATGAGACCAAAAGCAAGAGAAGAGGCAATCGTTCAAGGAAGCTGCTATCGCTTCACCGTACTGACGAGTCAATTGATTCGAATGGAGTATGCGGCGGACGGTGCCTTTGAAAACCGCGCCACACAAGTGGCATGGAATCGGGAGTTTGATGTGCCTGATTTTCGAGTGATTGAAGATGAGACAGAACTCCAAATCATCACCGAACATGTCCATTTATATTATACGAAAGGTCCGTTCGCGCCGAACACGCTCTACGTGGACGTGAAAGGGAACTTTAGTACGTATTATAGTCGCTATCAATTTAACGGTCCTGAACGGACGCTGAAAGGGACAGCGCGGACGCTCGACCATGTAGACGGTGCGACCGAATTAGAAGAAGGAATCCTCTCTAAACAAGGGTATGCGATCATTGATGATTCATCCTCGTTTTTGATGACGGATGATCGCTTCGTCGAACCGAGACGAAAAGGAATTCATGATATTTATTACTTTGGATATGGTCATGACTATAAACGGGCACTTCGCGATTTTTATACGTTGACAGGTCCGACACCGATGCTACCGCGTAAAGCGCTCGGAAACTGGTGGAGCCGCTATTGGCGATATGACGAGAAAGAGTATAAGGCGTTGATGCGCCGGTTCAAGTCGGAAGATGTTCCGTTCTCGGTCAGTGTCATCGATATGGATTGGCACGTGACGGACATCCCGGAAGAGTACGGGAGCGGCTGGACGGGCTATTCTTGGAATAAAAACTTGTTTCCTGAACCGAAGCGATTCCTCAACTGGTTAAAGGATGAGGGAATGATGGTGACATTGAACCTGCATCCGGCGGATGGGGTCCGTGCGTTTGAAGACCAATATGCAGCGATGGCAGAGGCGATGGGAATGGATCCGGAATCGGGAGATCGAATCCCGTTCGATTTTTCAGACAAACGATTCATTCAAGCGTACTTTGAACAAATGCATCATCCACATGAGGGGGATGGCGTTGATTTTTGGTGGATCGATTGGCAACAGGGGTCGACCTCGAAGATGGAAGGACTCGATCCGTTGTGGATGTTAAATCATTATCACGCTATCGATATCGCCCGTGACGGCAAGCGTCCGCTCATTTTCTCTCGTTACGCAGGACCAGGGAGCCACCGTTACCCGGTCGGATTCTCAGGAGACACGATCATCTCGTGGGCATCACTTGCCTTTCAACCGTATTTTACAGCGACAGCGACAAATATCGGTTACGGGTGGTGGAGTCATGACATCGGAGGGCATCAGCTTGGGAAAAAAGACGATGAGCTCGCTGCGCGTTGGGTCGCATACGGGGTATTTAGTCCAATCATGCGCCTCCACTCGACGTTCAGCACCTTCAACGGGAAAGAGCCTTGGCGTTTCGGGATCGAAGCCGAACAGTCGATGAAGCGATTCTTACGTCTGCGTCACGAACTCATTCCTTATTTATATACGATGAACTATCGTAACCATGCCGATGCGTTACCACTCGTGCTACCGATGTATATCGAGCATCCCGATGACGAAGCGGCTTATCAAGTACCGAATCAGTTTTATTTTGGTAGTGAACTCATTGTGTCGCCAATCGTCACGCCGATGGACCGAAAGCTCCATGTCGCCGGAACGAATGTCTGGCTACCAAAGGGAGAATGGTTCGATTTCTTCACGGGACATCGTTATGAAGGCGACAAGTCGATTCGTGTGTTCCGTGGACTCGATGAACAACCGGTCTTCGCCAAAGCGGGTGCCATCATTCCAATGATGCCGCATCGACCGCATGGGAATGAGACGGGGAATCCGAGCGAGCTAGAAGTACTCATCTTTCCAGGTGCCTCGAACACGTTCACGATGTATGAAGATGACGGGGAAAGCCGAGACTATGAGACGGGCGCCTCGCTTGAAACGACGTTCACGCTCGACTGGGAAGCGCGGACGCTTCACATCGAGACATCAGGTGATCTGACACTCGTCCCGGCAAATCGGACGTTGACGATTCTAGTTCGTGGGGTCGTCGGAGAAGGGGATTATGATGCGGAGACGCAGACGCTTCACATCCCACTCGGTGAATGGAAACAAGAGCAGACAGTGACACTTCCTGTCGATGTGACACAGAACGCCCATCGACTTGACCGTCTCTATCGGTTCTTAGACCGCGCGGAAATCGCCTACGATTTGAAAGATCGTTTGTATCAGATGGCGACGACGAAGACGCGTCTCGAGGCCTGGTTGTTTGGTCTCCATGCGTTAGAACTCGATCGAGATTTGCAAGATGCGCTATTAGAACTGATGTTGGACTGAAAAAGGGGGGAGACCCCCTTTTGTCATGTCAGAAAACTGTCGGTTTTTGAAAGCGTTCTCAAAAAAAATCCCTATATACTTGAGATAGAGGATTCGATTAGAAATGAGGGGATGTATGATGCGACATATGTGGACAGTGGATGATTTACGACAGTTGACACTATTTTCGAGTTGTTCGAGTCGGGCGCTCGAACAACTCGTTCCGCACGTCTACTGTCGAACGTATCGAAAAGGACAACTGTTGTTCATGGAAGGGGACCCGCGAGAGCGCGTGTATTTCTTAATGAGTGGATACGTCAGACTCGAACGGATGAACGAGCATGCGACGCATCAGTATGCGGACTATGTGAAGCCGAAACAGTTCTTCCCATACAATGGATTATTCACGGAGGAAGACTATCGTCACACGGCTGAAGCAGTGACGGATATTGAGGTCATTTACATTCCGACAGACCGATTCGAGCGTTTTGTATCCACACAGTCGAATATGCTGCTCTATATCATCGGACAGATGAATCGCATTTTGGATTTGCATGAGCGACGTGTCCAAGAAATCATCACCCCGAGCGCAAAAGAACGCGTACTCAATACAATCCACTTCCTAATCGAAGACTTAGGTGAACCGGATGAACAAGGGATACGTGTCCGTTGTCCGTTCACAGCGATGGAATTATCTCGTCTATCCGGAACGTCCAGAGAGACGGTTTCTACGATTTTAACAAAGCTTCGAAAAGAAGAGGTGCTTCGAATGGATGCGCACCAGCTTGTCATCGGTCATCCTGAATATTTTGAGCAGGACTTTGATTGACGCCACTCAGGAGAGGGCGTCTTTTGCATGTTCGAACGAGCGGAGCGTTCGCTTCAAAACGTAGCATATTGTATAATTAGTGATGAATCTCACAAAGCAATCGGATTGTGAATAGAGAAAGGATGAATGCAGTGAAACGACTGCAAACCCTTGCGTTCGCCGAGCGTGGTCACATCATCGGACTCGTGTTGTCTGCGATCATGATTGGCCTATCGATTTTGGCGCAAGCGTATTTAATCGTCGACATTGTCGACCGTATCTTTTTAAAAGATGAATCATTTGAAGCTGTCGTTCCGGCGTTACTTTGGCTCATCGTGGCCCTGTTGGCGCGAGCTCTTTTCGGCTATGTCTCCGGACGAATCGGAGCGAGTTTATCGGAAAAGGCGAAGCAGACGTTACGCCTGCAATTGCTAGATCGCTATGCCACGAGTCCGGTCGAGTCGTCCTTGACGGGACAGTCTGGGAAGAAAGTGAGTGTGTTCATGGATGCTGTTGACGAGGTAGATGCCTACTTCAGTCAATACTGGCCACAAGTAATCCAAACCTCGATCATTCCGCTTCTGATTTTGGTTGTAGTCTTCAGCCAACATTGGATTTCAGGTGTCATCATGATGGTGACGGCGCCGTTCATTCCGTTGTTCTTTATTATCATCGGGATTGCGACACAGAAAAAATCGGAAGAACAGATGGAGAAGATGAATCAATTTTCCGGGAAGTTTCTCGACGTCTTACAAGGTTTGACGACACTCAAACTCTATAATCGAACCGAACAGGAAGCAAAAGCGATTGAGAAGAGCAGTCTCGACTTTCGGGATGCGACGATGGTCGTCTTAAAGACGGCATTCTTATCTGGACTCATGTTAGAATTCATCTCGATGCTCAGTACCGGCGTCGTGGCGCTAGAAGTCGCGCTACAGATGGTCGTTTGGGAGAACCTGACGTTCTTCTCGGGCTTCTTGATTCTCGTGTTGGCGCCAGAGTATTACTTGGCTATCAAAGATCTAGGTAGCGCCTTTCATACAGGACGTGGCAGTATGGGCGCAGCAGACCGGATCTTTGACGTATTAGACGCCCCGGATGATCGCATTCAGTGGGGGACGAAGTCGCTTCGTTCACGGACACCGGACCTTGAGCTTGAAGAGATATCGTTTGAGTACGCTGGTGGACGCTTTTCGCTTCAGCCATTGAGTGGTCGTATTGCTTCTGGCACCCACCTTGCGTTAGTCGGCGCGAGCGGTTCCGGGAAGACGACTGTCCTCAACGTGATCTCAGGACTTTTGCAAGTGAAATCAGGGCGCGTCCTCGTGGATGGTGAACCCTTGCATACGTATGAGGAATCTGCCTGGTATGGAAATATTGCGTATATCTCTCAAAATCCGTATCTGTTCGCCGGGACACTCGCCGAAAACATTGCTTTAGGTGAAGTGGCTGACGAGCGTGCGTTACTCGAAGCAGCCGAGGCAGCTGGTCTATCCGATGTGATCAATCAGTTACCGAACGGGATTTGGACAGAGCTCGGAGAGGGAGGATTCGGACTATCTGGTGGGGAGCGGCAACGCCTTGCACTCGCAAGGGCTTTCTTTAAGCGACCTGGTATTTTATTGTTTGATGAACCGACGACCGGCCTTGATTTGAAAACAGAGCGGATTGTCAGACGCTCGATTGAAGAGCTGTCGAAAGGTGCGACGTTAATCACGGTTGCGCATCGTCTGCATACGATCAAAGAGGCGGACACGATTTGGTTCATGGATGACGGGAAACGAATCGCAGAAGGGACGCACGAAGCGTTACTCGCTGTCCCAGAGTATGCAGAACTGTTTGCACTTCAGAAAGGGGTGAGCCGATGAATTCGCTTTGGACCATCACAAAATGGATGATGCGCGAGAAGAAAGACATTCTTCTCTCCATCTTCTTTGGATATGCGGCAGGGATTGCAGCGGTCGCCCTCTTCGCGGCAAGTGGCTATCTCGTATCACGGGCAGGGCTCGTCCCGCCTCTGTATGCGCTCATGGTACCTGTCGTCTTGATTAAGCTGTTCGGTGTGATTCGGGCGGGAAGTCGTTATCGTGAACGTCTCGCCTCACACCGGGCGACGTTTACAATTTTGAGTGAGTTGCGTGTCCGGTTCTATCGTCAGTTAGAGCCGCTCGTTCCGTCCATCTTCGCGAAATATCGGAGCGGGGACTTGCTCGCACGCGTCGTCGGGGATGTGGAGAGTCTTCAAAACTATTTCCTACGCGTGTTTTATCCGCCCATCATTCTCGTCCTCGTCTTTTTGAGCACGATTTACTTCGTCACCTTCTTCTCGTTTGCGGTCAGTCTCTGGATCTTGTTTGGTGTACTGATCACGGGCTTCTTGATTCCACTCGGATTTGCACGAATTCGTGCCCGTCATGACGAGACGATTCGCGCGTTACGTGGAGATGTATCGATTCACTTGACAGAGATGCTGTTCGGGTACCGGGATTTGAAACTTCATCATCAACTCGAGCGCACGAAACAAGCTGTCTATTCGCACAGTGAGCGTTACATGGAGGCGGAGCGGAAAGATACGACGAATCAGTTCTTCAATTCGGCGCTCGTCGTCGCGGCTTCCTTACTCGTCTCATGGGGCGTCTTGGCCATCGGTGCGTATCAGGTGGTAAATGGAGACTTGAACGGATTGTTCTTGGCAATGCTGATCATGATGTCGCTCACAGCGTTTGAGAATACGACGCCGATGGCTGTCTTCCCTGGTCATTTTGCGGACAGCAAACAAGCGGCAGATCGTCTGTTTGAAGTGACGGAGCCGAGTGAAGTGATTGCAGCGCGTGAGGCGACACGTCATGACGTGACGTTCACGACATCGCCATCGATTTCATTTGAAGAAGTACGGTATCGCTATCCAGACACGTATCGAAATGTGATTGATGAGGTGACGTTACACATCCCGAGTGGTTCGAAGTCGGTCATCGTGGGACCAAGCGGGTCAGGGAAGTCGACGTTACTTCAACTGCTCTTGGCTTTCGTTCGGACGGAAGACGGCACGATTCGGTTGGATGAGTACAACGTGAACGATGTCAAACAGACAGCCATTTGGCAACATGCGAGCGTTGTCTTGCAAGACAATCATTTCTTTTACGGAACCGTTCGAGAAAATCTGGCGTTAGCGGGTGATTTCACAGACGAAGAGATGAACGTAGTACTTGAGCGCGTTCGTTTATCATTCACGCTAGACGAACCAGTCCTTGAGAAAGGGGCAAACTTGTCAGGTGGGGAACGGCAACGGTTAGCCATCGCACGGGCACTTCTCAAAAATGGGCTACTTTGGTTGCTCGATGAACCGACATCGGCACTCGATGCCGGTACGGAGGCCCATGTGTTCTCTGAACTGTTGACACAAGCCGGGACAGGGACGTTGATTCTCGTCAGTCATCGTTTGACCGGTCTAGAAGCGTTTGATCAAATCATTGTCATGGAATCCGGAAAAATCGTCGAAGTCGGGTCATATGAGGAACTGATGGTGAAACGTGGCATGTTCTATGAATTGAAACAAATCGAACAAGAAGTGTTCGCATCATAAAAAAGACGAGCGGCCCCGTCGGTGGGCTGCTCGTCTTGTTTTTGGCAAATAAGGGTGCAACAAATGGGGGTTGTCGCAACACTTTCAAAAGAGTGTCGTGGAGGGGAATCCACGTGACGTGATGTGTTTGGGGAACGTACACGCCAAGCTTTTGGGAAGCTACAACTAGAGTATAATTGATAACGATTATCATTGTCAATGAGAATCATGAAAAAAATCCATACGTGCGAACACGTACGGATTGGGTCTTGAATTAATTCGAGGCCACGCCTTTTTGAACCGTGAATCGGATCAAACTGAACAAATATCTCGTGAAGAAGAGGGCGAACGCATAAAATACCGCGATGAACGGTGACTGAAGATGAATACCTGGGATGTTCATCAAAAACTCTAACACAAGTATAGATAAAAGAAATACATAAAGTGCCGCGTCTAAATAAAGTGGCATCAGTCGGCCACGTTGATGCCAAAACGTACGAACAAGTGGTGCGACGGTCATCCCGACAATGCGTTCAGCGAAGCCTATGCTCAGAACGGCGATGATGAAAGATGGGACGGTGTTAAACGACACGAGTTCCGAGAAAAAGAACCCGGAAATCAACAGGAGTGGACCGATGACGATCATCATGGATAGCGATGTACGGAAGAAAATCCAAAGGTTCTGCTGAATCGAGCGAACGCCCCCGAGTGCTGATTGCTGAAGCGTTTTACCCCGTTTATAATCAAGCGCGAATGAGCCGATAAACATAATTCCAAATAACGATAACAAAACTGACATGAACGATGTTTCCCCTTTTCTGAATAAATCATGATGTACCAATACGAACCAAAGTCTAGCCTAGTTTACCGATTCGATTCGAGAAAGTAAAGCGAGAAAACACCGCCAAGTGTGAAGATGTTGACACATTAAGAAGCTAGGATGAAACGATTTCGTCCAGACTCTTTTGCGTGATATAACGCTTCATCTGCGTGTTTTAATACGCTATCGATTTCAATATCGTTGGAATGACAGGCTCCAAGCGAAACGGTAATGTGTAATGTACCGGCACTCGTTTCAAACGGAAAAGTAGAAACCTTTTCTCGAATAGATTCGGCAAGCCGTGATACTTCGTTACGTGTCGCATGTGGCATGACGATTAAAAATTCTTCGCCACCGAAACGCCCGACCAAATGGCGTTCTTCGCTCTCGTTAACAAGGAGCATACCGAGCTCACGTAAGACGTCATCCCCGACATCGTGTCCGTACGTATCGTTCACGCGCTTAAAATGATCGATATCGACCAAGATTAACGCATATTCCTCAGCCTCAACCGTCAAATTGGCCATCGCTTCGTTCAAGAGACGCCGGTTGGCAATCCCGGTGAGCGCATCGGTACGTGCGAGTTGTTGCTGATGTTGAACGTTCTCGAAGTGACGGCGTAATTCAAGAAGTAGTCGATAAGCGGCGCAGGCTCCACCGTAAGACATCAATGTATAGATGATCAAAACGGGATAGAAGAGACTGAGAGGGAGTGCAGCATAAATGGCCGCCCCGAAGATGACGACACTGATTGTAGTGAATACAAGTAAGGTAGCACGTGTATTGTCTAGGCGCGTTCGGAGGATACTGATTGATCCAACGAGAACGAACATAGTCGCAAACGCTAAGTAAAGCCCAATCATGGCGCCGTCTGTATACCAAACGACGAGAGCGCGAACAATTAGAAAAATGACACCGGCAACCGTACCACTCACCCAGCCGCCGAATAAGACCGCAAGCATGATTGGAATCGCGCGTAAGTCAATCAGCACGCCTTCTAGATGTAAGGCGTTGGCTAACAGCAACGTGGCAATCAGTCCTGTCTGCACACCGAGCAACACTCTTGCTTTCAATGGAGATTGTGGTGTTAAACGAGGTCGATTGCGAAACGGTAAAAAGGAAATGGTGAAGAGCGTGAACAAGATACACAGGTTGATGAAAAACGCATTTATGATTGCGAGCATCGAAGCTCCCCCTTACCCCGTATGGAAATATTTAGTTACAGTATAATGTATCTTCTTGGAAACAGACAGGCATAACCTGCGGACGAAAAAATCCCTAAAGTGAGTATTCAAGAAATCATCGTTGATTCCTTTTATCTATGCTGTGATTTGTCCCATCATTTAGAACTTTCGCTATGAGAAATCGAAAGTTTGGTATGATAAGAGAAAAGGAGGACTGTCCGTGCGTTACTGGGATCATTTTAAACGAGCGTTTATTCCGATTGCGCTCATCTTGATTGGATTAGCGATCTTTTATACTTTATCGGCTCGAGATAACATGGTGTTGACGCTTTTAGGGGCTGCGATTGTTGGAGTCATCTTATTTTTAGTGATGCGTCATGTGAATCAAGTCGAAGAAGACTGAAACGAGAACACATTTTGTGGTTCTCGTTTTTTGTTGTCTTGCGACGTTTTTGGGTACACTACAAAGTAAGGAGGGATTTATTATGGCAAAAGCTACATTTGCGGGAGGCTGTTTCTGGTGCATGGTCAAACCGTTTCATAAATATGAGGGAGTCGAACGTGTCATTTCCGGATACACCGGAGGACATGTCGACAACCCGACATATCAACAAGTCTGTTCAGAGACGACTGGACATTTAGAGGCAATCGAGATTACGTTTGACCCTGAGGTTATCTCGTATGAGGAATTACTCCGCATTTATTGGCGTCAAATTGATCCGACAGATGGTGGAGGTCAGTTCAACGACCGTGGTGAATCTTACCGTCCGGCCATCTTCTATCATACTGAAGAACAACGAGCTGCAGCGGAGCGTTCGAAACAGGAAGTGGAAGACTCTGGACGATTTGACCGACCAATCGAAGTCGAGATTCGTCCGGCAAAAACATTTTGGGAAGCGGAAGACTATCACCAAGATTATTATAAAAAGAACCCGTTCCGTTATGAGATGTATCGGGTCGGTTCGGGACGCGCGAAGTTCATCAAAGAGGCATGGAGCGATCGCAAACAACAGCAAGCACTTCGTGAACGCTTGACGCCGATGCAATATAAAGTCACGCAAGAAAATGGAACAGAACCACCGTTCCAAAATGAATATTGGGATGAAGAACGGGAAGGCTTGTACGTCGACATCATTGACGGGACTCCGCTCTTCACGTCTCACGATAAGTTCCAATCGAACTGTGGATGGCCGAGCTTCTCGCGTCCGATCGAAGAGAAACGAGTCGATTTGAATATGGACACGACGCACCATATGGTTCGGACGGAAGTTCGTTCGAAACAAGGTGACAGTCACCTCGGGCATGTATTTGATGACGGTCCGAAAGAGCTTGGCGGTTTACGCTATTGCATCAACTCGGCCGCTCTCCGATTCGTTCCTGTAGAAGAGCTTGAAGAAGCTGGGTACGGGGAATATAAACACTTATTCAACAAGTGAGGGAGAGAACCGTATGTTCACAGCCGTCAAACAACAAATTCGGTGCGAGACAATCGGGACCGTACTGGATTTTTATGACCAGTCGATTCGTCATCTTTCTGAAGAGGCGAGACAAGAGAAGTATACGAAGATGAGTTCGAGCCCATTCTCATTCTTTCGAGGGAGCTCACACTTGTTCTACTACGACTTTGCGAAAGTGCCGATTGCTTTTGACACAGGTCCCGATCATCCGACGTTCATTCAAGGCGACCTACACTTTGAAAATTTCGGTGTGTTCGAGGACGGGGCCGGGACCATCATCTATGATGTGAACGACTTTGACGAAGCGTACATCGGTTCCTACTTGTTCGATTTATTGCGGATGGCGGTTTCCGTCGATTTGTTCGCAGCCGAATCAGGATTTGACGGCAAAGCAGCAATCGAGGCATTTGCCCGGACTTATGCGGATGCCATCGAGCAACATGCATCTGGACGGAGTGAACATATTCAGTTCACGAAAGACAACACGTGTAAAGCGGTCAAAAAAGTCATTAAAAAAGCGGAGAAGAAGAAAGATGAGTTCATGTCGGAACGAACGGAAGTGAGGGACGAAGAACGCTACTTTTCGACAAGTGACGACCTGATTCCAGTTTCCTCGGAAGTACGGGAAAAAATCGAAGCGGCATGGGGTGATTATCTGTCTTCCTTGTCAGATCAACATCGCCATCACGCCGATCACTATGACATCAAAGACATCGCCATCAAGCTACAAAGCGGCACGGCTTCCATCGGGCTTGAACGCTACTATATTTTGATTGAAGGTGCCGATGAGGAGCACGATGAAGATGTCATTTTAGAGATGAAACAAGCGCAATCCGCTGTTCCGTCCCTCTTTCTTCCGACACACCTACTGTTTGAAAACGGGTTGTCTCATCAAGGGGCTCGTGTCGTTGCCGCACAACGGGCAATGGTCCACAGTCAGGACCCATATCTTGGCTATTTGACGATTGATGACAAAGAATATTATGTCAGGCAGCGTTCGCCCTATAAGCGAAAAGTAAAAGCGAAACACATGAAAGATGAGACATCGCTCATTGAGACGTTACAAGTTCAGGCGCAAATCACGGCAAAAATTCATGCTCGAGCCGATGCGACATCGAATGTGCTCGACTATACGGCAAGCGAACGAATCGCGGCGGCAATCGGTGACTCCCCGTCCCTCTTTATTCGACAGTTATCGAGATGGGCTGATTTTTATGCAAATCAAGTTCGTTTCGACTATGACGCCTTTTTAAATTGGGTCGAGTCAAGGAATCGATGAGGATACTTGCGAATCGAGGATGAAATCCTGCACAATGGAAGCGTAAAGGATGTGTACGGACTATGATTACAGAACAACAAGTCATCGCCCAAATGCGTCAGGTGATGACACAGATTGAATCGTCGACCGGTGAAGTGCAAAAGCGTCATTTAGCAAAGTTAATGGGCTTTTGTGAATTACTTCTAGATGAGACGTCAGAAGCGAAAGCGGTCGGTGTGCAGCAAACGTCGACACCTACGAACGAGACAAAACCGCCACTTGATCGACAGATGGCTGCCTTTCTCGGCATTCCGATGGAGGAAGACGAACAACCGAAATCGGATTCATTGCTCGATTTTTGAACCACATGTCATGAACATGTGGTTTTTTTGTGGATTCACATTCGTTGACTTAAATACCTTAGGGGGTATAATGGGTGTAAGAAATGAATGCAAATGGAGGCGTAAATATGTTGGACTTTCTTTTTGTAGCGGTCATCATCGGAATCGTATATTTTTGGTGGAGTCGTCGTAACAATGTCAAAACGGTCTCGACAGACGATTTAAAGCGAAGAATCGCGGAAGAACGAAATATTCAATTATTGGACGTGCGTGAGCCACATGAATACCGCGGTGGACATATCAAGCAAGCGAAAAATGTTCCTCTTTCTGGATTCGGGAACGCACAGTCGAAGTATCCGAAAGACAAAGAACGTCCTGTGTATGTCATTTGTCAGAGCGGGATGCGTAGCCAACGTGCGGCAGCGATGCTGAAGAGTGCCGGATATACCGACGTCTATTCGGTAAAAGGCGGAATGAGCTTCTGGCGAGGATAATAGATGCGACTGAACGGATTCGTTCAGTCATTTTTTTGTCACCACGTTTTCTCTTTTGCATTTTCGGGGATTCTGCTACGGTAGGGAGAGAGTGAAAGAGAGGGGATCAATCCAATGGCAGTGATTTTATTTGATATCGATGGCACATTAGTAGATACGACCGGACCGATGACGAAGGCGATTCATGAGGCGCTCGAAGAGCTTCCTCACCTTCCGAAACCGAGCGAAGAGGCGGTCCGCTCAGGATACGGCTTGGCAGGAAATGCGTTTTGGGAGCATGTCATCCCAGAAGCGACACTTGAAGAGATTCGTCTCATCCGTAGATTGCGCCACGCGACGCTCGAGAAGACGATGGAAGGGCAGAACGTCTTGTTTGACGGAATTCGTGAGATGTTGGAGACGCTTCACGAGCAAGGACATACGTTGACGACGGCGAGTAACTGTGGCGTTCACTACATGAACTTGATTTTAGATACGCAACAGATTCGTTCCTATATGACGGCACCGGAATGTTTGGAGTCTGTCGGTGGCGAGAAGAAGGCAGATATTCTGACAGCACACCGTGTTCGTCACGGTGAGGCGGACTATATGATGGTCGGCGATCGCAAATCGGATGTCGAGGCAGCGCGGGCACATGACTTCCCGGTCGTCTTGACAGGGTTCGGATTTGGGAATGAAGAGGAATGGGCGCTTGCAGATCACGTCATCCAATCGCCGAACGATTTAGTCGAATGGGTCAACCGATAAAAAAAGGGCTTGTCGCATAACAATGTCGACAAGCCTTTTTGTATGCCTACACTTACAACCCGAGTGAGATGTATTTGACCTCTAAAAATTCTTCGATGCCGTGATGACCACCTTCCCGGCCGAGTCCGCTCTCTTTCCATCCACCGAACGGCGCTTGTGGAGTTGACGGAAGGCCATCATTCACACCGACGATTCCATATTCTAATGACTCCGCTAAATAGACGGCTTCATTGATGTCTTGCGTGAACAGGTAAGCGGCTAAGCCGAACGGTGTATTGTTCGCTCGTTTGATCACTTCGTCGAGTGAATCGAACGTCGCAATCGGCGCGACAGGTCCGAACGTTTCTTCGTTCATACAGAGCATGTCTTCATTCGCATAACGAATGACGGCAGGCCGGATGAATAAGCCGTCTAGCACCTCACCACCGTACACTTCACCGCCACGAATCTGAGCGTCTTCAATATGCTTTTCGACTTTACTGAGTGCATCGTCATCGATGAGTGGACCGATATCGACGCCTTCCTCTAGTCCGTTCCCAACTTTCAACGCTTCGACCTCTTTGATGAAACGTTCCGAGAATTCATCGACGACGGCACGTTCGACATAAATTCGGTTTGCGCAGACGCATGTCTGTCCACCGTTACGGAACTTCGTGGCGACCGCTTGTGGAACGGCCTTGTCTAAGTCCGCCTTCGCCGTGACGATGAGCGGAGCGTGTCCACCGAGTTCGAGCGAAATCTTTTTCATCGTATCCGCAGCATCGCGCATCAGCATTTTCCCGACTTCCGTTGATCCTGTGAACGTCAATTTGCGGACGCGTTTATCTTGTTGCCATGCTTTGACGATATCTGATGCCTGTCCTGTGACAAGGTTGATGACCCCTTTTGGGAATCCGGCTTTCTCCGCTAATTTAACTAGTTCGATGGCAGTCAACGGTGTCGCTGATGCAGGTTTCATAACGACTGTACAACCTGCAGCAAGCGCAGGCGCGACTTTTCGTGTAATCATGGCAGCCGGGAAGTTCCAAGGTGTGATGGCTGCGATGACGCCAACCGGTTGCTTGATGGCAAAGATTCGTTTTTGATTTGATGAAGCAGGGATTGTCTCCCCGTATACGCGACGTCCTTCAGCCGCATACCAGTCGATGAATCCGTTCGCATAGTTGATTTCGCCAATTGCTTCTTTCAGTGGCTTGCCTTGTTCCTCTACCATCGTCCGTGCGAGTTCTTCCGTATGTTCTGTAATCAAACGATTCCATTCATTGAGTAGTTCGCCTCGTTCTTCTGCTGTCTTTTGTTGCCATTCTTGTAACGCCTCGTGCGCGGCATCGACAGCTTGTGTCGCTTCGGCGGTATCACTTTTGGTCACGACGGCCATCACGTTACCCGTGGCCGGATTGCGTACCTCGATTGTCTGTCCGGTTTCTGTCCATTCCCCGTTAATGAAGTTTTTCTCTTCTCGCATCTTGATTTCCCCTTTCCAAAAAGTGCACAGTTAATTAGAGGATACCCGTTTTTCTGAAACGCACACAAATTTCCAAAAAATGAGGGGATATTATGTGGATCATCATCATTGGCTATCTCGTCGGGAGTCTGCTTGGGGGTAGGCTGTATGGGGTGCTAAGTGGACATGATTTAGCGACATCTGGTTCGAAGAATACCGGTGCGCGCAATGCGCATCGCATCGGTGGCGTGAAGGCGTTTCTCATCGTATATGGATTCGACGTGCTCAAGACGATTCTCGTCCTACAGATGAGCGGACCGTATTTTTGGCAGACGGCACTCGCGCTCACACTCGGGCATATTTATCCGTTTTGGCGAATCCGTGCAGGTGGGAAGGGATATGCCGTTTTTTCTGGAATCATATGGGCATATGACCCATGGTGGTTTATCGGTGGTCTTGTTGTCTTGTTGCTCTTCATCAAAGTAACAGGTAACTCTCGTGAGACGGGACTAGTGATGCTGATCTTACTTCCGCTTGCTGCGCTTGGACATGTTGAGAATGTCATATGGGCTATGCTGATTGCTATCGTGATCGTCTATCATCATGTGAAGGAGGGAAACCATGATCGTATACAGAAAAGCCGTGGCGTCTGATTTTGACGCCATTCATCGGTTGAATTACGAGACATTCGTTGAAGAGATCCCGCAACATCCACCGAATCCGGAGCGACGACTCGTCGACAAGTTTCATGAAGAGAATACATATTGGATTGGGGAAGCGGACGGTGAAGTGATTGCCATGTGTGCGTTACGAGGGGAACGGCCGTTTTCATTGGAGCAAAAGGGAGTGCGTATTCCTGAAGGGGAATGGCTCGAGATACGTCTTCTTGCTGTGAAGAAAGCATATCGGCGCAATCGGACATTTGCCGGACTGATGCGTGCGGTCATCGACGATGCGACAGAACGTGAGGTTGATGGCATCGTCATCAGTGGAACGACACGTGAACAAGTACTTTACCATCGGTTTGGATTTGTGCCGTTTGCTGATCCGATTGGTCCTGAAGAAGCGAGATATGTCCCGATGATGTTAACGAGGACTGCCTTTTACAAATCCCAATCAGCGTCGACCCTTCGTTCGAAAAGTTTACTCGCAGGTCCCGTTGAATGCTCAGAACGTGTACGAATGCGACTCTCGAGGCAACCGCGCCCTCATCGTTCAAATGAAACGAAGCGAATGCTTGAAGCGGTGCAACAAAAACTCACGGGAATAATCGGACTCCCTTACGTCTATACGCTTCTTGGAAGCGGGACGGTCGCCAATGATGCGGTTGCCGTTCAGTTGGTTGGACAAGGTGTCATTCTCAATGCGGGCGAGTTTGGAGAACGCCTGATTGACCATGCCCGGCGTGCGGGTCTCGCTTTTGATGTCATTACAGTAGACGGAGATGGAAGGTGGGATCGAACTCAATTCGAATGCATTGCGCCGGATTGGGTATGGACCGTTCATTGTGAGACCTCACATGGGGTTTTAATCGATCTTGAACCACTTCAGACATGGCAAGGCATCGTTGCCATTGACGCGATTAGTGCCGTTGGGACGTTTGCCTATGACTATGGATTCGCGAACTACGTGACCTTTTCTTCAGGAAAGGCGTTGCGGAACGCACCGGGTCTCGCATTCGTCGCCATGAAGCATCGGGCAGAAGCGATGCGAAACGTGCCACGCTATCTTGACTTGTCACTTTATCAACCAATCGCCTTTACGCAGTCAGAACCGCTCCTTTCGGCGATGGCGGTCGCATTAGACGAACTGACGGAAGAAGAGGTCGCGTCGCATGAAGAGAAGCTGCTCGTCCTAGTCGATTCGCTTCATGAGAACGGCTTACACATTGAGCTCAGTCCTGCCCAGTCACCGGGTATCCTGACCATTCCGATTCCCTCTACCCAATCCTCCATCGCGCTGGGGAAACAATTGTCGTATCAAGGCTATCTCGTGCAATATGAAAGTGACTATCTAAAGCGGGCGAACGTCATTCAAGTATCGACCATGGGTTGGACGACGACTCGCATGATGCGAGACGCTGGGGCTTACATCGCACAGTGGATTCAACAAAAAACCGCCACTTCTGAAAGTGACGGTTCGCTTACACTCGAAAGTCTTGGCGTGCCAAATGACGAATCTTTCGTCCGAGGCGTCTCCAATTGAAATAAGCCAAAACGGAGACGACACCACCTGACCAAAAGAGCCATTCATCTGGTCGGATGTAGCCGAGTAGACCGACAAGTAAACCAAGTAAAATGACGATGGCATTGAACGTCTGACGGTGCAAGAGTTCTTTTGATTCCATGTTTCGCTGGAACATCGCTTGCTCCGACAGGCGTTTTCGTGTCGGTTCTTTTAAATAATTGTCGAGAAGGGGTGGGACGTTCAATAACTTTTTCGCATAATTGATCCCTGTCTTTACGTAACGATTTTGTAAGGTCGTTCCATCTTCCTCAAGCCAGTCGATGACAATCGGTTTCCCGAGTGTAAATAGGTCAATTTTCGGATCGAGAATTTGTAGAATTCCAAGTAAAGTCGAGGCGGCCCGACCAAAGAAGGCAAACTCTGCGGGTAATTGAATTGGTTCGTTTTTGACGAGTAACTGAATGTCTTGTAACACCTTCTCGATCAATTTCGTATCGACGGTGTCGATATCGGTTTCTAAATAAAACGTGACGGCCTTCTCCAACGCTTGGCGAATGTTTTGTTTGTTCGCCGTTGGTAAGAGAAAACGTAAATCTTCTAATCCGTCGACGATGCTGTCATAGTCGAGCGAGATGAACGCCTGTAGGATATTTCGAATTGTCGCCATATCTTGTGAGGTCGTCTGACCGACCATGCCAAAGTCGAGCAAAATGATGGTGCCGTCTGCCCGAATCTGAACGTTACCCGGGTGCGGATCGGCATGGAACTGTCCACCGAACAAAAGTTGTTCGGCGGCGAGTGTGAACAGACGTTCTGCTAGGGCGGAACGGTCAATGTCATTTTCTTTCAAAAAGGCGAGATCGGTAATACGGCGTGCATCGACCCAATCCATCGTCAAGACGCGATTTGTGCAGAGATGCTCATGATAATCCGGGATATAAACATCTGGATTGTCGGCGTATTTGGCTTTGAAATATAAGGCGTTTTTTAATTCGGTTTGAAAATTTAGTTCATCCCCGATGACAAAAATCATTTGGCGATATAAGCTATCTAAGTCGGTTGATTTTGCGAGGGATGTCCGCTTCAACATCGACGTGACAATCCGCATGGCTCGGAAGTCGGTTCGGATGATTTTTTCGATATTCGGGCGCTGGATTTTGATGGCGACCCGCTTACCGTTTTCGAGAAGTGTAGCACCGTATACTTCACCGATTGAAGCGGATGCGACGGCATCGATGCCGACGTCTTTGACGACTTGAGTGTATGGGACACCCCATTCCGCTTCAAGAATCGCACGTGACTTATCCCAACCGGATGTCGGGACACGGTCGACGAGCTCGGATAACTCGTTTAAGACGGCCGGTGGCAGTAAGTCTGCACGAATGGATAGGAATTGACCGAGTTTGATCAATAGACCCTCAAGCCGTAGTGCGTTTCGTTTATACTCGCGCGCGAGCTTGAGCATGAGCGCTTCATATTCTTCGGTCGTGGCGACACCTTGTTGTTGTTTGCGTGAAAAGGCGTACAGCCGGATGATGAATCGGGCGAACATGGTGACGATAATCCATATGCGGAACAAAGCGATACGTTTCATAGTAATACCGACATCCTTTACGACAGTCGCTCGACTGACCTGAATTTTTGTAACTATACTTTACCATACAATGCGTTGAAGAAAGGGCAAGGGATGTTCATGGAGTGGGAATTGCTCAACGTCGTCGGAACGATTGCGTTCGCGGCGAGCGGAGCCATCATTGCGATGGATGAAAAATACGATATTTTTGGGGTTTGGCTGCTCGCGTTTATTACTGCATTTGGTGGTGGCGCCATTCGAAACGTTCTATTAGGAAACCCCGTCAGTTTGATTTGGCAACAGAATGATTTATTTATTTTATGTTTTCTTGTCGCACTCCTCATCTTCCTGCTACCAAGTGTCGTCTTGCCACATTGGGAGCGCTGGGGCGTGATTGTCGATGCGATTGGTCTCGTCGCTTTCGCCTTCCAAGGAGCGCAGGTCGCCATCAAGCTTGATTTACCTTTATCCGCTGCGATTGCAGCGGCTGTCCTGACTGGGGTCGGCGGTGGGGTCGTCCGTGACTTACTAGCCGGACGTAAGCCGCTCGTCTTACAGTCTGAGGTGTATGCGATTTGGGCGATTCTCATTGCGGTCATTACGTACTACTTCAAGCTCGAAGGTGGCCTTGCCGTCTATGCGCTTTTAATTGTCGTCGCGACACTTCGAGTGATATCCTACTATCGGAAGTGGAATTTACCAGCACGAAAAGTCAGATAAGGGGGAAGACAAATGAAAATCTTATTAATGATCGGTGCCGGATTAATGGCACTCGGCGTGGCACTCGGTGCATTCGGTGCGCATGCGTTAAAAGAGAGACTATCACCGAATATGTTAGCGAACTGGCAGACTGGTGTGCTCTATCACATGATTCATGCGCTCGGAATCATCGGGATCGCGTCATTGCTCATGCGTGTGAGCATCAGCCAGTTTAACGTGGCCGGTTGGCTCATGTTTGCTGGGATTCTCTTTTTCTCGGGAAGTTTATATGTCATGGCATTGACGGGAATCACGAAACTGGGAGCTGTGACACCAATTGGTGGCGTTTTATTCATCGCCGCCTGGATTTTTGTCATCGTTGGTGCAACGAAACTATAAAAATAGCATATGTATGTAACGTCCATGTCTTGCTCATGTTCACATGAAGCGAGGCATGGATTTTTTTATGATGAGCCATCCCATCAATTGGAAATTGGATGTATACTTCCTATATTTATTATTTGAAAATAGGGTAAAGCATTCTCTATTTACATAAAACATTACAGAAAGATGTCAAAAAGGGAAGTTGAAAAAGATATTGATGCATAATAAGTGGTGCGTATTCGTTAGCGAGGCTATTGTTTGTGCGTAATAAAATTGAAATATAACTTTAACAGGAAAATATCTAACAGTTAGATATAATTAGTCGTGTTGAAACTCAACGGATCGATCGTTTTTGTTACATACTGAAACGGCTTAAAATATGTAGTTCCGCTGGTACCCAGGGTTGTTATTTTAGAAAGGATGTACCTCATTCATGAATTGGAAACGCACAGTCTCGACGCTGACGCTAGGTGTGATGCTGATCAGCACACATACAGTTGCGGATGCATCGACGTCAATTAAAGAAAAACAAGAACAACAACAAAAAGTGCAAGAAAAACGAAATAACGTGAAGAAAGACCAAGCTGATACTTCATCAAAAATCGAAGTGAACAAAGAAGAGATTTCGAAAGTTCAGGCAGAGGTCAATAAAATGGACGCGCAGTTACAGGACATCATCAACGATGTCGCTATGAAGCGCCAAGAAATCAAACGCACTGAAATGAAAATCGAGGATTTGGAAGCTGATATTAAAGACTACCAAGAGAAAATGAAAGCCCAAGAAGAAATGATGAAAGAACGGATGGCCACGATGCAAAAAAATGGTGGTAGTTCAATCAACTGGGCCGAGTTTATCTTTGGGTCGAAAAATCTTTCAGACCTCGTCACACGCATGATCACAGCTGGAACGATTCAACGGAGTGACCAAGAATTGTTTGACGACTATGAAGCGACACAACGGTCGTTGAAAAAAGCACAGGCCGACTTGAAAGCAGAGCGTGCCTCGCTGCTCGAACAACAAAAAGCACTCGAAATTCGTCAAGCCGAGCTTGAAAAGAAAATGAAACAACGCGAAAAACGTATTAAAGAACTTGAAGAAAAAAATATCAAGTTCGAATCGCAAATCTTCGACCTTCAAGAGATTGAAGCGACGTTAGAGGCGCAAGAACAGGCGATTGCCGCTGAAATCGAAGCGCAACGTCGTGAAGAAGAGGAAGCCCGTCGACGTGCGGAAGAAGCAGCTCGTCAAGAGGCGGCACGTAAAGCGGAAGAAGCGCGTCAAGCAGAAGCTGCACGACAAGCGGAAGCAGCACGTCAGGCCGAAGCTGAACGAAAAGCAGAAGCGGCTCGTCAAGCAGCACAACAAAAACAAGACAATAAGACTAATACCACGTCTTCGTCATCTTCAAACAAGACGTCGACACCTGCACCAAAACCGGCACCGGCGCCAGCCCCTAAACCTGAGCCGACTCCACCGCCGGCACCAACGACATCTACGCCAGCTCCGTCTAGCTCGATGTTTATTCAACCGGCTTCAGGTCGATACTCACAAGGCTGGGGACCAGCGAGCGGCGCTTACGGATACTCGTTCCACAACGGCTTAGATATCGCAGGACCTGTTGGTACACCGATTCATGCAGCAGCTACAGGTACGGTCATTCGTGCAGGCTGGGGCGGGGCATATGGGAATCACGTCATGATCGCCCACGTCATCAACGGTCAAGTTTGGACAACGGTATATGCACATATGACATCAGTATCTGTCAGTTCAGGGCAACGTGTGACCCAAGGATCGAATATCGGGACGTTGGGAAGTACTGGTAATTCGTCAGGTCCACACTTACACTTTGAAATCCACAAAGGTGGCTACTCGTACTCGGCAACGAGCGCAGGAAGCACCGTCAACCCCCGTCAGTTCTTCTGATGCCTTAAATTGCGAGTTCCTTTCGATTGCGAAAGGAACTCTTTTTGCATAAAAAAACCCTCCGTATCATGACGGAGGGAGAAGACTTAATTGGCTTTTTCAATATTTTGTGAGCGACCTTGTTTATTACGCAATTGTTCTCGTACGTAATAGATGATGGTCAATCCAATCAACCATGGTACGCCGAACTTCAACAAGATGTTGAAATCTGTGAACCAGGTTGTGATCATCAGACTGAGGAGTAATACTGCTCCGAGTAATGGGAGGAACGGATAGCCCATCATGCGAACGGGAAGTTTTCGTCCAGTCCATTTCTTACGGAAGAACAAGTGGGAGACAAACACCATGAACCATGTGAAAATGGCTCCGAACATCGAGATTCCCATCAAGAATGGATACGACGACTCCATGAATACTTGTAGGAGCGCGGCAAGGACGATCCCTCCCGTTGAGACGAGTAACGCGAACGTCGGGATACCGTTTTTGCTAATTTTTTTGAACGCTTTCGGTGCATCACCGGCTTCCGCGAGTGAGTACATCATGCGTGTCGATGCATAGAGCTGTGCGTTCATAGCCGACAAGGCAGCGATTAAAATTACAAAGTTGAGGATGCCTGCCGCGAACGGGACATCGAACTGTTCCATGACGAGTACGAACGGACTTTGGTCAATCCCTGCTTGCTGCCATGGGATGAGCATGAGCATAATTGCGAGCGTGATGACATAGAAGAACGTTAGACGGAACACTGTCGCACGTAAAGCACGTGGTACAGCCTGGTCCGGGTCTTTCGCTTCACCGGCTGTGACAGCGACGAGCTCGGTTCCAAGGAAACTGAAGAGGGAGATGAAAATCGTCACCCACATTCCGTAAAAGCCGAACGCGAAGAAGCCTTCGTTTCCTGTCGTGATGGACTCAATCGGTGATCCTGGTTCGCCGAACAATGTGGCGGCACCGAGGACGATGAATAGGATGATGGCAGTTACTTTGATGAAGGATAACCAGTATTCGGTCGTTCCGAACGTGTGAACGTGACGGGCGTTGACGTAAATGAGTAGTCCACCGAAGAGGGCGACCCAAACGAACCCGTTCACATCTGGGAACCAGTAGCGCATGTAGATGGCGATGGCACTGACTTCAACCCCTACAGCCAGTACGTTCGCGACCCAGTAAGAGTAACGGACGAGAAAACCGGCGAGTGGATGAACGTATCGCTCGGCAATCGTTCCGAATGATCCGGATGTTGGATGGGCGACCGTCATTTCGGCGAGAGCACCCATGAGTAAGAGGACGATGAACGCCCCGATGGCATAGCTGACGAGCACGCTCGGGCCAGCGGTTTGAATCGCGAGACCGCTTCCGAGGAACAGCCCGGTTCCGATGGCGCTCCCGAGGGAAATCATCGTAAGTTGCCGGGTGGACAGCTCGCGCTTTAGTTTATTTGTTTCCAAAATCGATTCTCCTTTAGCTGAGTGAAATGTTGTTGTGGACGACTATAGCAGACGAAAAAAAACAATGTCAATTCGAAAAATCGATGAAGGTTTCTCATTTTTGGATGCACATATAGAGGCAAAGTTTTTATAATTTTTTTATTTGACATGGATTCATCTGCCCTGTATAGTACGAATTAACTTAACTGAAACGAATAAAGGCGTCGACGAAGAGAAGTAACGACGAATCCTGTATGACAGAGAGCTGATGGTTGGTGCGAATCAGTATATGGGACGTCGCGAATGGACTTCTGAGCTCTAAACCGAACTTTGAGTAGGCTTTAGCGGGTTACCCACCGTTATCACGGGGAAGCGGATGATTGTCCGTGAAGTGGGTTCTTTGGAACCAACGAAGGTGGCACCACGGGGTTACTCGTCCTTCTTATAGCGCAGGCTATGAGGAGACGGGTGACCCCTTTTTCGTTTCAACAATATAAATCGAGGATTGAGAAGAGTAGCGCGAGAAGACGTTTCGTCCAGAGAGTCAGGGATGGTGAGATCCTGACCGAGGCGTCCGCGTGAATGGGCTCATGAGAGCATGGCTGAAGAGAGTAGGCCGTGACGGTTTCCCCCGTTATCGGGATACGATGTGATTGCATCGGAGAGTGGATTCTTTGGAATCAACGAGAGGTGGCACCGCGGTCTTGAACCGTCCTCCATACGACGACTGTCGTGTGGAGTTTTTTTATACACATTTTTAGAGGGGGAACCGACGATGATTCAACAATTGGAGACAAACGCATTATCAACAGCAGAGATGAAAGTGGCAGCGAGCGAGATGTTCCAAGCGGATGAAGCGCAAATCGAACGAGTGCTTTTGGCGATGAAAGAGCGCGGTGAGACAGCAGAAGAGATGGCAGGACTCGCGGCATACATTCGTGAAGCGGCACAGTTCCCCCAGAGTGATTTACCCGTACTCGATGTTTGTGGTACCGGCGGCGACGGGGCGCATACGTTCAACATCAGTTCGACCGTCGCCTTTGTCCTAGCAGGTCTTGGCATTCCAGTCGCCAAGCACGGAAATCGAAGCGTCTCGAGTAGATCCGGGAGCGCGGACGTCCTAGAGGCACTGAACGTTCCGATTGTGAAGACGGCAGCGGAAGTACATGCTGACTTGAAACGTACGAACTTGAGTTTCCTCTTCGCCCAGCATGTCCATCCGATTATGAAGCACGTCATGCCGGTCCGGAAACGACTCGCGACGGCGACCATCTTCAACCAAATCGGACCGTTAACGAATCCACTTCGCCCGAAACGACAACTTGTCGGTGTCTATCATCCATCATTGCTCGAGAAGATGGCGACCGCGATGCGTCATCTCGGCGTGGAGCGCGGCATGGTCGTCCATGGTGCAGGTGGACTCGATGAAGCGAGCCTCGCCGGTGTGAATGACGTATATTTCTTTGATGGGGAACAGACAGCGCGTTACGCGGTCGACCCACGAGATGTCGGCTTGATGCGGGCGCCCCTCGAAGCGCTGCGTGGAGGAACACCAGAAGAGAACGCCGCAACCCTCGTCGCCGTATTGAACGGAGAAACAGGTCCGGCACGAGATGTTGTTTTACTGAACGCAGCACTTGCCCTTTGCACGTATGGCACGACCGCAACGCTTCGTGCAGGAGTGAAAGAGGCAAAACGAAGCATCGATGAAGGGCACGCATTACGCGTGTTACAAAACTTACAACGTACGGAGGTCGAAGCATGAGTTATTTAACAAAAATCATCGGAACAAAAATGGAAGAAGTGAGTGACATGCAGCCCGTCGATGTCCCCGTGACGAAGCCAATCTCTCTCTTACATGTGATGAGCGAGGGATTCCATATCATTTCAGAGATCAAACGGTCGTCCCCCTCGAAAGGAATGATTCGGGAAACGGTCGACGTCGCCGAACGGGCACGTCAATATGAAAAAGCTGGTGCGACGATGATTTCCGTTCTGACAGACACGACGTATTTCAACGGTTCGTTTGACGATTTGCGACATGTCGCCGATGTCGTCACCATCCCGGTGCTCTGTAAAGATTTCATCATCGATGAACGACAACTCGACTATGCAAAGCATTACGGTGCGAGTGTGGCGCTCCTCATCGTGGCGGCACTCCATCCGACACGTCTCCATGAGTTGACGCGATACGCTCGCTCCATCGGCCTCGACGTCTTAGTCGAAGTACATGACGAGGCAGAGTTAGGCATCGCGCTCGAACTTGATGACGTGTTGATCGGCATCAATAACAGAGACTTAAAAACGTTCGAGGTATCTCTCGAAACATCGATCGATTTGATGAAACGCTACCCCGACGTCACATTCGTCAGCGAGAGCGGGGTCAGTACGGTCGAGGCGGCTGCACGTTTACAAGAAGCTGGGGCAAGCGCCATTCTCGTTGGAGAAGCACTCATGCGTGAAGAGGACCCGACCCGGTTACTCGAGGAGTTGAAAACATGTTCGTTAAAATCTGTGGACTAAAAACAGAGGAAGCTGTTGAGGCGGCGGTCGAGGCGGGAGCGGATGCCATCGGGTTCGTATTCGCCCCGAGTTCTCGACAAATCGACGTGACGACTGCGAAGAGATTAGCCGCACATATCCCACAATCGGTTCGCATCGTTGGTGTGTTTTTAAGTCCTTCAATGGAAGACATCGAGCAAGCGCTGGACGTAGGACTGACGGATTTACAAATTCACCATCGAACGCAATCAATGGAACAACTTCGCATCTTCGGGTTACCGATTATCGATGCGTCGACCGAGGAGACGGCAGATGTACGATTGATGGATCATCCGACCCCGGGAAGTGGGCAGGTATTAGACTGGGCCGCAATCGACCGGTCGAAACGTCCGTTTTGGCTAGCGGGTGGGCTATCCCCAGATAATGTGAGACAAGCGATTCAAATGATTCAACCAGACGGCGTCGACGTCTCGAGCGGTGTCGAGACGGACGGTGTGAAAGATATCAAAAAAATTCGTGCGTTCATTCAACGCGCCAAGGAGGAACTATGATGTATGCACAACCAGTGAACGGGAAGTTTGGACAATATGGTGGGAAGTATATTCCGGAGACGCTCATGCAGGCGGTCGAAGAATTAGAGGTCGCTTACGAAGAAGCGAAGCAAGATCCTGAGTTTCAAGAACGGTTCTCTTCCTTATTACGTGAATACGTGGGACGTGAGACACCACTTTATTATGCGTCGAACCTAAGTCGTCGCCTCGGGACGAACGTCTATTTGAAACGAGAAGACTTGAACCATACAGGTGCCCATAAAATCAACAATACGATCGGGCAGGCGCTCCTGGCGAAACGGATGGGGAAACAAAAAGTCGTTGCGGAGACAGGGGCGGGGCAGCACGGTGTCGCGACGGCAACGGTATGTGCGTTACTCGATTTAGAATGTACCATCTTCATGGGTGAGGTCGACGTCGAGCGCCAAGCGTTGAACGTCTTTCGGATGGAGCTTCTTGGAGCGAAAGTCGTACCCGTTAAATCAGGCAGTCGTACACTAAAAGATGCCGTCAATGAAGCGCTCCGTTACTGGGTCAAACATGTCGACGATACACATTATGTGATGGGTTCTGTTCTCGGACCACATCCGTTCCCACAGATGGTGCGTGACTTCCAAAGTGTGATCGGGACAGAGACGCGTCGGCAAATCCTTGAACAGACGGGACGGCTCCCGGACGCCGTTGTCGCTTGTGTCGGCGGAGGGAGCAACGCCATGGGCATGTTCTATCCATTTTTGAACGATGAGTCGGTCGCGCTCTACGGTGTCGAAGCGGCAGGAAGTGGCATCGATACGGATAAACACGCAGCAACCCTCACAAAAGGGGAAGTCGGTGTCTTACATGGGTCGCTCATGTATGTCCTGCAAGACGCAGCGGGTCAAATCGAGGAAGCCCATTCCATTTCAGCTGGACTCGATTATCCAGGGGTAGGACCAGAGCACAGTTTCTTGAAAGACATTGAGCGGGTGCGCTATGCGGCCGTCACGGATGACGAGGCACTCGATGCTTGTCTCGCCCTCAGCCGACAAGAAGGAATCATTCCTGCCTTAGAGTCTTCACACGCCCTTGCTTACGCAGAGACGCTCGCGAAGACGATGGGAGAAAACGATACACTGGTGATTTGTTTATCAGGGCGCGGAGACAAAGACGTCCATACAATCCGAGAGAAGGTGGCGACACGATGAAACTAGAGACAGCGATTCGACAGCGAGAAGGAGCGGCGTTCGTTCCGTATATCATGGCCGGTGACGGCGGGATGGACCGGCTCATCCCGACCATCGTGGAACTAGAGCGGATGGGTGCGACGGCGATTGAACTCGGGATCCCCTTCTCTGATCCGGTAGCGGATGGACCGATTATTGAGGCGGCAGGAATGCGCGCGCTTGAAGCAGGTGTGACGCTTGAAATGGTATTGAACCATTTAATAGAAGGAAATGATCAATTTAACGTTCCAATCGTCTTGATGACCTACTTGAATCCAGTGTTTCGGTTCGGGGTCCAACCGTTCTTTGATCGGGCGAACGAATGTGGGGTGAGCGGGGTCATTATTCCTGACCTTCCGTTTGAGGAGAGTCTCCAGTTATTCGCAGATGTTAATCGGCATGACGTCGCCGTCATTCCGCTCGTCACGTTGACGAGCAGTGAGGCGCGGACAACGTCCATCTTAGAAAAAGCAGAAGGATTCGTGTATGCGGTCACGCTCAAAGGAACGACCGGGAAAGCGGATGTATTCCCGGACGAGCTTCTCGCCTACTTAACTCGATTGACTGAGCAGTCACGTGTTCCCGTCTTAGCAGGATTCGGAGTCCATCGTCCGGAGCAAGTGCGGACGCTCGGGCAGGCATGTGATGGTGTCGTCGTCGGGAGCTTTATCGTCGAGGCACTTCATGAAGGACGAACAGATGACGTTCAGACGTTGATTCAATCAGCAAAACAAGTGCATATATAAAAAAACAGCGCTTCACACGAAGCGCTGTTTTTTTGCCTATAACTCCACTCGGTCGAGGCCGTCTTCACCAAATTTTTGGTCGAGTTGATCATGACGATACATCGAAGCGAGCACATATAAAAGGTCGCCTTCTTCGATGGATGTCTGTCCATTCGGTGGAATCAAGTATTCGTTTCGGACGATGGCGTTCACGACAGTGTTTGGTGGGAGTGTGATGTCCGCGAGCGTCTTTCCGATCATGGATGAGCTAGCTGTGACCGCATAAGGAACGAGCTTATGTTGAGACTGTTTGCTTGAGACGAGGGCGATTGTGTATGGGGAACGGATTTTATCCGGACCGAGCAACCCTAACTTCTCGGCAAGTGGCGTCAACGTCGTCCCTTGAATCAGGGCGCTCGTCACGACGACGAAAAAGACGGCATTGAATAACAGTTGGCTATTTTCGGTACCGGCAATAAGCGGGAATGTCGCAAGGACAATCGGCACGGCGCCTTTTAGACCAGCCCATGAGATGAACAACTTTTCTTTTCTCGTAAATGCCATGCCCAGTGTCGATAAATAGACGGCGATCGGACGTGCCAGGAACATGAGGACGAATGAGATAAGTAGTCCTTTCCAAATCAAGTCCGGCTCGATGAGTTGACGAGGGAAGACGAGTAACCCAAGGATAACGAACATGATGATCTGCATAATCCATGCGAGCGCTTCTGAGAATTGGACAATCGTCACTTCATGCGCCGTGTCCGCATTTCCGACAATCATGGCAGCGATATAGACGGCGAGTAATCCGCTTCCCAATAAGTAAGCTGTGACACCATACGTGAGGAACGCCATAGAAATCATGAGGACGGCATGCAATCCGCTCGAATCAAGTCTCAAGTGATTCAACATGAGGCGAGACAGTTGTCCAAGGATGAATCCGATTAATGCTCCGACAACGATTTGAAGGACAAACATCCAAATCCCGTCCCAGATAGTCGTATCCGGCTTCATCATGAAGTCGAGAGCGAGAATCGTCAAAAACATCGCCATCGGGTCGTTCGTGCCGGACTCGGCTTCGAGAGTCGCACCGACTTTCGGTGAGATATTCTTTCCTTTAAATGCGGCAAAGACGGCCGCTGCGTCGGTCGAACCGATAATCGCACCGAATAAGAAAGATTCAATCCAATCGAAACCAAATACGAAACGAACGGCCACAGCGACAACGGTCGTCGTAATCAAAACTCCGAATGTCGCAAGTGAGGCGGCTGGTGCGAGCACACTCCGAATCGATGACCATTTTGTTTGAAGACCCCCTTCAAACAAAATGACAATCAAGGCAGCGACTCCAATCAACTGCGCTAAATTCGAGTCGTCAAAGAAGATGAGACCGGTAATGTCACTTCCCATGATCATGCCGATTCCCATAAATAAAATCAAGGCGGGTAAGCCGAATCGAGTTGAGATTCGCGTCGCCATGACACCGGCTACGAGAAGTAGACCGAAGAGTAATATGAGTACATCAGTACTTATAACAGGTACGGGCAAACACAACACTTCCTTTCCAAAACAATACTCTTAGGTTCATTGTACCATGAAATCGTCTGATATTTCAGAATTGAGGATTAGGCAAACCATACACATTGGAATTGTCGGTTATGGATATGGTAAAGTAAACACATCATAGAAGGAGGAATGATGATGTCTAAAATTCACGTCATTCATGAAAACGAAGAATGGACGAACCACCTTGTTCATCGTTTAGAAGAGTTGAACTTGCCATATGAATTATGGCACTTGGACCAAGGGACGATTGACCTCGAAGCCACGCCCCCGGAAGGTGTCTTTTATAATCGGATGAGTGCCTCTTCGCACACACGCGGACATCGCTACGCCCCTGAATTGACGGAAGGTGTCCTCGCTTGGTTAGAAGCGAACGACCGGACTGTATTTAACGGCACGCGCGCGATTCGCCTCGAAGTGAGCAAGGTCAATCAATATACAGCGCTTCGCCGTGAAGGGATTCGTGTACCGAAGACGATTGCGGCGGTCGGTAAAGCACAAATCATCGAAGCGGCTGAGAAGCTAGGCTTGACACCATTCATCACGAAACATAATCGAGCAGGGAAAGGACTTGGGGTCCAATTGTTCCATACGATTGAAGGACTCAAAGAATATGTATATGGTCCCTCATTCGAAGACTCGATTGACGGCATCACGCTCATTCAACAGTATATCGAAGCCCCGGAACCGTATATTACCCGCTGTGAATTTATCGGCGGAAAGTTCCTGTATGCGGTCCGTGTCGATACGTCGGAAGGATTCGAGCTCTGCCCGGCCGATGCCTGCTCGATTGAAGATCAGTTCTGCCCGGTCGGTGAGACGCCACCGGCGAAGTTCGAAATCGTCGAAGGATTCGATGACCCAATCATTCCACAGCTCGAACGATTCCTGAAAGCAAATGCGATTGATATTGCGGGGATTGAGATCATTCGAGACCGAGACGGCAACGTCTACGCCTACGACGTCAATACGAATACAAATTATAATTCCGATGCTGAAGCGAAAGCGGGATGCTACGGAATGCTTGAATTGGCTACTTTCTTAGGCGACGCACTTCACGTCACCACGACAAAATAAGGGTCAGGCGCTCGCCTGACCCTTTTGCTGTGTATGTTTGAGTTGCTCTTCAAATCGATGTTGGACTAATTCTGCTGTCGGTGCCATTCGTTCGATGAACGAATCTAAACGTTCCGCAGTGTCACGATCGGTTTCTTTAAACACGCGCATCGTTGTTCACCTCGTTAATTAAGATTACTTGCTTACATCATCCTTAATTCCCGAGGTGTTATACGCGTAAACCTTTTACACGCTAAAGAATGTGCTCAAATTTTCTTTCGGTAAGATGTTCCCAACGTAGAAGTCGCCGAACTCACCGTATTTCGCACTCACTTCATCAAAACGCATCTCGTAAACGATTTTCTTGAACTGAAGTGAATCTTCAGCGAAGAGTGTGACGCCCCATTCCCATGCGTCGAATCCAGTCGACCCACCGATGAACTGCTGAATCTTACCGGCGTAACTACGGCCGATCATGCTGTGGCGATACATGAGGTCCTTACGTTCATCCATCGACAACATGTACCAGTTGTCGCCGTCGCGACGAGCCTTGCTCATCGGATAGAAACAGATGTGTGCGGCCTTTGGAAGTGTCGGATAGAGGCGTGAACGGATATGAGGGTTTTGATACGGGTCCCCGTCTCCAGATCCGCGATACATCCCGAGCTCGATGACCGACACGTATGAATACGACGGAATCATATAGTCGTATAGCGCTGTTTTGCGGAATGCGCGCTCGACGTCTTCAAGTTCGTTGAATGTCGGGCGAAGGACCATCAAGACGAGGTCCGCCTTCTGGCCGAGAATCGAGTAGAAGGCGTGGCTTCCTTCACCTTTTGCTTCCACTTCTTCAAGAGAAGCGAGGAACGCTGTGAACTCGTCAATCATCTGTTGACGTTTTTCAGCATCAACGAGTTTCAAACGAGCCCAATCAATCGTACGGAAATCATGGAGTGAATACCATCCGTCTAATGTGGCGGCGGCATGTTGTGTATCTGTTGTAGGTACTGGACGTTCTGACATAAAAAAATCTCCTTTCGGGACTTGGCTTCGCCGTCTATTTTACCATACACGCTTCACTGACTGGCAACTTTGAGGCACTGTGAGGGTTATCACGATTCATGACGGGTAAAGAACAGAGGACAGAAACATGAAAACGGCTACAAAAATGGCTGTATCAGTCGATTTGTCGAAACTGTTCTATTCATATAATGATTGATTCTAAGCGATTTATGGCGAAATGGGCAGAATAGTTTATTTTGAAAAGGGTACTGTGTATAATTGAAATCGCGTAAAGACACAAGTCAACGGCAAAACCATTAGCAGTCATGCTGTAAATTGAGAAAAGGGGTTCATTCGTTATGAAATTATTTGAAACGTTGAAGCAAAAAGTTAGCCCGGTTCGTCCGACCATCGTCTTCCCGGAAGGTATCGATGAGCGTGTTCTTGGAGCCGCTGTTCGATTGAAAGCAGACGGTATGGTAGAACCGATCGTCGTCGGTGCGAGAGCAGATCTCGAAGCGGTTGCGGCGAAACACGGTTTCGACATCTCAGGTTTGACACAATATGACCCAGCGACATACGAAGACATCGACGTTCTCGTCGAATCATTCGTCGAGCGTCGTAAAGGGAAAGCGACGGCTGAACAAGCACGCGAACTCCTTACATCAGACGTGAACTACTTCGGAACAATGCTCGTTCACACAGGCAAAGCAGAAGGTCTTGTCTCAGGCGCGATGCACGCGACGGCTGATACGGTACGTCCGGCACTACAAATCATCAAAATGCAACCAGGCATCAAAAAGACGTCAGGTGTGTTCATCATGGTACGTGACGACGAGCAATACGTCTTCTCGGACTGTGCGATCAACATCGCACCGGATGCAGCGGACTTAGCAGAGAACGCGTTCTTGTCGGCAGCGACAGCGAAGACGTTCGGCATCGACCCACAAGTCGCGCTTCTTAGCTTCTCGACGAAAGGTTCTGCGAAGTCACCGGAAACAGAGAAGGTCGTGGAAGCGACACGCCTTGCGAAAGAGAAATCACCGAACCTTCCAATCGACGGAGAACTTCAATTCGATGCGGCATTCGTCCCTAGCGTAGCGGCGAAGAAAGCACCGGGTTCTGACGTTGCTGGTAAGGCGAACGTATTCGTCTTCCCAAGTCTTGAAGCAGGGAACATTGGCTACAAGATGGTTCAACGTTTCGGTGGATTCGAAGCGATCGGCCCAATCCTTCAAGGTCTCAACAAACCAGTGAACGACTTATCACGCGGCTGTAACGAAGAGGACGTCTACAAATTGACGCTCATCACAGCAGCACAAGCAATCGACGAGCGCAACGAAGCGTAAGTCCGGAGCATCCTTCTTATAGAAGGGTGCTTTTTTTGTTTTTTTAAAGGTGGACTGAGGTAAACTAAAAGAGGAGTCTATAATCGAAAGGGGAACTATGTATGCAAAGCATTCATGCGACAGAATTACGAGAAAAGTTAGAGAATGGGGAGTCTCTCCATATCATCGATGTGCGCGAACAAGATGAATATGAGTCAGGGCATATCCCGAACGTACCACTCTACCCATTATCGGAATTCCCACAAGTGACAGAAAAGTTGGCACAAGACAATGTGTATCACGTCATCTGTCGCTCAGGTGGACGGAGCCAGACGGCTTGTGATTACTTAGAATCGCAAGGCTACAAAGTCGTCAATGTCGACGGCGGAATGCTCGCTTGGGACGGCGACATCGAGGCGTGATGCTAGAGAATCCTTGGGTCGTCGTACCGCTTCTCATTGCGCTTTATCTCACTGTCTACGCGGTGATGAAGCGATTTGACTGGGAGAAGTGGCGACTCGTCTGGGCAGTGTGGGTGATGCTCATCATCATCTTATTGACGATTGAACTCGTGACAAGTCTATAAAAAATGCGGAACCTTCTTTAACAGAGGTTCCGCATTTTTTATGCGTTTTGGCGCTTATCGAATGTGATCGATGCGATGGCATCGTGTTGGTGAATCGACTCTTCGTTACGGCATTCGACGAAGAAGTTCACGACTTGTTTCATCTCGTACAAGTCAGCCGCGATCAAGCGGACCATGTCCTCGACGAAACGTGGGTTTTCGTATGCGATTTCAGTCGCACGTTTCTCATCCGGACGTTTGAGGACAGGGTGAAGTGGTGCTGAGGCGTTTGACTCCGCTGCATCGAGAAGGGCTGCACGCCAATCGAACCCGTCCATTGACGTTTCATCAAGTCCGGCTTCAATCGTGATGTACCCACGTTGGTTATGGGCACTGTATTCACTGATTTCTTTTGAGCATGGGCAAAGTGTCGTAACGTTGATGACGAGACCGACCGTCACGTTTGCGACGCCCGTTTCAAGGTTGTACGTCACACGATGCATGACATCCGCGTTCATCAAACCGCTAAGACCTGTCGCAGGTGCTTTACGCGTGAAGAACCATGGGTAACGGATTGTCAATTGACCTTCTGTTTGTTCCATACGCTCGGCGAGCTCCTGTGCGAATTCGATTAACGAACGGTTCGATACTGTCCATCCTTGTTGATGGTACGCGTCGAGCTGCTCTGTCAAACGAGACATGTTGATTCCTTTACGATCTTGAACGAGCGATGTCGTCAATTCGAATGTGGCAACCGTCGACTGAACTCCTTCTGGCGTTTCGACGTTCACAGGGTGCTTCACGTTCGAGATCCCAACACTGTCGAGAGCGAACAAGAAGTTTTTCGGTGTATTTTGTAAATCGACCATTTGTTCTTTCTCGGTCGGCTTTGTTCCTTTAATCGGTGGGACCGACCCGAACAATTTATGTCGTTCTGCTTTAGTAGGTAAAGCGACATGGCTTGTAGACATAATCGGATTCTCCTTTTTTTAGAGCGGTTCAAAGGACCACTCGTTCTTGTTAGGATTTTATCACGAAATGATGACTGAACGGGTATGATTTTGCTCTCATAACATGTTTTGAATGTGTGAAGGTCACGAATTCATTCATATATGAAAGAAAGAGGATTGATTTACTTCCGAAACGGGAATAAAATGGTCCTGTGAACTTAAAAAATAGATCACTATTAAATATGTAGGAATCGAAAGACAAAAGGAGAGGTTTTTATGGATTGGCAGTTAATCCTGCAGTACGCCTGGATCATCGTCGTGCTTGTCGGTTTAGAAGGCTTGTTATCTGCAGACAACGCGCTCGTCTTGGCCGTCATGGTCAAACACTTACCGCGTACAGAGCAGAAAAAAGCATTATTTTATGGGCTCCTCGGGGCGTTCGTCTTCCGATTTATCGCATTGTTCTTAATCTCGTTCTTAATCAACGTATGGCAAGTTCAAGCGATCGGTGCACTTTATCTGATTGGAATGAGTGGTCGACACTTGTATATGACGTATAAGGCACGTGGCCAAGAACCGAAGCAAGACTTGGCGGCTGAAGCGAAAGAAGAGACGGCTGTCACTGAAAAGCCGGTGTCGAAGAAAGAATTTTGGCTCACTGTCGCAAAAGTCGAATTTGCGGACATCGCCTTTGCGGTCGACTCAATCTTGGCAGCAGTCGCGCTCGCTGTGAGTGTCAAACCGCTTGGTCTCGGAGAAATCGGTGGGATTGACTCAGGTCAGTTCTTCGTCGTTTTGACGGGAGGACTCATCGGGGTCGTCTTGATGCGATTCGCCGCCCGTATTTTTGTCAAGTTGCTCCATCAACGCCCATCCCTCGAAACGGCTGCTTTCATCATCGTCGGTTGGGTCGGGGTCAAGTTGACGGTCCTCGTACTTGAACACCCAGGTTTCAAGGAATTGATTGCCGGTACACCGTTCGAATTCATGGGACTCCCAGACGGATTCGTCCACTCGACAGCTTGGACGATTTTCTTCTGGTCAGTCATGGTCGGAATTGCGACATGGGGCTGGTTCTCATCGAAACCGACAGCGGTCAAACAGTAAAAAAAGGTCTCTCGTTTTAAGCGAGAGACCTTTTTTTATGCCTGCACATTTTCTTTTTCGTAAATCGGCACCCAGCCCTCGGTCGTCACAAAAATACGAACAGCAACAACTTGACGGTCTTCTTGCAACGTGAAGTAATGACGTGTGTTGACCGGCACCGAGATAAGATCACCCGGATTGAGCTCGATATTGAAGTATCCACGTTCAGCATCGTCAATGGCAAAAATGCCGTGACCACTGACGATGAAACGAACTTCGTCATCTGTGTGGTGATGTTCTTTTTGGAAGTTGACGAGCAGTTCATCTAAGTTCGGTGTCGCGTCGGATAGCGAGATGACATCAGCTGTCTTGTAGCCGCGTCGCGCCGATACATCTTGAATCTCGTCACGGAACGTCGACAAAATGGCTTCTTTGTCCTCGTCTGACAGTTGATAGTTTTCCTGAAGGGAAACCGGTAATTTCGTGATGTCCCATGCTTCGTAAAGGATGTCTCGTGATTCTAAAAAGTCACGTACCTCTTGTTGGTCGCTGACGCGTTCTTCGGTTTGTTGAAAATAAATCGTTGCCATGTTGAATTCCTCCTTATGAATGGACGCCTAAGGCGCGTAATTTTAATGAATAGCTAAACAAAAATTCATATGCTTCTAAATAACGTTTTGCCGCAGCGGACGTTTCGCCCCAAACGGTGATCCCGTGGTTCCGGATGAGAACAGCACCAGCATCGCCTGTGACATGTGGCGCGAACGCACGGGCGAGCATCGGGATATCCGCGTGATTTTCGATAATGGGGATCCGGACACTTGCCGTCTCTTCCCAATAACCGAGCGCCTTGATGATTTCTTGACCTGTGAACGTCACGTGACCTTTTGCTGCATACAGTTCCGAGATGACGTTATTGTCGACCGTATGCACGTGAAGCGAACAGGTTGCATACGTGTTGTTAAAGATTTCGACGTGTAGCAACGTTTCCGCGGACGGTTTGCCTGACTGTTCTCCAATCAATTGACCGGTCGCATCGACGAGGACGAAGTCTTCATTGGTACGCTTTCGTTTATCACGACCGCTTGCCGTCACGAGGAACGTCAACGGGTCGTCCGATACGCGAATCGCCAGGTTGCCACTCGTCCCAGGGAACCAGTCTCGTGCGGCGAGCTCGTCTTTAATGTCGGCGAGTTCTACCCATCGTTCTTGTACGGTCATACGTTCACTCCTTTCATATGAGCTGAGATGTCATGGAATGTCTCGAACGGAACATAGTGAATTCCTTCCGCCTCGCAAAGTGAAATCAGTTGACCGCGCGCATACACAACGTCGGCACGTTTGGCGATTTCAAAATCGGTGACAGAATCCCCAATAACGATCAACGTGTCGGTAGGTGCGACAATCTGTCGGGCGATCGTCGGTTTGCAACATCCGCAATCGTTCGAGCAATGAACATCGCATAAATGAGGCCACGTGACGCGCGCTGTCTCTCCTGAAAAATCAACGTGATTGCAGTGGATGTGTTCCGGTTCGACATGACCTTCTAGAATCGGATGGACGAAAAAGTCCATGCCCCCACTGACGACATCAAATCGAAAGCCGTGCGACTGGATCTCTTGCAAAAACTCGACAAACCCTGGTCGAAGCGTGATGGTCGACTGCAGAAAGTCACGATACTGTTCTTCTTGGTCACTCGAGAGCAAGCTGAACATCTGACCGACGCCTTCTCGAATGGAGAGCGTTTGGTTCAACACACCATCTTTGAGTTCGACCCATTCAGGTGGGGCGAATTGTCGCATCAACGCGATGATGTTATCTTCTTCCGTGATGGTTCCGTCGAAGTCACAGATGACGTGCGTACTCATCGCGCACCCCACGCATCTAACGCAGTCGATAACGCATCGGTCTCGCTCGTCTTACCGATTGCCTGATCGATTGCTTGGCGGAATGCCCTCGCACCGGCAGCCGCACCGTCCGGGTGTCCGTGAATCCCACCGCCGGCATTGATGACGACATCCGTTCCGAAGTCTCGAATCAAGTCCGGGACGAGTCCTGGGTGAATCCCGGCAGATGGGACCGTCAGAATTGGTTTTGTCCAATGGGGTTCAGTCGCATATGTCTGAATCTGTTGTGTTTCGTCTTTCGGTGTCGACAGCGAACCGTATGGCGACGGGAAGAGTGTCAAGTCGGCCCCGGCGAGTCGAATCAGTTTCCCGAAGAGGAGGGAATGACGAATCGATCCGGTCAATGCTCCGGCAAAAGCAGGATGTGCCAAAATCGGGACGTGAATCTCAGGGTCTTTGGCGAGCTCTCGTAACGCGTCAAGCCCGTACGTATACACGTTGAACAACAATGCGGTCGCGCCTGCCTCGATCAAACGTTTTGCCTGATCGCGTAAGGTGAAAACGGGTCCGCTCAACGTGACAGCGTATAGAACGGAACGATCCGTCAATTCTTTATGTTCTTGAATGATCGATGCTCCAATCCGAGCCCGTTCGAGCGATGGGGTGAGCGGATTGTCATATAAAATCTCATCGTCTTTCACGAGATCGATGCCACCTGTAAACTGGTCACGAAGTTGTGTCGCCAAAAAATCAAGGTCACGCCCGATGACGCCTTTGAAGATGCTCATGGCGAGCGGTCGATCGTGTACACGAAGGATGTCGCGAACACCTTCAACACCGAATGCGGCACCCGGAAAGTCCGGGACGAGTTCCTCTGGAAGCGATAGGTCGACGAGTTGAACACTCGGGTCGAGGGAGAGCTTACCGAATGTCGTCGTCAGAATGGACGAAAAGTCCGGTGTCACGTTATGTAGCGGGTAGCGAATCGAAAAGCGACTCGTCGTTTCCTGTTGGGACGTTGAGATGACCTCACCGCGGAACGCCTGTAGTTGATGCTGCTCGAAATGGTTCAATTCGGTCCATGTCCCGACGGTCAGCTCATGTGCAATCTTCTCAGCCACGCGCTCGACGTGATCGGTATGTTTGATTTCATAAGTAGCGATGATTCCCATAAGTTCCTCCTTTCAGGTCAAACAAAAAATGACCTCATGCCAAGGCAAGAGGTCATTCGAAAACAATGAACTCTTATCTCTCAGCGTTAGCTGCAAGAATTAGCACCGTGCCATTTCTGGTCGGTTGCTGCGACATCATCGGGCTTGTCCCTCCGTCTGCTCTTGATAAGAATAGTTGTGAAGTTGTGAAATTTAATTGAATTTTTACATAGAATCGCGCACTCGTCAATTCCTTTTTTTGAGAAAAAAAGTTTGAAAATAATGTTTCTATATATGCGTGTCAAAAATAGGGAGGCGACTAAAAATAGAGGATTGACAACTAGCGTGCCTAGTCCGTAATATTCGTTTCAACACGTCAAACACAATTACATCATTTACTCTTATCGCGAGTTGGCAGAGGGAATTGGCCCTAAGACGCCGCAGCAACCGACCATTTGGCACGGTGCTACATCCACCAGACATATGTCTGAAAGATGAGAGGAACAACCAATTTGGGTGTGCCTCTTTCTCGCGGAGAAAGGGGCTTTTTTCATGTATAGATTCAAGAAAGGGGAAAATCATCATGACTTATGAGGCGTTTACAGAACAAAGTGTCGTCGAACACGTTCGACAGTTGGGGTTACTAGAAGAGGGGATTGCAGAATGTGAGGAGATTGGGGATGGAAATTTAAATCTCGTCTTTCGTATTCGACAAGGAGAGACGTCATTGATTGTGAAACAAGCGTTGCCGTACGCAAAAGTCGTTGGGGAGAGCTGGCCGCTCACACTGGACCGGTCGTGGATTGAACAGCTGGCACTCCGTGAATTTTCTAAGGTCGTTCCTCAGTTCGTACCGGATGTACTCGGTAGCGACCGTGAACTCGCCTATACGATTTTGGAAGATCTGTCAGCGTTTGAGATTGTTCGGACGGGCTTCCTAAAAGGAGAGAGCTATCCGAATTTAGCCCGCCACGTCGGGACGTTCCTCGGAGAAACGTTGTTTGCGACGTCTGACTACGCGAACGGACCGCTCGTGAAGAAACAAATCGAAAAAGAGTATTACAATCCAGAGCTATGCGATATCACGGAAAAACTCATTTTCACCGACCCATATCGCGATGCAGAATCGAATCAAATCGAAGCGGCCCTTCGTCCGGACGTGGAGCAGCTGTGGTCAGATCTCGCCTTGAAAATTGAAGTGACGAAATTGAAGGTTGGGTTCGTGACCAAACACGAAGCGTTGCTACATGGAGATTTACATACAGGAAGCATTTTTGCGACCCGTCAGGAAACAAAAATCATCGATCCTGAGTTTGCTTTTTATGGCCCGTTCGGTTTTGACATCGGTCAAATCATCGCTCACTTGGTGTTCTCGACATATGCGCATCCGTTGAAACGGTTCGAACGCTTCACAGAAGTGCTCACCGTCTGGGAAACGTTCGAAAAAACGTTCCGTACCCGCTTTACACAGGCGGTCGAGCCGTTCAACACGGTAGGTTTCGTGGATGAACTGTTGCCATCCATTTTGAGCGATGCCATCGGTTACGCAGGTTGCGAATTGATTCGACGGACGGTCGGTCTAGCTGGCGTCGCTGACTTAGAGACATTACCGGATGACCTGCGCATCGAACGGAAACGTCACGCCCTAGAGCTCGGCACACGTCTCATCAAACAGCGTCATCAGATTCAATCCATCGATCAGCTGATCCCGGTCTTGTCGGAGGTGCGCGTATGAGTGTGCAAAGTATTCATTTTGATGCCGACACGGAAGTGTTGACGATTTTAGATCAGACACTATTGCCGCAAGAAGAGCAATATATCGAAGTGCTAACGCTCGAACAGGCGGAACAGGCAATCAAATCGCTTCAAGTCCGGGGAGCGCCGGCCATCGCTTACTTTGGGGCGTTCGTCCTTGCGAAAGAAGCGTCACGCCTGCAAGACAATCCCTATTTTCACCTCCAATTGAATCAAGTCGGTCAACGATTGATTGCGACAAGACCGACCGCGGTCAACTTACAGCATGTCATCGAATCACTCCTTCGACTGAATGTGGGGGAGGACTTTGAACAGATTGCAAAAGCCATCAAGCAGCGTGCGATTGAAATCTATGAACAAGACGTGGCCACGTATCGCACGATTGGGGAGCATGCGCTCACCGTGTTACCCGCTGGAGGGAACGTATTGACGATTTGTAACGCCGGTGCCATTGCGACGTCACGGTACGGTACCGCGCTCGCGCCGTTCTATGTCGGGAAAGAGCGAGGCATCCCCTTTCGGGTGTTCGCGTCGGAAACCCGTCCATTGCTTCAAGGGGCACGGTTGACGGTATGGGAGCTCGACCGGGCGGACATTGACGTCACATTGATCACGGATAATATGGCTGCTTGGACCATCCAGACGAAACAAATCGATGCCATCATCGTCGGTGCGGACCGCATCACCCGTACTGGGCATACGGCCAATAAAATCGGTACACTCCAGCTCGCGATTTTGGCGAAGCATTACGGCATCCCGTTTTATGTGGCAGCCCCGCATTCGACGTTTGATTTGGAAGCAGACGACACGATTCAAATCGAAGAACGAGACGCCGATGAAGTGACCCATATCGGGGGACATCCGACGGCACTCGTCGGCATCACCGTCTTCAATCCGGCGTTTGATGTGACCCCACCCGAACTCATCACCGGTCTGATCACAGAGACAGGTGTGCTCGAACCGACCGAGTCGGTCATTGTAGAACATGTAGGAGGAAACACATATGTCTAAAAAAATCATCTTCTTCCTGTTGACCGTCATCTTAGCACTTGCCGGATGCACGAACGAACAGGCGCAACCGAAAACGACTACGACAACAAGTAAAACGGAAGCGAAAACCGTCAACGTCTCAAATGAGACGCTTCCGAAAGATTTAGAAGTCGCCCTCGTCATGCAGATGTCGATCGGGACGTTCTCTTCACAATATATCGAAGGGGTGACCGAGCAAGTCGAAGCGTTCGGTGGCAACGTGAAAGTGTATAACGCCGAAAATGATTTGTCGAAAATGGCGAGTTATGTCAATACGGCGACGACGCAAGGAGTCGATGTGATCTTGATTGACCACGGACGTGCCGATGCCTTGAAAGAGCCTGTTCAACGGGCGCTCGATAAGGGCATCAAAGTTGTCGCATTCGATAACGATTTGACGAATGAAGGCGTGACGGTCATCGACCAAGACGATTATTCCCTCGCTTGGCGCTCCCTGAAGGCACTTGCTGAAGGTTTGGACGGGGAAGGGAACATCGTCACGATCTGGGTCGGTGGATTCACACCGATGGAACGCCGTCATACGATTTATGATGCATTCTTGAAACGGTATCCGGGCATCCAGGAAGTCGCGAAGTTCGGTTCGGCGACGAACAACACGGCGCTCGATACGCAAAGCCAGATGGAGGCGATTTTGAAGAAGTATCCAGAAGGCGAAATCGATGCGGTGTTTGCGATGTGGGACGAGTTCGCCAAAGGGGCGAGTCGTGCCATCAAGCAGGCAGGCCGTGACGAGATTGCCGTTTACGGGATTGACTTGAGTGACGAAGACCTACAACTCATGCAAGAAGAGGGGAGTCCGTGGGGTGTGACGGCTGCCACAGATCCGGCCGAAATCGGTCGCATTCAAGTTCGTTACGCCTACCAAAAAGTAGTCGGGGAAGAAACCCCTTCGATTCATTCGGTCGACCCATATCTAGTGGACCGTGATGCCTTGCCGGACGAGCCTGTCACGATGGAGGACCTTGGACAGTACGTGCCGGGTTGGGGTGAGTCGAATGCGGCATGGTCGGATTGGATGAAGGAGACGAACTGATGATTCGCTTGATACGAATCACGAAACAGTATGGTGACGTTACGGTGCTCGATCAACTGTCGTTCAGTTTGAAGCCGGGAGACATTCATGGGCTCCTCGGTCTGAACGGGGCTGGTAAAAGTACCCTCATCAAACTATTGAACGGAACGGCTGAACCGACGTCCGGCGAATTGTCCATTGATGGAAAACCAATCCGGCTCACACCAGCGGAAGCGATTCGTCATGGCATCATCACGGTGTCGCAAGAAGTCGATGATGCGCTCTATTTGGACTTGCCTGTATATGAGAACGTCCTTCCATGGCAGACGGTGAAACGGATTCGCCCGCAACGTTTGAAACAGCGAGCGCAACGTGTGTTGTCCCGAGTCGGTTTAGAGGTCGATCCAACGCGTCCAGCCGGTCAATACCCGCTCAGCGTGAAGCAGCGCCTTCTCATCGCTCGGGCACTCGAGAGTGATGCTAAGTATTTACTCCTCGACGAACCGACCGCTGCCTTATCGGAAACGGATGCCGACGCCTTACTTGAATTGTTACAGAAGCTTGCGGCAGAAGGAGTCGGGATTGTCTTGGTCACGCATCGTTCAAACGAGCTCACACGGGTCACGTCGACCTCTACGTTTCTTCGGGACGGACGTGTCGTGTACGATGGACCGTACCAATCGCTCTCTTCAGAAGCGGTGCAGACATTTTTAAGTGGGACAACATTTGATGCGGCGTTAGAAAAGGCGGTGCCGGAAGACAAGATTTGTTTGTCCGCGCAGTTGACCCTTCCGGCGTTCCAATCCGAGATTTCGATTGAAGCGTACCGTGGAGAAGTGCTCGGGATTGGAGGATTGACGGGGAGCGGGAAGACGGAACTGGTGGAAGCTTTGTTCGGTCTTTCTGGGCTTCGTCAATCCATCACGGTTGATGGAACAACGCACGTGATCAAAGAACCGACAGATGCCGTACGCGCAAGGTTTGCGCTCGTTCCAGAGGAGAGGCGTCGTCATGGATTATTTCTAGAAGAGACGATTGAACGGAACGTGATTGCTGTCGCAGGAAAGGCAACTCGCGTCTCGGACGTATTGGCATCGCTTCGCGTCCGTTATGCGAACGTGAAACAACCGGTTTGTGAGCTGAGTGGTGGAAATCAACAGAAGGTCGTCTTTAGCAAATGGTTACTCGACGACCGAGACATTTATCTGCTCGACGAACCGACAAAAGGAATTGATATCGCGGCGAAACAAGACGTATATGAACGTGTCATCGCACTCGCGAAACAAGGGAAGACCGTGTTGTTCACCTCGAGTGAGCGACACGAGCTCGAACGGGTCGCCAATCGAATTCTTTGGCTCGACCGTGGACAAATTGTAGAGAAAGGAGGCGTGTAAGATGGCACAATTGGTGGTCAAGGAACGAAAACGAATCAGCGGTCATATCGGACAGTATGGGACGTTACTCGCAATCCTTGGTTTGATTGCGGTCTTTACCGTGACGAACGATCAATTTCTGACATACGCAAACTTTAGTGACATCATCAAATCGGTGTCAATCGTTTCGCTACTTGCCCTCGGCGTCACGTTTTCGCTCATCGTCGGAGGATTCGACTTGTCGGTCGGCTCGACGGCGAGTCTTGCGACAATCGGGGCAGCGGCAAGTCTCGTCCTTCATCGACAAGAGCTTCTCGTCGCCCTGCTGATTCCACTTGCACTCGGGATTCTCGTCGGGCTGTTGAACGCGCTCGTCACAATCAAATTCCGATTACCGGATTTACTAGCGACGCTCGCCATCATGTACGTCATTAACGGGATTCAGTTGACGTATACGAAAGGATTCTCGATTTATGACAACATGCCGATTGAAGGGGGGACGGCGCCAGGGCGTTTCATCCCGTCATTTCTATTCATCGGTCAAGGGACGATCGGTCCGATTCCGTTCGTCGCCCTGCTCATGCTGGTGTTCTTTATCGGAGCGCATCTGTTCTTGACTTATACGCGGACCGGGCGTGAATTTTATTACGTCGGGTCGAACGCCGAAGCGGCCCGTCGTTCCGGAATCGCAGTGAATCGCATCAAGTTGTACGCCTACGTGCTCAGCGGATTGTTTGCAGCCATTGGCGGAATCATTCTCGCATCGCGAATCGGGACAGGACAAGTCTCGGCTGGAGCACCTCTTTTGATGGACGCTGTCGCGGCTGCCTACATCGGCTACGCCGTCTTTGGGACAGGGCGCCCGAACGTGATTGGGACATTGATTGGAGCTATTTTGATTGGAATTCTCTTGAACGGACTGACGATGTGGGACGTACCGTATTATGCGCAAGACATCGTCAAAGGGACAATTTTAATTGGAGCGCTCGGTCTTTCTTATATTCAGAAGAAACAGCGGACATGACAAAACCCCCGGACATCAGTTGTTCGGGGGTTCGCTTTGTTCACGTGTCATTGAGAGAAACGGATACACTCCACCGTTCGTCTCCTGCATGAATGTTTTCTGTGGGATGAAGCCGAGTGATTCATACAAACGGATGGCCCGTTTGTTAAACGAGGCGACGGAAAGATATATGGTACGAGTCCCATATGTCGCCTCGATCCAATTTAGGATTGACGTGAGGAATCGATGTCCATTGCCGTTCCCCGTCAAATCAGGGCGCATGCCGAGACCGATAGAAACAGCGTCTACTGATTCGAATTGCAACGTGACAAAGCCAATCAGCTCATTCGTTTCAAGGATGGCGAACGTTGTATCACCTCGCTCATCTGCATCTAAAAATAAGGCGAGATCTTCTTCGTCGGCATCCATATTGTAAAATGCGTAGTCACCTTCATAGCGCCACTCGAAGGCGATCAATTCGGCTTGCTCTTGGGTGAGTGGTTGAAACGTATGGCTCATAAAAATTCCTCGTCTCTGATTGAAGTGGTCATGCTACACTCAAATCGTATCATGAAAACAAGGGGAGGGAACGTGATGGCAGTCAAATTGGACATGGTCGGGATCGTCGTGACGGATATGAAGCGGTCGCTCGATTTTTATCGTGCGCTCGGGTTTGAGATTCCAGAAGCGATGAACGAGGAAGCACATGTAGAGATTGATGAAGGAGGCGTGCGTCTTGCGTTCGATACGGTGGAAGTGGCCGAATCAGTATACGGGGAATGGAAACAGGCAGACGGGCATCGGATCGAGCTTGCCTTCTTATGCGAAAGCCGTGAGTCACTGGATGCTTTATATGACTCAATCCTTGAACAAGGTTATGCGTCACACAAAGCCCCATGGGATGCGTTTTGGGGACAACGTTACGCCATCCTGTACGATGCGGATGGGAATTTGATCAGTTTATTCGCCTCATAAAAATAATCCCGGGCCATGTGGCTCGGGATTATTGATTGTCGTGGCACTCTCCCCATGAACAAAGGGCATTCATGGCAGGTTGAAGGCCGAGGGCATCTTCAGTCAATGAATACTCGACATGGAGGTGCTTCTCGGTCGAATAGTCGACACGGCGAACCATACCGAGTTGTTCGAGTTCACGCAATTGGTCGGTCAACACTTTCCGGCTGACGTCAGGGATCGCCCGTTGAATGTCAGAAAAACGAAGCGGTCCATCTTGAAGCGTACAGTACACTTGAGGGCGCCATTTGCCGCCGATAATCTCGAGTGCACGGTTGACGGGGAACGATGTGGTCATGTTCAAAGAGCCTCACTTTCGGGTAGTTACTTCAATGTGCGTACTTTTTTTCTTGCTTCAATGACAGTATCTTATCGTTATCCGCTAAATTGAGCAAACAAAAAGGAGTAGATGAAACATGACGTATCCAAGAACATTTTCACACATCGGTCTTTCTGTGCCGAGCGTAACCGAGGCCGTTAAATTTTATGAGGACGTGATGGGGTGGTATACCATCATGACACCATCAGACGTCGTCGAGGATGATTCGCCAATCGGCGTGATGTGTACCGACGTCTTCGGACCAGGCTGGGGTAAATTCCGCATTGCCCACATGTCAACAGGCGACGGAATTGGAATCGAGTTATTCGAATTCCCGAATAACGAGACACCAGAAGATAATTTCGAGTTTTGGAAGACAGGAATCTTCCACTACTGTGTACAAGACCCTGATATCGAAGGACTTGTCGAGAAGATTGTCGCCCATGGTGGGAAACAACGGATGCCAATTCGTGAATACTACCCAGGCGAGAAACCGTATCGCATGGTGTACTGCGAAGACCCATTCGGTAACCTCGTTGAAATTTATTCACATTCATACGAACTCACGTATTCGGAAGGAGCTTACTAAACATGAAAGCATGGCTACTCGACCAACCCGGTCTAGAACATCTGCACATTGGAGAAATCGACCGACCGACACCAGGAACGGGCGAACTGTTGATCCGTGTCGAAGCGGTCGCTTTGAACCCGGTCGACTATAAAGTCGGTTCAAACGGAAACCCGAACTGGGCATATCCACACATTCTCGGTGTCGACCTCGTCGGAGAAGTCGTCGAGGTCGGTTCAAGTATCGCCAACATCATTACGGGTTCACGTGTAGCCGTGCATACGGATCTTTCGAAATATGGAGGGTTTGCCGAGTATACGGTCGTTGATGCCCGGGCGTGTGCGGTCGTTCCGCAAGGTGTAAGCGATGAGGCGGCGGCTTCGATTCTATGTGCCGGAATGACGGCTTATGAGGCGGTCATGCAGAAACTGAACACGCGGGATAAGGAGACGATTCTCGTACACGCCGGAGCGGGCGGTGTCGGTGGCTTTGCGATTCAGCTCGCAAAACGCCTCGGTCTGAAGGTATTCACGACGGCATCTCCAGAAAACGTTGAGTGGGTAGAATCACTCGGGGCGGACGTAGTGATTGATTATAACGTCGAGGATGTGACGGCACGCATCATGGAAGAGACGGATGGACGTGGGGTCGACCTGATTTTGAATACGGTCGGACGAGACGTTGCGACAGCTGACCTCGATCGTCTCGCGTTCAGCGGACACCTCGCTTATATCGCCGGTCCACCAGACATGACGAATATGAAAGGATTTTCCTTGTCGCCTTCGATTCATGAGGTGGCACTCGGAGCGGCACATGCGAGCGAGGACGAACGTGCAATTCGCAACTTGGCGTATATGGCCGAAGAGTTGATGAACTTGCTCGATGCGGGTGAATTGAACGATCTCGTCACAGAAGTGTTATCGTTCGACCAATTGAAAGAAGGTCTCGAAAAACTACAAACGCGGAAAGTGCGCGGTAAACTCATCGTCCGGATTCGCGACTGAGTAGAGGACTCCCTGTTATACTGACAGGGAGTTTATTTGTCGAGGAGGGGAATATATGGAGCGATTAGCAGACACGTATCGTCAAACAGCTGTTCAGTTGAGCGGTCATGGCAAACGAGAAATCGGAGTATTGAAGCGTGCGTTTGAGCATGTGCGTGAGGATAAGCCGAGTGATCAGTATGGACAGGGGAAAACGATTCGGCAATTTGAAGAGAAGATGGGACAAGTCCTTGGGAAAGAGTCGGCAGTATTCTTTCCGAGTGGCACGATGGCGCAACAAATTGCGCTACGCATTTGGTGTGACGAGACAGGGAAGATCACGGTCGCGTATCATCCACTCTGCCACCTTGAAATCCATGAACAGGATGGCTTGAAGGAGTTGCATCACATCGAACCGATTTTAGTCGGGGAAGAAAATCGATTGATGACACTCGAAGAGATTCGAGCGTTACCGGATATCGCGTGTCTATTGCTTGAACTTCCACAACGAGAAATCGGAGGGGAATTGCCGACGTTCGAGGAACTTGTGGCAATTCATGAACACTGTCGTGAAAAAGGGATTTATCTGCATCTAGACGGTGCGCGACTGTTCGAATCGCTTCCGTATTACGAAAAAGAAGCGTCTGAAATCTGCGCACTCTTCGATAGCGTATACGTCTCGTTTTATAAAGGAATCGGTGGGATTGCCGGTGCCATCCTTGCTGGACCAAAATCATTTTGTGACACGTCGAAGGTATGGAAGCGACGTTACGGCGGTGACTTGATCAGCCTATATCCGTATATTCTTTCTTCCGATTATTATTACGAGATGCGGAAAGATAAGATGACCGAGTATCGGGATCATGCCGTACAGTTGGCAGCGCGATTCAACGAACTCAACGGCGTCTGGACGACCCCACGCATCCCCGTCACGAATATGTTCCATCTTCATTTTCAAGGGGAGAAGGAAGAACTTGGTGAGAAAATTGCGCGCATCCAAGAAGAGACCGGGATTGGTATCACTGGTTATCTCGTTGAAAAAGATGGGTACTGTTCCACAGAAATCAGTATCGGGGATATGTATGGCGAGATGACTCTCAATCAACTCGATGATCTTTTCAAACAATTCTATACAAGATAAGTGAGGAAACTTAGAGGACCATTGAACTGAACCCTGTTTTACGGACAGTTTAGTAAAAAGTGTCTCGAATTCTATGCGGCGATCAGATGGCCCCGATATTGTTCCGAGGTTATCTTTTTAGATTCCATTGCTTGCGTTCGCTGTTGTAATAGTCGACATGGTCTTTCAGGTTTTCAAAGTAGGACTCGATTGGTGCTTTGTCGAGATAATTCCCACGGCGTGATATGGGCTGGGCCAATCCCAGCCCGTGAACCCGTGAGTGATAGGCTGGATGGGTGTAGTGGAACCCTTGGTCCGAATGAATCACCAAACTTATAAGTGGGCAAAACGTGAAGGATCGGCGTATTGGAAGGATGAAGAGAATAAAATAGCCTTAAGATTAACATTTAACTATTTCAAAAAAATGTTATAGGTAGATTTTTTATAATCCATCATTTTATACTTTTTGTAATAATATAATGATGGAGGTATTTAAATGTTAAAAAAAGGAACTTTATTTTTAACGATAGCTTTATTAGTAAGTAATCTAAGTTTAGGAATTCCAAACGATGTGTATGCCAATGAAATTCTTCCAAAAAACATTTCAGATGAGACTATTGATGTAGAGGTCACGTTTACTGATTCTGAAATCAAAGCAATATCTCTCGAACGTGAAGAAATCATTACAGATATTACGAAACAAGTAAAAACGAATCATGCATCACTCGACGAAGTAGTAGCGGAAAGTTTACAAAAGACTCAACAACACACCTTAATAGAAGGTTTGAATGAAGAACTTGAAATGATTAATCTTCCAACTTCGAATGTCACTCTTGACACAAACCTTGATACGGAAACTTATGAAATAAACGATAACTTATCTGTAACTTTTGATGATAATTTTATTATTGTAGATGAATGGAATGAATCAGATGAAATAGAATCCGAAGAAGACGTTGAACCTAACTTCTTCTCGTTCATCCAAAACATATTTTCTAGTCCAGTCCAAGCAGCAGGAACAAGCAAGATTAAAAATGCTTCCAATAGCCGCAGCATCTACGACGCAAGAGCTACTAGTTGGAAATTAGTCACAGCATATATTAGTGCTGAGTTCACTTATAATGGAACTACAGTCACCGCAAGAAGAACTGGGAACTATATGAAGACTGAAAATGGAGGAGGGGTTCTTATCGACATAGTCGATAAGAAGAGTGAAGTCCAAAAACCAAGCAGTTCGAGAAGAGTCGCATACCAAGAAGGGACAGCAATTATGGGGCTCACTGTTAAAGGACACGGTCTCAGACTCCAGGAACGATATCTACGTGTTAACGTAGAGTGTAATGCAAAAGGAATGATTAAAAAAGATTCTATTTTAAAATAATCTGGAGGCATGACATGAACTTTCTTGATTTCGCAGTATTTTTATTACTCTTTATTTCATTCGCAATCTTTATGATTGTTAAATTATTAAAAAAACCAAAGTAAAATACAAAATTGTAATCTTAAATCAATATTATTTTTTCATCGCTAACTAAGATTGACGAATGGTTTTGTTCATATTACGTTGCACTTTAAAAAGCGAAAAATGTGATGAATGGAAAATACTTCTCATCAACTCAATACTGTAACGATTTCAGAAGGTGTATTCTCAATGATAGAGGGTATGCCTTTTAGGTTTAACCATCCAAATAATGAGTTTACTTTTTTCATCAGATTTATTCTTATATTTTCCGAACTTTGCATTCATAAGTACGTGCTCAATCAACGCTAACACTACATGATTTGTTTTTCTTTTATTTTGAAGTCCTCGTGAAGTTGAAATCACTTTTCTTCAAATAAAAATGCATCAACGAAATAAAGGGTGCGCTGTTTTTTCATGGGACGATGTTCTTCAGACATTTTCCCAGACCAACTGGTCAAACTCTTTTGAATAGTGTATTTGTCGACAGCGTTCCGCACCAACGTACGAAGTGACGAACTTTCATTATTATCGAAGCGAGAATTTGAGTGGTGCAGAACATCAATTGATTTCAGCAATCGGGATGTTATCGATTTTGTTCGGCATCAGTACAATTCTTGTAGGAACCCGTTCCTATTTGAAGAAAGTGCATACGATCAACACGCAACAATTCAAATATGCGAAGATGAGTCTCATTGCTTTGGCAATTGGGATGGTCTTCATCTTTTCACTAACCCTCGTCGTGAGCTACTTTTTATTGTGAACGCAATCAGGCACCGTCTCTATTATGAGGCGGTGCCTTGTTCGTTACTGTGTCACAATCGCTTCGAGACGATCGAGTTGGGAAGTGAATCCTTCGACAGCTCCCATATCGACGACTTGTTGGAGGGCTTCCTCGCTTGGAAACTCGGAACGGCTTATGAATAACGTACCTTCTGGTGTATCGAGAAACTCATTTGTGATGGTCATGACAGGCAAGTCTGGATTGACGTGTCCGTCCGCATTCGAAAATGCGTCCGTATAGACGATTCGGGAGTAGGGATCGACATCGATAAAGGTCGATTTTCCCCATGAATCCATACCGTAAAAGTCACCCTGTTCTTTGTCGACGCACGTCATACAGTAGTGCCAAATGCCACCTGGTTTGAAGTCGAAGCTGTATACTTTCGTTTCCCATCCAGCCGGCCCCCACCATTTCTCGAGATGTGCTGGTGTCGAGAATGCTTCAAATACAAGTTGCCGTGGTGCCTTGAATAGTCGCTCCATAATCAAGGTCGTACCCTCTACATATGATTTAATCGTACTCATGTGGTCCATTCTCCTCTCGTTGTGACTCCGCTAAAAACGTTTCCAATCGATCGAGACGCGCCGTTTCCCGGGCAATATAAGTTCGCCAAGCATCTAACGGTTCGAGAGCTTGAGGTTTGAGCGCATAGCGTCGCCGATTGGCATCAACCGTTACCGTGACGAGACCTGCATCATGTAAGATTCGCAAATGTTTCGACGTCTGTGGTTGACTGATTCCAAGTTGTGTCGCTATCATTCCGACCGTCCATTCCTGTTTCCGTAACAATTCAATCATCCGCAACCGGCTCGGGTCGGCTAACGCTTGAAACAAAGAAGCGAGTTTCTCTTCCATCTGTCGTCACCGTCCTCTTAGTTTGGAATATTCCCGATTTAGAATATTCTAAATCGGGAATATAAAAAGGAATTCGTGATGAATTCCTTAATGCCGATAGCCGCGAATCCAAGTCGCCATATAGACAAGTGTCGCGATGATGAGCGTAGAAGCGAGTGCATAGATCGGATAGGCGGGAAGAACGTCTTCAAACAACGGATAAAACATGAACGAACCCATAAGGATTGGAACAGAGATGCCGAACGAGACGTAGGCAGCTTTTGTCGCTTTCGCAGTGATGATTTGCTCACGTTCATCGACTTCACTGAATTCAGTCATGCGGACGGACCATTGAGCGAAGCTTACCTGCTTATTCGGGCGTGTGTTAAACGAGTAGACTGTCCAAACAATGCCAAAAACAACGAGTAAAAGTAAAGGAAGCAGATTGAATTCAACTGAGAAGCGGTCAGACTCGATGACGGTCTTTGACACATCAGATAAAAACGAACTGAACAGAAAAGCCATTAGGACATACAGAATGATGCTTGAAATAGATTGAACGACGACGTGTTTCATTGTGATTCCTCCTCGATTGTGAATATAGACTCGACCGGTTCCTCGAACACTCGCGCGATTTGCAACGCTAACATAAGCGACGGCGTATAACTTCCTTTCTCGAGCGAGATGATCGTCTGTCTCGTCACACCGACCTTTTCGGCCAGGTCGCCTTGGGTTAACTGGTGCCGGGCACGCAGCTCTTTCACACGATTGACCAATGGCATATTGCCACCTCATTTCTAGTTTCTACCACTATTGTAAAACAAACTTTACATAATGTAAAGTGGATTTTACTTTTTAGGAGGTGCTACAATAACGGTATAGTCGAAAGGGGAGATAGCGGATGAAAATGATTGGAGGACAACATCACGTGTCAGCGATGACGGGTGACGCAAAGAAGAACTTACGATTTTATACGGAAGTACTAGGGATGCGACTCGTCAAAAAGACAGTCAACCAGGATGACCCGTCGATGTATCACTTGTTTTATGCAGACGAGACGGGGACGCCCGGAACCGATTTGACGTTCTTTGAGCTACCGTTTCTCGGACAAACGTATCGAGGGTCGAACAGTATTTCTCGCACATCCCTAAGAGTGCCGGACGGGGCACTCGCGTATTGGCAAGAGCGTTTCGACGCGTTTGATGTGGCATATGGGGAAGTCAAATCAGTTCTCGGACGGGCGACGTTGTCGTTTGAGGATCATGAGGGTCAACGCCTCTGTCTTGTGGAAGGGGGGAGCGGGACACCTTGGAAGAATGGTCCTGTTCCGACGGATGTCGGCATCTTCGGTCTCGGATTTAGTGAATGGACGGTACGACGGATTGAGAAGACGGCACGGGTGCTGACTGAAATACTCGGTTATCGATATGTGACGACGTTTGAACGGGATGGTCACGATGTACGTGTTTTTGAGACGGGAGAAGGTGGCGTGGCGACAGAGATTCATCTCGTTGATCGTTCGGATTTGCCATCGGAACGACCAGGACGGGGGAGTGTGCATCATGTGGCGATTCGAGTGAAAGAATCAGACGATATGACGAAATGGATTGAGAAGCTTGACGCACATGGGATCAGCCACTCTGGTCTCATTGACCGCTACTATTTTCAGTCGATCTACTTCCGCGAACCGAGTGGGATCTTAGTGGAACTGGCGACAAATGAACCGGGGTTCGCGACGGATGAATCGGTTGAAACGCTCGGAGAACGCTTGGCATTGCCGCCGTTTCTAGAGGCGAGACGAGCAGAAATCGAAGCGAAACTAAAGCCTTTATAACCGAAAAACCCGACGGCCATTTCAGTCCGTCGGGTTTTGTACGCCTAATAACATGGCGAGTTCGTTCGTTCGATTGGCAACGAGATCGGCAATCGTGTAACGGTCAAGCACATGAAGAAACGCCAGCATGGCCTCATTCAAAACGCCTCGTAAATCACAGGCCGGTGCAATCACGCAGCGACCTTCCCCGAAGCACTCCACGAGTTCGAACGGTTCCATCGTCCGAACGACTTCTCCCACATTGATATCATCCATCGGTCGTGCGAGTCGAAAGCCGCCACCTCGACCGCGCACCGATTCCAAGTAGCCATGTTTTCCGAGTTCGTATACGACCTTCATGACATGATTTTTGGAGATGTCATATTGATCCGCCACTTCTTGAATCGTGACGAGCCGATGTGAAAACGTAGCGCTATACATCAACGTCCGTAGTGCGTAGTCACACGTTTGCGTGAGTCTCATCCATCATCACCTCTTGTTTCATTGTACAAGACAATTCAAAAAAGTGCGATTCGGACAAATGTGAAAGGATGATGGCGAAAATAAGTCGGAAACGTGAAATCAACTTTAAACAAGTATTTAATATATTGCTTTAAAGTGACTTGACTCACATAATGAACGTGTACTGAACAAAAGGGGGAAATTCACATGTTAGATCAACAAACGATTGAGATTGTAAAAGCGACGGCGCCTGTTTTGAAAGAACATGGTGTGACAATCACGAAGCATTTCTATCAACGAATGTTCGAACAAAATCCAGAAGTACGTCACTTCTTCAACCATACGAACCAAAAGCGAGGACGCCAGCCAGAAGCACTCGCGAACGCGGTCTATGCGGCTGCCCTTCATATCGACCGGCTCGAAGCGATTCTTCCTGCCATTCAACCGGCACTCCATAAACATAAGAGTTTGAATATCCGGCCAGAGCATTATCCGATCGTCGGTGAAAACTTACTCGGAGCGATTCAAGACGTCCTCGGAGAAGCGGCAACACCAGACATCATCGACGCATGGGCGAAAGCGTATGGCGTGATTGCAGACGTCTTCATCTCACTCGAGAAACAGATGTATGATGATGCACCGTGGGCCGGATTCAAACCGTTTGTCATCGAAGAAATCATAGAAGATACATCTGAAGTGAAGCGATTCCGTCTCGTCGCAAAAGACGGAGTCGTCGGTACAGCCGTCCCGGGACAATACATCTCGGTTCAAGCACGAATTGCGGGAGAGGATATCCTACATCACCGCCAATATAGCGTCATCGAGACGACAGAAAACGGGTACTGGATTGCACCGAAAGCGGAAGGTCTCGTCTCGAACTGGCTTCATGAACAGACGGTCGGTACAGAAATCCCGGTGAGTGCACCCGCGGGTGAGTTCATCCTTGAAGCATCAGATCGTCCGCTCACACTCATCGCGGGAGGAATCGGGATCACGCCCCTCTTCAACATGGCGAAGACGGCACTCGAACAAGGACGTTCTGTCACGTTATTGCACGCAGTTCGGAGTATGGATCTTCGTCCGCTTGGAGATGAACTTGATGAACTCGTGGAGGAAGGGCTTCACTTGATCACACACGTGGATGACGTATCGGGTTGTATGAGTGCGATGCAACTCGAGGCACTTGGTGTCGAAGGACATGACGTCTACACGTGCGGACCAAATGCGATGATGGAGACGGTTGTACGTGTGATGCCTCAGGCACGATATGAATTTTTCGGACCGTCTGCTACATTAGCCAGTGGTGTATAAAAAAATATTATAAAAGTAGAATGTGGTTCGGACATCGTTCAAGTGAATGTCTGAACCATTTTTCTATGGACAGCAGGAATACATCGACATATGAAAGAAACTTATACTCAAACTAGAATGGATGGGGACAGGTGAAGAAATGATTGATTACAAGGGAACGGTTGCAATCGAAACCAATCGACTTCTTCTAAGAAAAGTTAGAAAAGACGAAGCTCAAACCATTTTCAATCATTGGCTAAGTGATGATCGAGTGATGGATAATTTAATAAAGGGGGCTCATCAGTCTGTTTCAGAAACAATTAGTAGAGTAAACGAGGTCGTAGAATCATATGATTCATTAGAGTTTTGTTATTGGGGAATTGAACTGAAAACAACGGGGCAATTGATTGGGTCCATTGATTTATTCAATTTTGATAGTATGACAGAGAACTGTGAAGTGGGCTATACCATTGGATACTCATGGTGGAATCGCGGATATGGAACCGAGGCGCTAAAAGCCGTCATTGATTTTGGATTCAAAAGGATGAACATACATAAAATTTCAGCTGCACATAATTTAGATAATCCTGCTTCAGGTATCATCATGAAGAAAAATGGAATGGTGCAAGAAGGAATAGTAAGACATATGATTCGGAATGCTAAAAACCAATATAAAGACTGTGCGATATATGGTTTGTTGCAAGAAGATTATCTAAAGTACGATGAGGAATCATCTTAATCATTCGTTCAGTATGTTGGAAAATACGAACACCCCATGCTTCGCGAATGCGTGCATGGGGTGTTTGAATTAGTACGTTAAACTCGCGGCGACGATGATCCCGACGACGAGTGAGGCGGCGAACAAACTGAAACCGATGGCCATATTGCCGTTCTCGACTTCTTTTTCTAAGTTCACGCCTGGTGTGAGGACGTATTCAAACGTCCAGAACGCCAATACTTGAGCGACAATCCCGACGAGTCCCCAAATGAATGCGTCGAGCAAGTTGACGCTATTTGCCCAAACTGTATAGATGACGATGGCAAGTCCGAGCGCTTTCCCCCAAAGTTTCAAGGCGACGGCCATATTGCCCTCTTTGATTAACTTACGTTCCGAATATTTGGTCGTCAGTGCGAAGATGATGAGTCCGGCGAGAATGAGGCCGAATCCCGTCCCGAGATGGGCGAGGAAGCTTAAAATTGAATCGAGTGTGATGAATGTCATGAGTTCGTCTCCTTTTGTGTAGGTGTGCCAACGGCTAAGTAGTAAGATTGGTTGTTCGTGATCATGCTACCGGCGCGGACGCCGAGTGCGGACGGGTGTCCATTCAAACAGAAACATCCGACCATATAATGTGTCTCGACACGACCCTTGACGGTCGTCGTCATCCGTGTCGGAAGTTCAATGAACTGTTGGTACACGGCTGTTTCTTCCGCATACGTTTGTAATGTTTCCCGGTGAAACGGTTGGCCATCTTTCGTATACAAGATGACGGAGTCCCCTTCACGTCCAAACGCTGGTTTTTTAACATAATCCGATTCACCGAGAAACGGTGTCTCGTCTAAGTAAGTCGGTAAAAAATACGTAGCGATGATCTTGCGCTCGGCTTCATCAAACAATGTCTCCGTTTCGTACAGTTCCCAAATCAGCGCTTGTACACCTTTTGACTGCATGAGGAACGCAGAGAGAGGGTTGAGCAGCGATACCTGTTTTTGTTGATTGAGTTCAAGTAACCGGATGCCAATCAAGTCGCCGTCTGGTGCCCGGTCGTCTACGAGATGCTCAATCGGATACGTTTGGCGATAAAAGATGTCGATTCGCTCGCCCGATGGCGTGTAGACACCGTCTTCGTCGACGAGTAGGGCGTGCAAGGGTACGAATTCAGATGGTAAATCGAGCGTTTCTTGCAAGAAGCGTGCCGTCCATTTGTCTTCGATGTTGTCTTCATGGGCCGTGAAGACGATTTTTGGTGTACCCTCACGACCGAGTCGTTTCCATGCGGCAACGATGGCCTTCCGCAACTCGGTTTTCAGTTGAGCAGTTGCGTCTCTGTTTGGGTCGAGGAGACCGAACTCAGAAGCAACCACACCATTTACGTCAAACAGTTCCTTAATGAACGTCGGTGTGTCCGCATTGAACTCCATCAACTTGAGTTGACCGTCTTTCATGATCCAGTCGTAACGACCGATGATTGTCTCTTGAGGCATCGTTTTCTCCCGTAAGAACGGCAGGCTCGCCTCGGGGTAACCAAGTAGTCGGAGCGTTTCGTCAGGAAGCGTGCGCAACAGCTGATTCGTCTTCCGAAAAATTGAATCAACCGCCTCGGTCGCTTCTCGAATCAAGTCGACCTGCGAGGCGGGCATGTCGAAACAGTCGTATAGGGCATATTCTTCGTCGTTTAAATCGGGCCAAAAATAAGGGATTTGACTGTAGAGTTCGTCACGCGTCATCCGCCGAATCCACCTTTAGAGCCGCTCCCGAGTCCAGATTTTGACGACCCTGAATTTGAACCGTTCGATACGGCACCGGTCGCGCCGCCGTTCGACTTGTAAGATTTGTAGGTAGAAGAATTTTTTAGTGCACTTTTCGAGCGGAACAGGCTACCGAGTAAGAAGTAGCTACCATAGTGTGGGGACCGATCGTCGTCGCAATAATACGACTCGGTCACGTCATCCCAGTCCCAATCGTCACATTCATAGCCGGTCGGTTCTTCCGGGAGTGACGCTTCGTTATAACTGTCGTCTCCGCAAGCGGCAAGAGAGGTCGTCAATACCGCCGCAGAGAGACCGCTTAAAATTTTCTTACTTGTCTTCATGTTGATTCCTCCAATTCATAGCCAGTCGGTGTGACATAGATGACATACACACCACGATCTTCATCTGTTTCTGCAGAGTCCCGCTCATATTCTTTACCGGCGACGTACAAGTATTGGCTGCCGAGCATAGCGAGCGCATCGAGGTGACGGTCAACGTAATAGGCCTCGAGTAACGGGTTGTCAAAACGGTCATTGAGTGTACGAATCTCGACTTTAATCTCATTCGTTTCGTGTTTGTCCATCGGTCCTTCTGTGTACCGGTCGACGTAAATCAAGAAGTATTGATCACCTTCTAAGGCGGATGATCGTTGTTTATAGGTCATGCCGTCTTTGACAAAAAACTCACACTCGCGACGAGCCAGTACTTCGTCTAACCCGAGAGAGGTGTAGTGGTAAAGTGGTTCGAACGATAATTCATTTTTATAGAGACGATACTCTAAGACGATGGAATTCATAAGTCAGTCCTTCCTTTTTCTATTTATACGGGATGATGATCAAATTGGTTTCGTGAATCTTTTCGTCGATACGTTTAGTATATAAGAGAGAAGGAGGGGGAAACAGTGCATATCTTATTTCGTTTGTGGAAAGGATTAGCGAAATTATCATTCTTGAACGTAGTTCTGGCCTCGGTTGGTATCATTATCCTAGGGACCGTGCTCGGCTATTGGTTTGAGCCGGAGACGTTCGAATCATTATTTGATTCGTTCTGGTGGACGATGACGACGCTGACGACCGTCGGATATGGAGATTTTTATCCGTCCTCCGTGGCAGGACGATGGCTCGGGATTTTCTTATTCCTATTCGGGATTGGGATTATCGGGGCGTTGATTGGAAAATTAGTTGAAATCGGCGCGACGTTTCAACGGTTAAAACGGGAGGGAAGACTAGTGTATCGTGGAGAAGGACATTACGTGTATATCGGGTGGTCCCCGAAAACGAAGAAAGCCATCGATGAAGTGCTCAATTACGAACCGAAAGCGGAGATCGTCTTGATTGATCAGTTGATGGAGGAGCCTTACGTGCACGACCAAGTGCATTTCGTCTCAGGGGATGCCTCGGATGAAGCGGTTTTAATGCAGGCAAACGTCTTAAAAGCCCGACGAATCGCCATCTTTGCGGATGCACGCATCACGGAAACGTTACTCGCTGATGGGAAGTCGTTATTGATCGCATCGGCGGTCGAAGCGCTATCGCACGATCATCATGTCGATTTACATACGGTCGTTGAGGTATGCGAAGAGCGGAATATCTCAAAATTCAAGCACGTCCGGGTCGACGATTTTATTTTGGCGAACGACTCGGTCTCGCTCTTGATGGCGAAAGCAACGTTGCAACCGGGGACGACGGCGATTTTCCGTCAGTTGTTGAGCAAACAGTCGGGTGGAAACATTCAGTCACTGAAGCCGAAAGCCGAGTGGCAGAATGTTCGGCAAGCGAACACGGCTTTACTTGAATCAGGGGTGACACTCATCGCCGTCAACGACCGACTAGATGTGGCGACGATGTTAGATGTTCCCCTTCAAGATACAGACATGCTCTATGTCGTCTGTCATGACGATGTATTTGAACGATTATCATAAGGAGTGAGACCATGCACAACGGAACGTTTATCCGAAAGATGACACGCATGCAAAACGTGCAACGATGGGACGAATATGCCCCTCATTATCACGATAACGCAGCGAGTCATAGCTTTCGTGTCGCGGTCTTTAGCTTGATCGCGGCGTATGTGGAAAAAGAGAACGGACGTGAAGTCGATTTGCTCGATTTACTCGGGAAAGCCATTTTCCACGACATGAATGAAGTTCAGACGGGTCCGATTATGCACCGAACGAAAAAAGAACCGACCTTGATCGGTCATATCGAACGGATGGAGCGGACGGCGAGCCTCGGTCTTGTCGAGTTACTGTCGCAGTCGCTGCGTCCTCACTTCCACCGCTTCGTGGTGGAAGCGGAAGATGACTCGTTCGAGGGGCGGATTGTCGACGGCATCGATTCATTCGATGCGATGCTATTCGTGCGACGAGAAGTCGCGCACGGCTCTCCGCATTTTGATGACAAGCTAGAAGAAATGAAAGCCGCACTAAGACATCACCCAATCGATTCGGTCCGTTGGCTGTTTGACCAGGTCGAGGAAGAGACCGATGTGTTGCGGTTCATCGAGAACGTCATGCGGATGGATAGTGTCCGTCGCTGGAAAGGTCGCTTCAACACGATTGACGACAACGATGCGATTCACGGTTTCCGAGCGGCTGCGCTCGGCATGTTCAGCGGGCTCTTAGAGCGTGAGAAGTACGGCGTCGATGTCGATGTCGCCGAGCTTGTCGCTCGTCTTCTCTGTCACGACTTAGTCGAAGGGGTGACTGGGGATGTACTCGGTCCGGTGAAGCATTCGACACAAGAGACGGGGGCAGCGTTTGAGGCATATGAACGGGCAGAAAGCGAACGTCTTCTTGGGCTATTGCCAGAATATATGCAGTCGGCGTTTCGGCGATACATGGCCGACTCGAAAGACGATACGTATGAAGGAATGCTCGTCGATATGATGGACAAACTCGATGCCCTCATCAAGATGAACATGGAGCGCAAGATGAACGGGGCGGAGTATGAGGTCACGTATCGCGAGCAGCTCCGTAAAGTCCAGATGCGCTATGAGAATCCAAGTATGATCTTCTTCCTGGCGTATATTTTGCACGACCTGGATTACGTCACAAGTTAATAACTAGGCGGATGGCACAAGCCATCCGTCTTTGTTTCGTTCGACTGAACTATTCGAATGAGAAATAGTTAGGGAGAGAGAACTGTTTTTTGACGTTGGTCTATGCAACAAAATCAAAAACCTTCACAATAATTAATGCAAGCGCTTTCATTAATTATTTGAGGAGGAATGAAGGGTGTTGAAGAAACGACAAGGGATTGCCGTCCTGGCTGGAGTGACATCGATTGCACTGCTTTCAGGGCAACCGGTCGCACAAGCGGCGACCCCGCAGAACGGAACGATGATGCAATACTTTGAATGGTATGTTCCAAACGATGGACAACATTGGAACCGACTCTCGAACGATTCGCAGCACTTAAAGGACATCGGAATTTCGACCGTTTGGATTCCACCGGCGTATAAAGGAACATCGCAAAATGATGTCGGATACGGAGCGTACGATTTGTATGACCTTGGAGAATTCAATCAAAAAGGAACGACGCGAACGAAGTATGGAACAAAAGCGCAGCTGCAGTCGGCCATCTCGAACCTACATGGGAAAGGGATTGGTGTGTACGGGGATGTCGTCATGAACCATAAGGGCGGAGCCGATTACACGGAATCTGTTCAAGCGGTCGAAGTCAATTCTTCTAATCGAAATCAAGAGACATCAGGGGAATATGCCATTTCTGCCTGGACCGGCTTCAATTTCGCAGGGCGGAATAATACATACTCTCCATTCAAGTGGCGTTGGTATCACTTTGATGGAACGGATTGGGATCAGTCACGGAGTTTGAGTCGAATTTATAAATTTAAGAGTACCGGTAAAGCGTGGGACAGTGAAGTGTCCGGTGAGAACGGGAACTACGATTATTTGATGTATGCGGACATCGACTTTGAACATCCGGAAGTACGACAAGAGATGAAAAACTGGGGCAAATGGTATGCGGATTCACTAGGACTAGATGGATTCCGACTCGATGCGGTCAAACATATCAACCATTCCTATTTAAAAGAGTGGGTGACGAGCGTCCGTCAGGCGACAGGAAAAGAGATGTTCACCGTTGCCGAGTATTGGAAGAACGATCTTGGGGCTATCAACGATTATTTGGCGAAGACGGGCTACACTCATTCCGTATTCGATGTACCACTCCATTACAATTTCCAAGCAGCAGGAAATGGTGGCGGTTATTATGATATGCGAAATATCCTAAAAGGCACGGTCGTCGAGCAACATCCGACACTCGCTGTGACGATTGTTGACAATCATGATTCGCAACCAGGACAGTCACTTGAGTCAACGGTCGCGAATTGGTTCAAGCCGCTCGCCTACGCGACCATCATGACACGTGGTCAAGGGTATCCGGCACTCTTCTATGGTGACTACTATGGAACGAAAGGGACGACGAACCGTGAAATCCCGAATATGTCAGCGTCGCTTCAACCGATTTTGAAAGCGCGTAAAGATTTCGCCTACGGCACCCAGCATGACTATATCGACCATCAAGATGTCATCGGGTGGACGCGTGAAGGTGTGGCAGATCGAGCGAAATCGGGACTTGCGACGATTTTGTCGGACGGACCGGGTGGATCGAAATGGATGTATGTTGGAAAACAAAACGCGGGAGAAGTATGGAAAGACATGACTGGAAATAATGGACGTCTCGTGACAATCAATACGGATGGCTGGGGCGAATTCTTCGTCAACGGTGGGTCGGTTTCCATCTATACGCAACAATGAATCAGTTAGACTTGTCTCTAAAGAGGGACGAGTCTTTTTTCTGAATTTTCACCACATAAGTTTTATACGTGATATAATGACCTAGTGTTAATTCTTGATAGGGACGACTTTCCGATCCATGAATTCACATTGAACAACGTTGGTTGTTGGTTTTATCTATATTTTTGCGTTGTGACGCTGTTGAATTCAAGGAGGTTGTGATGAGTAAAGAAAAGATTGCCCAATTAAGAAAGCACGTCTCGCCGTTTGAAAAGTCCGATATTCGGATCAGTGTGCGGCAGATGATCAATACGATTTTACCGTTTCTCGTGTCATGGTTTTTAGCGTATCAACTGCTAAGTGTCTCGATTTTCCTGACATTGCCGTTCACGCTGATTGCGGCAGGATTCGTTGTGCGAATGTTCATCATTTTCCATGACTGTACGCACGGTTCATTCTTTAAGAACAAGAAGGCGAATGCGATTGTCGGAACCATCACAGGGGTCTTGACGTTATTCCCATACGAGAAGTGGAAACGAGAGCATGCGATTCATCACGCCTCGAGTGGGAATTTGGATAAACGGGGTGTCGGAGACATCTGGGTCATGACGATTGAGGAGTATATCGAAGCATCAAAATGGACGCGTCTAAAGTATCGCCTATATCGTCATCCGCTCGTCATGTTCGGCCTCGGGCCACTTTGGCTCATTCTCGTCACGAGTCGTTTCAACCGGAAGGACGCCCGGAAAAAAGAGCGACAAAACACGTATCTCATCAATATCTCTCTCGTCGTCCTATATAGCGTGCTCATCTATCTGATTGGTTGGCAAGCGTTCTTGATCGTACAAGGAACGACGATGTTCATCGCTGGTGTGCTCGGAATTTGGTTGTTCTATGTTCAGCATACGTTCGAAGATTCCTATTTTGAAGATGAGCAGGAATGGGATTACGTAAAGGCAGCCATTGAAGGGAGCTCGTATTACGAGTTGCCGAGAGTGCTTCAATGGGTGACGGGAAATATCGGATTCCATCACGTGCACCATTTGAGTCCACGCGTGCCGAACTACCATTTAGAGAAGGCACATACATCAACACCACCATTACAGCGGGCGACGACGATTGGATTATTTTCAAGTCTGAAATCGTTACGCTACAAATTGTATGATGCGAACAATAAAACGTTCGTCACGTTCCGGGAAGTGCGCCATCTCTTGCGCCGAGCGAACGCAGCTTAAAAAAAGATTGTCCCTTTTTTACAAGGGACAATCTTTTTAGCGTTTCCAGACCCATTCATCACTCTCATACTTTTGAATGAGAAGATCGATTTCGGCTTGCTGTTCTTTCGTGAAGACGAGCGGTTCGAACGTCAACGAGAAGGCGTCCTTGAAGCCCGTCTCGAACGCGGCCGCCACTTCATCGAATGTGACGAAGCGCTTTAATGTGTCGTTTAAGGCGACGGCTTTTTCGCTGAAGCGTTCTTTGGCTTCTCGTTTCTCCGTCTCATTCATCGCGAAACAGTCGAATAATACCTCATCATCGACAGAGAGAGGGATCGACCCATGTTGAAGCACGGCGCCTTGATGACGCACTTGTGCGCTACCCGCAATCTTCTTGCCGTCGACAGCAAGCTCGTAGTACGAGGCAGCGTCGAAGCAGACGGCCGATTTTGGTTTACGGAGCGCTTCGCGGTCCTCTTCCGTCAACGGTACCGAAAATTCAGCAGGGACGCCAAGTTCGTGATACCCGCGACGGACTCCTTCCGTGAGTAGGCGATAGCTCTCGATAATATTCGTCGGAAGGGCAGGGGTCGATTCTGGCAAGATGACGCTATACGTCAACTCGTCCGCGTGCAACACGGCCCGTCCCCCCGTCAAGCGACGAACGACCGGAATCTTGTTCGCTTCGAGGGCGTCACGATCCAAGTCACGCGTCGCCCGCTGGAAACGTCCGACGCTGATTGCATGAGGTGCCCATGAATAAAAACGAAGCGTCGGTTTGAGTTCCCCTTTCGCGACCCAATTGGCGATGGCTTCATCAATCGCCATATTTTCGGCCGGTGAAGTCGATTCAGTTCTAAGTAAGTGCCACGTCGTACCAGTCATAATCTCTCTTCTTTCTGTTAGTCGATTGGCAACATCGTGTGGCGACGTGCCTTGTGTACTTGTTCATCCGCATGGTATGACGAACGGACGAGTGGACCTGCCTCACAATGTGAGAATCCTTTTGATAGAGCAATCTCTTTCAACTCGGCAAACTCATCTGGATGGTAGTAACGTTCGACCTCGAGGTGTTTCTTCGTCGGCTGCAAGTATTGACCGAGCGTCAAAATATCGACGTTATGCGCGCGGAGGTCATCCATCGCTTCAATCAATTCCTCTTTCGTCTCACCAAGCCCGACCATGATCGATGATTTCGTCGGGATATCCGGATTCAATTCTTTCGAACGCTTCAAGAACTCGAGTGTCCGGTCATACGTTGCTTTCGCACGGACTCTCGGTGTGAGGCGGCGGACTGTCTCTAAGTTATGGTTCATGATGTCTGGGCCCGCATCGATCAACGTCTGCAAGGCAGAGAAGTCACCCATCATGTCCGACGGGAGCACTTCAATCGATGTCTCTGGGTTCATGGCACGGACCGCGCGAACCGTTTCGGCGAAGACGGTAGCCCCGTAGTCGTTCAAGTCGTCACGCGCGACAGCCGTGATGACGACGTGTTTCAAGTTCATAAGTCGAACCGATTCGGCGACACGTTTCGGCTCTTCCCAATCGAGCTCGTTCGGCTTCCCGGTCGTGACAGCACAAAAACGGCAAGCACGTGTACAGATGCTCCCGAGAATCATGAAAGTCGCGGTCCGACGTACCGCCCAACATTCATGGATGTTCGGACACTTCGCTTCCTCACATACCGTATGTAGATTTTTCTCACGCATCATTTTCTTCAGACCGGTGTATGTGTCATTCGTGTTCAATTTAATTTTTAACCATTCCGGCTTGCGCTTCAGTTCCCCTCTTGCCACAATAATTTCCCCCTTTTTGAAAGTTAACCTGTATCGAATTGAGTTTACCAAAAAACGAATCAAAAACGAACCACGGAAATTATTGGTTTTGCCAATACAGTTGACCGTGTATCAAAACAGAAACATTATTTCAAAATGGTTACGCTTTCACGTGAACAATTGTTTCTAAAAAGTGGAGTTGCTATACTGTTGTTGACCACCTGAATAAGGACCAAATGTAACTGATACGATCAGGCATGGGGTGAACGAGCGTTGATGAGGCAACGCTTCTTCCTCCATGCCTTTTTGTTTAGGGGTCAGCCAAATTTGACTAAGGGGAGTGGGAACATGAACAAGGCACTGAATTGGACGGCAACACTCGGATTGACGACGACATTGCTCGTCTCTTCGATTCCGGCGGCAGACGCGGTCGTGGCAGAAGGGACGCCGACGATGTCGATTGAACAGCGCGTCAGCACGAAGCTAGAGTCGATGACACTCGAACAAAAAATCGGGCAGATGATTATGCCAGACTTCCGATTATGGAACGGAGCGAATCATACAGCACTTGCACCGGAAGTGGCGCGAGTCATCGATCGTTTTGACCTTGGAGGCGTCATTTTATTTGCGGAAAACGTGAAGGAGACAGAACAGACGACAAAACTCGTTCATGACCTTCAGGAGGTCGTGAAACAAGATACGAGCAATGATATCCCGTTATTCGTCACGATTGACCAAGAAGGTGGGATTGTGACACGTCTTGGAACGGGAACGAATTTACCGGGGAATATGGCGCTTGGGGCGACACGCAACCGTCAATATGCCTATGACGCAGGGGAAATCATCGGTTCTGAATTGCACGCACTCGGGGTAAACGTGAACTTCGGACCAGTGTTAGACGTCAACAACAATCCAGGAAACCCGGTCATCGGTGTCCGTTCGTTCTCGAGCGACCCTGAGCTAGTCGGTGAACTCGGTTCAGCCATGACACAAGGTATTCAAGACCAAGGTGTTGCCGCAACGGCGAAACATTTCCCAGGTCATGGGGATACGGCCGTCGACTCGCACTATGGGTTACCGGTTGTCGATAAGTCGCTCGACGAGTTACGCGGACTCGAGTTGTTACCGTTCAAACGCGCCATCACGGAAGGAATCGATATGATCATGACGGCACATATCGGAATGCCACAAATCGAGGACGAGGTCGTCGAATCGGATCGCGGCACGTTCCCGCTACCGGCAACGCTATCAGACGATGTCATCACGGGAGTACTTCGTGAAGAGCTTGGCTATGAAGGAATCGTCGTGACGGATGCACTCAATATGCAAGCCATCGCAGACAATTTCACGGAAGCAGAGGCGGTCATCAAGACGTTTGAAGCGGGCGTCGACATCGCACTCATGCCGACGATTTTACGCTCAGAGGCGGACGTGAGCAAACTCGAGGCGATCTTTGAGGAAGTGATTGCAGCAGTAAACGATGGGCGCTTATCAGAAGCGACCATCGATGAATCAGTGGAACGCATTTTAAAATTGAAGGCAGAGCGTGGGATTTGGGAAGAAACGATGGACTCCACTACACTCGAGGAAAAACTCTCAGGAGCGAATGCGACGGTAGGAAGTGCCGAGCATAAAGCGAAAGAACGTGAAATTGCGGAAGCGGCCGTCACTCTCGTGAAGAATGAGTTCAAGACACTCCCGTTTAAACCGAAAAAAGGGGACACGGTGCTCGTCTTGTCGCCAGCGAAAGATCAAACAGACAGCATGGTGAAGACAATCAAGTCACTCGAGAAGAACGCTGGGAATATGAAAGACGTGAACGTCATCACGGCCAACTATTCGGCATCAACGCCACACTTAACGCAAAATCCGGAGCTTCAGCAAAAAGTCGAGGCAGCCGATTACATCATCGTCGGCTCGAACGTGAACAACAGCGCCAAATTGAAGCCGACATCAGCTGATCATTACGTGCCGGCCGAGGTGTTCCGTTACGCCAATGATACAGGGAAGAAGTCAGTCTTACTCAGCTTGCGCAACCCATATGATGTTGCCGTTCAGACGGATGCTCCGGCGCAGCTCTTGATCTATGGGTTCAAAGGCGACCCGAACGGACCGGACTCGGAAGCAGGGAACTTGAAATCGGCCGGACCGAACTTGCCGGCTGGCATTCGTGCCATTTTCGGCGAAGTGAAGCCGCAAGGGAAGTTGCCGGTAGACGTACCGAAGTTTGCGGACGGTGTGTTCCAAGACGAAAATTACGCGCAGTTCGGTGATGGATTGAAAAACTGGAATCGCTAAACGAAAATGAGCTCGCCCGAAAATCGGGAGAGCTCATTTTTCATGCCTCTAAATAGGCGATGACGAGTAGACCTGGACCGGTATGGGCACCGATGGCAGAGCCGACAAGTGTTTTCGTGATGTGTTTCGGTTGAACATGTTCAAGGACCATCTTCTCGAACTGTTCCGCTTTTTCAAGGTCGTCACCGTGACCGATGAAGAGGTCCCCGTTCTCGACGAGTGACTTCGACTCCATCGTCCATTCGACCATACGGCGCATGACCTTTTTATGACCGCGTACTTTTTCAATCGGGACGAGCTTGCCGTCCTCGACCGTCAATAACGGTAGAATCGTCAATAAGTCTCCGATAAAAGCACTCGCTTTCGACACACGTCCGCCTCGCATCAAATATTCGAGCGATTCGACCGTGAACAAGTGACGGACTTTGCCGACGAGAGAAGCAGCATATTCCACTGTTTCTTCATACGTATGATCTTGGCTATACGCTGCGACCGTTTTGACGAACAATGCTTGTCCGACAGAGGCTGTCCGTGTATCGAGAACCTTGAATGAACTGTCCGGATATTCTTCTTTCAACATTTCACCGACCATGACAGCGGTTTGGTATGTACCGGAGAGTTCTCCGGAGAAAGCGAGATATAAGAACGGGATTCCAGACTCGAGGTGTTGACGGAAACAATGTTCGATTCGTGATGCCTCGATTTGGAACGTCTTCGGCGTCTTGCCTTGACGCATCGCTTCGTACACTTCGATGGATTGAATCGTTTCCCCGTCTAAAAATTCTTCGTTGTCGATGATGACACCGAGCGGTAAAATCTCAAGACCGAATTCGATAATTTGATCGTGAGTCAAATCAGCACCGGTATCTGTAATCAGTTTAAACATTGGATGAATCACTCCTCTGTTAATTGTTGTTCAATGTCGCGTAACGGTTCATTCCGTTTCCACATGCGTTCGAGCTGACTTGTGAACATCGTTTGTTCGTCAGCCGTTAATGTCGCGTTTTGGAGCGAACTGACAGTGGAAAGAACGCGGTAGGCCCGAGTCAGGACATCTTGCACGGTGAGTGGAATCCCAAGCAAGTCTTCAAGCGAAGCCATCGTTTCCGGTACAATGGTCGGGTACGTGAACTTCGTCGCTTCCCCTTGGATGGCAAGGTCGTAAAAGTCGCGGATGATTTCAGCACGTGCGCTCCCGCTCTGTCTCACGCTCAAATAAATTTGAACGGCGACACCGCCACGAACGCGTCGTTGCGAAATGCCGGCGAACTTTTTACCGTCAATCGACAAGTCGAAACTTCCCGGACAGTATGAACCGACGACTTCACCGGGAACGATGTCATTCGTGACATCCTGAAACATGTGTTGAATGAGCGAGGTCATGGCCTCATAGCCGCTGTCGATTTGAATCCCGTCCTTCTCGGGTAAAATTAAAGAAAGGTTGAGGACGTCATCGTCTAGCACGACGGCTAACCCGCCTGAGTTTCGGACGACGGGACGGAATCCTCGCTCACGTAGATAACGAACACCTTCTTTTAGGTGTGGCAGTCGGGCGTCTTGGATTCCGAGGACAATCGTGTCAGTGTGCACCCATGTGCGCAAAACGGCACCTCGTTCTTGCGTTGACGCGCATAACGTATCATCGGTCGCAAACGATTGTTCCGCTTGAAACATCGGGCCGAGACTCGACTGATCGATGATGCGATAGCTCGGTTGTCTTAATAATGGATGAATCATATACATTAATTCCTTTTCACAAAAAATTTTCCTTCTCATTATAGCATGGAGGGAACGATTCGTTTGAAGTCGAATCTAGAACATAACGAAACGTAGGAGGGCATGTCATGTACTCGTCACGAGGACAACTATCTGGCTCGAAAGTATTTAAGGATCCGGTACATCGATATATTTATGTTTACGATCACCTCATTTGGGAGCTGATCAATACGAAAGAATTTCAGCGGTTGCGTCGCATCAAACAACTCGGTACGTCTTTTTTGACGTTTCATGGGGCGGAGCACACCCGATTCCATCATTCGCTCGGCGTATACGAAATCGCACGCCAGTTGATTGATCAGTTCCAACAATACCCGGAATGGGACGACCGTGACCGTGAGTTATTGTTAGCGGCAGCGCTCTTACATGACGTCGGACACGGTCCATTCTCGCACGCGTTCGAACACGTCTTTTCCGTTCGGCATGAAGTGTGGACGGAACGAATCATTTTAGGGGATACCGAAGTCAATAAGGTGTTATCTGAGATGGGTGTCGGGTTTGCGGAAGAAGTGGCCTCGATTATCAACAAGACGCATCCGAATCGCTTGATCGTCAATATGCTCAGCTCGCAGCTTGATGTTGACCGGATGGACTATTTATTGCGCGATGCTCACTTTGCGGGTGTCAGTTATGGAAAGTTTGACTTAGAACGCATGTTACGCGTCTTGCGCCCGGATGAAGACCAAGTCGTGGTCAAACAGTCGGGTATGCATACGATTGAAGATTACATCATGCGGCGCTATCAAATGTATTGGCAAGTATACCTGCATCCGGCGACACGGTCGAGTGATCTTCTCTTAAAAGCGATTCTTGAGCGGGCGCAGGAACTCTATGAGAGTGGTTATAAGTTTAACATGACGCCGAAACATTTCTTGCCGATTTTTGAACGAACGGGTATGTCACTCGAACAATATTTGAAATTGGACGAGACGGTCGTCTACTTCTATTTCCAAGAATGGATGGAGGAAGACGATGCCATTTTAGCTGATCTTTCAAGTCGTTTCGTGAATCGCCGATTATTAAAATATAAAAACTTCCCGGAAGCGAATCGCGTCCGTTATATGGAGCGCCTGCGACAGACGATGGAGACGATCGGGCTACCGCCGACATACTATCTGCTTGAAGACCAGTTGAGTCAGCTACCTTATGATTTATACAAAGGGCAGGGTAAGTATGAAGGAATTTATCTACAGATGAATGACGGGGAGCGCAAAGAGATTTCAGAGGTTTCGATGCTCGTTCAATCGATTTTGAACTCGAGGCAGTCGGATGAGAAAATCTATTACCCGGAAGATGTGTTGTTGAATTTAAAAGATCATGCGAACGAAAAATCGTGGATATTATCAACATTAAAAGACGATTGAACACGCAAAGGGGCGTGACACGATGGAGATTGCGACACTGATTGGTGGAATCGGGATTTTTTTACTCGGGATGATGTTACTGACGGATACGCTCAAAAAATGGGCGGGGACACGATTACGTCATCGGTTGAATCAGTTCACCGACGGATCGATATCCGGAGCGGCACTCGGTGCAATGTTAACAGCCTTATTCCAATCTTCTTCGGTCACGACGTTGATGACGATTGGGTTTGTGAGTGCAGGACTCCTCACGTTCACACAATCGTTGCCGCTCATCATTGGGGCCAATGTAGGGAGTGCGACGACCGGGTGGATCATTGCCGTCCTCGGCTACAATTTAGACGTGCGCCAGTTGTTTCTGCCGCTCATTGGAATCGGGATGGCGGTTCGTCTCTCCCGTCCGCGCCTTCGCCGTGTTGGACTGTTTCTCGTCAGTATCGGGTTGATTTTTGTTGGCATTGGGACGCTACAAGAAGCGATGCGGGATGTCGTCACGTTCTCGTTTGGCTCGGCCGGTGAGATGACCGTTCTGCATCAGGCCGTTCTGATTGGAATCGGGTTCATGATGACCGCCGTCCTTCAGTCGTCGACGATTGGACTCGTGTTAACGATGACGGCCCTTGCGACAGTGGCGATTTCACTCCCGCAGGCTGCTTATTTGGTGCTCGGTCAGAGTGCGGGGACGAGCCTTGTCGTGGCACTCGGTTCGCTTGGAGGGTGGAAATCTGCGCGGCGTATCGTGTTGGCTCACGCCATCTACCATGTATCGATTGTCCTCATCGGGTGGCTCACGTTCCCTGTTCTCTTCTCTGTGGTGAACCGAGTAGCGGATTGGTTCAACTGGAACGATTTGTTACGCCTTGCCTTGTTCCATACAACCTTCCATTTACTCGGGGTGCTCCTATTTTTGCCGTTTTATAAGCCGTTTGCGCGTCGATTACTGAAGTGGATTCCGAGTCGCTCTGAAAAATTGACGCGTCTGCTCGACAAAAATATGTCGCAACTCCCGACCGTTGCTTTGGAAGCGGCGCGACGTTCCCTACTCGAAATCGAACGTTATTTAGGGAACGAGACCGAGTTGCTCGTCCGTGGGGGGCGTCTTCGTGAGGATGAATTGATCCTCGTCGATAAGACGTTGAGCGATGTTCGCGTCTTTTTAAGTACGATTCGTCTTGAGGATGAGGGGAAACAAAATGATTATGGCCAACATCTCTCCCTCTTGCATACAATTGATCATCTCGAACGCTGGTTGTATGTCTTGCGAGAGGTCGAACCGGTCCACGCACTTCGGGACACCGACTTTTTGACGGCACGAGAGCTGGTCTTACATGAACTTGACCTTGTGAATCAACTGAATCATCACACGCCGCCGGAAGATTCGAAGATGTGGAAACAGGCCTCGAAACAACTGGCGGAGTATCGGAAAGCACATCGTTCGGAACTGTTAGAAGAAACAGCGGCGAACCAAATGGAGATGGACCTGACGATACAAAAAGTGCAAGTGTTGCTTTGGCTCGACCGTATCGGCTACCACATCTGGCGAGCGACTCGTCACTTGATTAAACCGACTGTTCCGAGCGAGCGGTTCGACGTGAATAGGGAAGATTGAATGAGAAATGGAGGAATAAAAATGGCAACATGGGTGACGCATTTTCGAATAGCGGAGAGGATTCTTGAGACGGATTCCTCGTTTGACCGTCTATCTTTTTTAGTTGGGAATATCGGTCCGGATTGTGGACTGGTCGGAGCGGACGGACGTCCTGAACCACCGAAAACCATCACGCATTTCAAAACGGAGAACGGGATCTCGTCCGACTTGTTCAAAAAGACATACTTGACCGACCCTGAGCGATATACGAGCGCCGAATGGTCTTATTTAGTCGGTTACTACTTTCATCTGGTCACAGACGAATATTGGGTGCGGTTAACACGTGCGAAAAAGGAAGAACCGATTGTAAAGGCAATCGCCGGGACACCAGACTATACCCGTTTAGTCAAAACGGACTGGTATGGGATTGATTTTGAGTACTTGGCAAAACATCCGAATCATATCTTTTGGACGGACTTCCGTCACATCACGTCGTTCGCAGACGTCTTACCGTTTTTTCCTCAAGGACAGACGAAAAAACAAATTCAGAACATCACATCCTTTTACGAGACACATCCGTTCGACCCGCAACATACATATATGTATATGTCTCCTGAAGAGGTTGATGATTTCATTGAAGAGGTTCTTTGTGGGCTACAAGCGAAGATTCAAGAAGTTCAACGGATACATTGTTGATACGGTGCTTAGACGAAAAACGGACTCCATATTAGGAGTCCGTTCGTCATTTATTTCTTATCCGCATGCATCACACCGGCTTGACCGTAATGTGTCGCATCCATCTCTTCGATGAAGACGGTGATGTTCTCTTTTGGCGCGTTCGTCGTTTCGGAGACGGCGTCCGTTACTTTTTCAATCAACGCACGTTTTTGCTCTACAGTACGACCTGGGAGCATTTTTACCGTTACATAAGGCATGGGTTGTTCCTCCTTTTATGAAGTCTCTTTCATTGTAGTGAATCCACATCCTCTAGAAAAGAAAATTCTCATCTATGGAGAAACATGAGCTCACTTTTACTGGATTTGGGGTAATAAACAAGACAGAGCGAATGTAGGAGGAATCGGGATGAAGTGGAAAGGGAGACAACAGAGCCGGAACGTTGAGGATCGACGCGGGCGTAGCATCGGAGGAAAGGGCATTGCCGGAGTCGGTGGTGGCCTCGGATTGATTCTCGTCATCGTCTTTACATTGTTGAACGGGGGCAGTACAACGGACATCGTCAATAATATCGGACTCGGGGAACCTCAATCAGAAGGAGCATATACAGGAACGGCAAGGGAAGAGGAGATGGCAGACTTTGTAGCGGTCGTCTTAAAAGATACGGAAGAAGTATGGACCGACATCTTCGCTGAAAACGGGATGACGTATGAAGAGCCGACGCTCGTCCTATTCTCCGGACAAGTTGAATCCGCTTGTGGCATTGCTGGGTCTGCCGTTGGTCCGTTCTATTGTCCTGGCGACCAAAATCTATATATCGATTTGAGCTTTTACGATGAACTGAGCCAACGTTTCAATGCACCAGGTGATTTTGCGATGGCCTATGTTGTCGCCCACGAAGTCGGACACCATGTCCAAACGCTTCTCGGGACGACTGAAGAGATTATGCCGCTTCGTAACGAGATGAGTGAGACCGAGTTCAATCGTTATCTCGTCCGATTCGAGTTACAGGCAGACTATTACGCGGGCGTTTGGGCCCATCATGCACAAGGACTCGGCTATCTTGAGGCTGGGGATGTCGAAGAAGCGATGAACGCCGCCCATCAAATTGGGGATGATACGTTACAGCGTCAGTCACGTGGATATGTGACACCGGATTCGTTTACACACGGGACGTCGGAACAACGTATGCGATGGTTTGAAAAAGGGTTCGAGAACGGTGCCATTCAAGGCGGGGACACGTTCAATTCGAACAATTTATAGGTCGGGCGTACGCTCGACCTTTTTTAGGTGATTGGAATATGAGGAAAGAATCCGCTATCATAAAGGGACAATAGTAGCAGGAAGGGGATGACCCGATGGAATCCTTACTTACGAAAATTGATTTAGCGAAAGAGGATATGACAGCGGTCGAAAAGAAGATCGCAGATTATATTTTGTCCCACTCAACGCTCATTCCAAACATGACAACAAAAGAACTTGCCCAAAAGACGGATGTGTCCGAGGCGAGTATCGTTCGTTTCGCTCGAGTCGTCGGGATTGATAGTTTTAAAGCATTTAAACTAGCCCTTGTGAAAGACTTGGCCGTCACGGAGACGACATTGACGGACTTCAACGTCCTCCAGCAAAAAGATACACCGTATGACTCGTTCCAAAAAGTCATTCATGTGAACAAGGTAGCCATCGAAGCATGTGCCGAAGCGATGGATAAACGAGAGCTCGAACATGCGGTAGATTTGTTCGCGCGTGCGAATCGTGTCGTCTTCTATGGGGTCGGTGGTTCATCAACGGCAGCCATCGATGCACACTATAAATTCACAAAACTTGGCTATGCGGCCACTACCTCTCCGGATTTTCATTATATGCTGTCGCTGATTCCGCATTTAGGAAAGTCTGATGTATTCGTCGCAATCAGCACGTCAGGACGAACAAAAGATGTACTCGAACTCGTTCGATTTGCGAAAAAGAAACAAGTGCCTGTCATCGCCATCACCAATTTAGATAAATCACCACTCTATCGGGAAGCGGACGTACGACTCTGCACACCGAACGTTGAGAGTGACTTCCGAATCGCAAGTATCGCCTCACGGATGACGCAATTGACGATTGTCGATACATTATACATGGGTCTCTTGCACCGAAAGGGAGAAGGGTTGATTGATCGATACGCTGAAGCCCGGGATGAGATGGTGAAATTGCGCCGATGATTCGACTATACACTGCCGAGGATCGACTGGCGTTAGAAGATTTTTTAATGTGTCAACATACCTTCGCTCGGTTGAATAAACAATCTGTCGAGATGTTTCGTGACGAGAACGTGGCGGATTTTGAAGAAGAAGGTACCGTTAGCCTGATTTTTCGCGACAAAGAGCGGATCGTGGCAATTGCCGACCTCTTGAAAAAACACCCGGTCGATGGTTCGCTTTGGCTTGGTTTGTTCGTCGTTGAAGAATCTCTTCACGGGACGGGCTTGGCGCAAACGTTGTATGATCAATTGGAAGATCAATATATGCGTCCATATCAAACGGAATTTCGGTTAGGGGTGCTTCCTCATAATGAGAGGGCACAGCGATTTTGGAAACGGAACGGGTACGTATATGAAAAGGATTCGGTCACGAATAAAGGGACTCGCGTGCACGTCTTGAAGAAACGACTCATTCGCCCAGAGTGAGTTTTTCTTTTGTGGTAATTGAAACTAAATTTCATAAATATTAAATAATAAATTGACTTTAAGTTTCAATGTAGTACGATGAAATCATAGAGAAGAAAGGATGGTGGCGATGCTAGATAAATTGGCTACAGAAAGACGGAATGAACGAACGATGCACCTAGACGAGATGTCGATTGAGGAACGATTGACGATTATGAATGCAGAGGATCAAACAGTCCCTCAAGTGATTCAAGAGCAACTCCCGGTCATCACACAAGTCGTAGAGCGGGTCATCGCATCCTTTCGTAAAGGCGGTCGCTTGATTTATATTGGGGCAGGTACAAGCGGACGTTTAGGGATTTTAGACGCTGCAGAGTGTGTGCCGACGTTTGGCGTGTCACCCGATCAAGTCATCGGATTGATTGCAGGTGGCGAACGTGCGCTCATTCAGGCCGTTGAGGGAGCGGAAGACAGTAAGGAATTGGCGGTCAAAGATTTGAAAGCGCTTCATTTAACAGCTGAGGATACGGTCGTGGGGATTGCAGCGAGCGGTCGAACACCATACGTGGTCGGAGGTCTCGATTACGCACGAGAGATCGGTGCCACTACTGCTTCGATATCATGTAATCGTGATGCAATCATCAGCCGACATGCGGATTATCCCATTGAAGTGGAGACAGGACCGGAAGTATTGACCGGTTCAACGAGATTGAAGGCGGGAACAGCACAAAAATTGGTTCTCAACATGATTTCGACGACGTCGATGATTGGAGTAGGCAAAGTGTATCAAAACTTGATGGTCGATGTGCAACCGACGAATGAAAAGTTAGAAGTGCGTGCCAAACGGATGATTGCAGAAGCGACAGGGGTCGACATGGAAACGGCCGCGCGTTATTTTGTGTCATCTAAAGGGCACGTCAAAACGGCAATCGTCATGATTTTAGCGAATGTCTCTTATGAGGAGGCTGTCAAACGATTAGAGTGCGCGAACGGATTCGTCCGCGAGGCGCTATAAGGGGGAGATCGAGATGAAGAAAGAAGAGGTTTTAGCACGGGATATCCTCGCACATGTCGGGGGGAAAGAAAATATCCGTCAACTCGCGCACTGTATGACGCGTGTCCGATTGACGCTAAAGGATGGGACGAAGGCAGATATTGATGCACTGAAAAAGATTGACGGGGTCATGGGTGTCATCGATGATGAGACGCTACAAATCGTCGTCGGTCCAGGTACCGTGAACCGGGTCGCGGATTATATGAGTCATGAGACGGGACTTGCGATCGGGGAAGAGTCAGTGGATGCGAATTTGACGTTAGAGGAACGTGCGGCGGTCGAACGCCAAAAGGTGAAAGAAAAGCAAAAGTCACCGTTTAAACGATTCCTTCGTCGCCTCGGGAACATCTTCATCCCGCTCATTCCTGGACTTGTCGCCTCGGGGATCATTAACGGGGCTGCGAACTTTGCCGTCAACGCCGGCGTCGACCGGACGGAGACGTGGATGCAGATCCTACTCGTGCTCGGAAGCACGGTATTCGCGTATTTGGCCATCCTTGTCGGGTGGAACACGGCAAAAGAGTTTGGAGGAACCCCGGTACTCGGGGCGATTGCCGGGGGAATTCTGTTCAACCCGCTCCTCGCGGATATCGTCATTTATGGGGAACCGCTCGTCGTTGGGCGTGGTGGATTATTCGGAGTTATTTTTGCCGGTTGGCTCATGACGTATATCGAGAAACACATTCGTCGCTTCATGCCGGTATCCATTGATATTATTTTCACACCACTCTTTACTGTCCTCATCGTTGGATTTACAGCGCTTTATGCAATCATGCCGGTCGCTGGCGTATTGTCAGACGGTATCATGCGAGGAATCAATGCGACGCTCGAATTTGGGGGACCCGTCGCAGGGGCACTCTTGGCCGGATTCTTCTTACCGCTCGTCATGGTCGGATTGCATCACGGGTTGACGCCAATCCATTTGGAACTGTTGAACACGGTTGGGACGACGGCCCTTCTCCCAATCTTGGCGATGGCTGGTGCGGGTCAAGTCGGAGCTGCGCTTGCGATTTTTGTGAAGACACGCAACCCACGCCTTCGTAATATTATCAAAGGGGCCATCCCCGTAGGTTTCCTCGGAATCGGTGAGCCTCTCCTGTACGGGGTCACGCTTCCCCTCGGACGTCCGTTCTTGACAGCGTGTCTCGGGGCCGCTGTCGGTGGGGCTTTCCAAGCGACAATGAAAACAGCGGCGCTCGGAATCGGTGTATCCGGTCTATCGCTCACACCGCTCATTGATAATGGCATGTATTTGACGTACATCGCCGGACTATTGATTTCGTATACGGCAGGTTTCTTGTTCACTTATTTCTTCGGTTTCAAAGAAGAGATGGCGGATGGGATTTAACAAGAAAAGATGGCTCGAATCGAGTCATCTTTTCTCTACTTTCGGAAAGGGGGATTCACATGAGAGGAATTTCAATATACTTAGGCGATGAACTGACACCCGATTCAATTGCTTGGATGGAACGTATGCGAGAGAGTGGTTTCACGAGCATCTTTACGTCGCTTCATATTCCGGAAGACGATCCGACAATCTACACGGAACGACTCCAGCAGTTAGGTGCGTTAGCGAAACGTCTTGAAATGGAGCTCGTGGCGGATATCGCCCCATCGTCTCTACGGGCGCTCGGTAAGACCTGGGACGATGCCCATACGCTGTTGGAGTGGGGCGTCACCGGGTTACGTGTCGACTATGGCGTCACACCGAAACAAGTGGCAGACTTGTCACGACGTATGATGATCGCCCTCAATGCGAGTACGCTCACAGAAACGGAACTTGAAGAGATGCATCGGTATGGATTACAACGAGAACGCGTCGAAGCGTGGCATAATTTTTATCCTCGTCCGGAAACGGGGCTGGACCGTACATGGTTTGATGAAAAAAATCGTTGGCTCCGGTCACGAGGAATCAAAGTACAAGCATTCATCCCGGGAAATGGACAGTTACGTGGACCGTTACATGAGACGTTGCCTACACTTGAAGAACATCGTTGGAAATCTCCATTTTCTTGTTATCTTGATTTGCATAAAACGGTCGATCGCGTCTTGATTGGTGACCCGCGTGTGACAGATCAGACGATGCGACAGTTTCAGGCGTACGACGAGGGCGTCATCGTTCTTCGAGCGACCACACGAAATCATGATGATTCGCTTATAACCAGTCATACGAACCGGATGGACCCGGCCCGGGACGTCATCCGTTCGGTCGAATCGAGAGCGTATGGACGGCCTGGGAACCATTTGATTCAACCGCGAGATATAAAAGAACGAGTGCTCGGCAGTATCACGATCGACAATGAACGTTACGGTCGTTATGCAGGAGAACTGCAAATAACGAAGCGAGATTTACCGGCGGATGAGCGCGTCAATGTCATCGGACGAGTCATTAAAGAAGATTGTTCATTGATTGAACAGATTGGTCCAGGTGGACGCTTTCAAATCGACTGGGTGTGACTCAGGATTGCCACCATCCTATATCATTGTGTACAGTAGAGGGGGAGGGTGGAACATGAAAGACATTAATTTTAATATCATTTCAGACGATGCGACGGACGGTCACGGTGGTTTTGGTGTCGGTTCGCTTAGCTTAAATAACATGTCTCCGGTGATCATCGATGTTGATGCAGGTACTGCGACAATCGACATGGGGGCGATGCATGCCAAATCGGCCATCGAGAAACGGATCAAGTTTTTGACGGACCCGGAAGCGGTACCGAACGGGAAACCGTACTGGATCGTGTGGGTGACGGTCGGTCGAAAACCGGAAGGCTTCTACTACGGCGGAGTCGCGGCATGTGACATGCTAGTGGATGTCGAAGCGAGACGAGGCTATAAACTATTGCCGTATCACGTCAATCAAATGGACAAATCGCTAAAGGGTCGGATTTTAATCGACATGATGGACGCTCCGTCCCGGAACGTCTTGGCGAGTTTCTTACAGGAACACCGTCCTGAGATTTGGGAGAACTCGATTGAATTGCATGCAGAGCTCGAGCGCTTAAGCGCCGAGTAAAAAGATTGGACGATGTTTCGTCTCCAATCTTTTTTGTTTCAACTTTTTGGGAATTCCAATAAAAAATGTAACTGAAGAGATATTCATTTGTAATTGTATGAAAATTCAGTATTATGATATACTGACTACATTGTGAAAAATAGAAAGGGTGATACGATGAGCGAAACGAAAAAAATCTTAATCGGTCTCGCGCTAGGTGTTGTAGTTGGTCTCGGATTGGCGGGCTTGCCGGATAATATTTATGAGATTGTGAATCCATATATTCTATCTCCGGTCGGAACAATCTTTTTGAACCTGATTAAAATGTTAGTCGTCCCGATTGTCTTCTTCTCGATTATTTTAGGCGTCATGGGTCTCGGGGACCCGAAAGAGCTAGGTCGGGTCGGAACGAAGTCGATTTTATTCTTCTTAGTGACGACGGCGCTTGCCATTATGTTGGCAATGGGTGTCGCATCGGTCCTACAACCAGGGGAACGTGGGGACTTTGCGACAACAGGACTTGAATTTGAATCAACAGCGACTGAGGATTCTTCAAATATCGTACAGACATTTGTCAATATGATTCCAACGAATCCGATTACAGCACTCGCTGAGGGGAACATGCTACAAATTATCGTCTTCGCAGCATTGATTGGGTTTGCGTTAATCGCCCTAGGGGATAAGGCGAAAACGTGGCGTCAATTTGTGAAGCAGGGCGATCGCATCATGATGTACCTCATTCATATCGTCATGAAGCTCGCGCCATATGGGGCGTTTGCATTGATTGCTTCCGCAATCGGAGGAATTGGTCTCGATGCGGTTGTCGCCATGGCGTGGTATATGGCTGCCGTCGTCTTGACGCTATTCTTACACGCAACGATTGTATATGGGGCAGCGGTATACTTCATCGGGAAAATGAGCCCGGTCTTCTTCTTTAAAAACTTCTATGAGGCCATGACGTTTGCATTCTCGACCTCATCGTCAAACGCGACGCTTCCAGTATCGATGGAAGTCGCACAGAAGAAACTTGGCGTGCCGCGCTCGATTTCATCGTTCGTGCAACCACTCGGTGCGACCGTCAACATGGACGGAACGGCGATCATGCAAGGTGTTGCGACAATCTTCATCGCGCAGGTGTTCGCATCTGACTTGACGATTACGCAATTATTGACGGTCGTCATCACAGCCGTTCTCGCTTCCATCGGGACAGCGGGTGTACCAGGAGTCGGACTCGTCATGCTTGCCCTCGTCTTACAGTCGGTCAACTTGCCGGTAGAGGGAATTGCCCTCATCATCGGGGTCGACCGTATTCTCGATATGCTTCGCACATCGGTCAACATCACGGGGGATGCGGCGTGTGCGGTTGTCGTTTCGAAATTGGAAGAAAAGCATCTACCACCTGTCGACGAAGACTCGTGGGATGAAGCAGGCGCAACGTCTTCTTCATCACTATGATATAGTAAAGGACCATGACGATCTGTCATGGTCCTTATTTTGTGCATAGAAAGAGTGATTGTTATGGAATGGGAACTGCTCCCGCTCCCTATATTTTTAATCGTCAGTGTGTTATTGAATAGTGTGATTGCGGTCGCCGGCGTCTTACCGAGTGCGTTTTTGACAGCAGTCAACGTCGGTGTCCTCGGTCTCGTTCCAGGTATCCTCATCTCGATAGTCGGAGAGGCAATCGGTGCTATTGTGAGCTTTATTCTTTATCGTAAAGCATTGTACCGTTATACGTCCCCGGATGGTGGACGTTTTCAACGTCTTCGAGCGTCGAGAGGGGCAGAGGCATGGTTTCTCGTTCTCGGCATGCGTCTCATGCCGTTTGTGCCGTCTGGCCTTGTCACGTTATCGGCAGCATTCAGTCGCATGACGCTTGGATCGTTCGCGATCGCCAGTACGCTTGGGAAAATCCCGGCGCTCATGATGGAAGGACTTGCGGTAACGGCGGCGATGCGGTTGACGATCGGCTGGCAACTGCTGTTAGTAGGTCTTGTCGTCATAGTATATCTCGTTTGGCGAACGCGTCAAAGAAGCGGCGAAAAGATATGACAAAACGCTTCGACGAATCGTTTTCCGGTCGTTTTTTTCCGTAACATCGCCCAGTCGATTAAAATCGACTCTTCGAAATCTTTTAAAAATGATTCATGTAGTCTCTTGATGGATGTCGTATCAAATTGTGCCACCATCATCTCATGATTGAGAAACATGCTTCGGAAATCAAAGTTAGCGGATCCGACCATAGCGATTTTGCCATCAATCAGTAAGGTTTTGGCATGTATGAAATGTCGATTATATTTATAAATCTTCACATTCCGTTTCAACAGCTCCTCAAAATAATATTCGGAGGCATGATAGCTGAACCATTCATCACCTTTTCCTGGAACGACGAGCCGGACATCGACGCCGCTTCGTCCTGCGACTTCGAGAATAGCCAATAGTTCAGGTGGCGGAATGAGGTATGGCGTTGTGAGCCAAATGGATTCTTTTGCCTCCATCAATAAGCGCATGAATCCGTCACGAATGGTCACATCTCTTCCGGGAGACGTGACGAGGAGTTGGATTGCACCGTTTTGTCCTTTCGGTTCATTCACGAAGTAGCGGGAAAGGTGTTCACCATCTGCAAATAAGTCCCATGTTTCATCGGTCGTCCCTTGACCAGCATATAACCAGTTCTCGACAAAAAGTTGTTGAAGCTCTCGGACGAGAGGACCTTCGAGACGGAGATGGGTGTCGCGCCAGAACCCTAACTTCTCATTTTTACCTAAATATTCGTCACCTACGTTCAAGCCACCAGTTAACGCAACTCGTCCGTCTACGACGATTAACTTTTGATGGTTGCGGAAGTTGGCGTTAAAGACGAGGTATGGATGTAAGACTGGATCGAACGCCTGGACGTGAACACGTGAATCACGTAACGGTTGAATGAAGTCTTCACCGATTTCTTGGCTACCGAGTCCATCGTATAAAAAACGAACCGTCACGTTCTCATTCGATTTTTGAATGAGAGCATCTCTAACCTTCAAGGAGATTTCGTCTGTTCGGAATAGATAGTATTGAATATGGATATGGTCAGTCGCCCCGTTAATGGCCTCTAATAGGGCATCAAATTTTTCTTCCCCATTGAGGAGGAGCGTTGTCGAGGTATGTCCATCGGCACCAGATGCGCCTAATTTTTCGAGTGTGCGCGTCAATGGATAGGAACTCACGATGTCAGGCGAGGTTTCGATTTTCTCGCTTTCGATTGCTTGCCGGAGCATACGGATTTCAGATGACGTGCGTTTAAAGCGTCGATGGCGACGTGGTGTACGTCCGAACATGACCCATGCGATCACTCCGATGAACGGAAGGAGAAATACGGCCAATAACCAGGCGAGTTTTCCTTGAGGAAGGACCTGATCGAACAAAATTTGCCATCCTACGATGAATGGGGCTAAAAGTGCAATCGTAATGAGGACAGGTATGAGAATATCTAACCAAAATAAGAGGCCGACTAAAGCGATAACACTGACGACCATGGTCATTAATTGAATGACACGACGTTTCAAACGAAACACCACCTTTCCGATACGATGAAAACGAGGGGATTTCCCCCTCGTTTTTTAGTACACGCTATTTAAAACAGCGTTGATTTCGTCCGCATAACGGGCGAAAAAGTATACATTCACTGCGAGAGAGAACAAGACGAGGAAAAGGGCAAACTGTGCTTTTGTCCGATTTCGATTCCAATAGTAGAAGACGGACAATAAGACAGCCAGTCCGACGAATAGAGCGATGACTTCAACGATTCCCCAAACGATATCTTTGGATAAAAACATGTCGACAATCGTCATGATGACAAAGATGAAGACGACAATCCCCATAATCACGACTAAAATAGCTAAAATAATACTAATCCAATCCGAGCTGACTGCATCAATGAGGTTCTCAATGGCCATTTCGTATTCGCTCACAACCGTTCCTCCTTTCGAGAAAGTGCATAACTATTCATCTTTTACCCTTTTTTTCATTCTGAAACTCAAGGTTTTACTGGAGAATGAATGAACGAGGGGAGTGGAATTTTGGAAACGACTGCCACGACGGCAAACACATAAAGCCAGCTGTTCGGTGGAAAGAATAGTACGAGTAAGACGATGATGGCCAATGGTTGTCGCATTGCTGTCGCCAGTAAAGCACTTGTCGTCAGGACGACGGTGAACGTCATATCATGTCCGAATAACAAACTAAAAAAATAACCGAGCGTGAAAGAAGAGAAGAGAAGGGGATAAATGTGTCCACCACGCCAGCCCGTCGCTAAACAAAATGCCGTAAACAGTAATTTCAGTACGCTGAACAGGAGGAGAATGTAGAGTGGGACGAGTCGCCACTCTTCTACATATTCGAGAATGGTCTCTTCACCGGAGAACAGTAAATCCGGATAAAGGAGTGCCATACTACCAATTCCGACGCCTCCGAGCACGGTAAGAAAGAGAATTGGAACGTTTGAAAACAGTCGCATGAGCGCATGCTCACTCAACAAATAGAGCCAACCGAGCAGAATGCCGGATAGAACGATGAGGAGTATGGTCCAACTGATTTGAACGTTCTCGATTGCCGGGAATTTAATGATGAATGGCGGACGTTCATCAAGTTGATTGAGCAGATAAAACGTTCCGAGTCCGGCGAGTGTCGCAAGAAGGTTTAACATCGGTTGTTTTTTCTGTTCAGTTTCTTCGGCCGCAATCGCACCAAACAGTGGTGCGTTGAAGACGATCCCGAGAACGACGGCATGCCCCACTTCCTGTAATTCTCCTAACTCTTGCCGCACGTGGCGAATGCGCTCGGAGAACCATGTCGTGAGTCCGCCGACAATTCCGACGAGCGCGGCCTCAGGACCGAGACTAGCGCCTCCAATCAAGACGAGTAAGGCAGTCAACGTGGTGAACCCGATCACGCGATAGTCGATGCGACCGGTATCTTTTCGTTCTGCCATCACTTCGGGCATGAGGCGAGGCATCCGACCGTAGCGATGTTGCAATAGACCAATTCCTACTCCGGCGAGAACCGGGACGAGAAACAGATAAAAAGGAAAGTCGAATTGCTCGGGCACCGTATGCCAGACGAAGTGTATTCCTTTGTATACGACAGACAGGAAGAGCCAGCTCACTAGACCGATGATGATTCCAAGTACGACTGCATATCCGCTGACAATCCATGATTTCATCTTTTCACCCACCTTTTCCGCGCACATCCATCTTCTATAATAGGCTATCTCCTGAACACCTCTGACCGAAACCTAAAAATCGATGAAACAACATGAGAATGCTGGAGAAAGTATTTTTACTTAAAAAAAGCACAGGATGTCGACGAAGCCGATTCCTGCACTTTAGGTAGGGATTATGAAATTTCAATCTTGTATTGATTGGCTGGGACTGGTTTCCCGTAGAAATAACCTTGTGCCAAATCGAACCCGAGTTCACGACACACATCTGCCTCTTCCGCGCGTTCGACACCTTCAGCAAGAAGTGTGATCCCCATTGAGTGGGTCAATTCACGAACTTGTTTGAGGAATGTACGTTTTTCAGCATCTTCATCACAAAACGAGATGTACGAACGGTCAATTTTAACGTAATCCGGTTCGAGTCGCTTCAGCATATCGATCGTCGAGAAGCCAGCCCCGACATCGTCTAGCGCGACTTGCATCCCGCGTTGTTTATATGTGGAAAACACGTGTTGGAGATGATCGACGTCGTGTACTTTTTCCGTCTCGACGACTTCAAAGATAAAACGATCTGGACTGAGGTCATAGCGGTCGATGATATCGAACGTATGCTGGAGACAATAGTCCGGGTTGTAAATCGTCGAGGGCAAGAAGTTGATGAATGTCTTTTGGTGAGGGGCGACGGCTTCAAACGTTGCTTTGATTGCCTCGGCGCGGGCGCGTTGATCGAGCTTTGAGTGTAGGCCGAAACGGTTTGCCGTCCGGAATAAATCATAGGGCGAGATGTTGGCGCCGCTACGGAGGAGCGCCTCGTACCCAAACGTTTCCTTCGAGTTGAGGAAGATGATTGGTTGGAGATGGCTCTCGAACGTCCCATGTTGAATCTGTTCAATGATGTGTCGATTGGCAAGCTGATCTTGTAGCGCTTCGACCTCAAGCGGCGGTGTCTGACGGTTCGTTTCAGGATCGACACAGTAAACCGTTCCGTCCGCATGCATAAGGAGTGTGTCGAGTTCTTCAAACGATTTATAAGAGTATTCTTTGAATTTCGTGACGAGCGTTCCTTGAGCAATCAAAGGAATGGTTGTGTTACAAGAAGCACAGGGTGACCACATACTATTCCACCTTTCGATTCAGAATTGGTTCATTCAGTATATCGGTCGTATCTCACAAAAAACTCACATTCTGAATCAGTTCCACAAAAAAATCGTGCAAAATGGGTACAGGTTTTGTATACTTCCTATCGTATGATTAAGAAGCGCCTCAAAACGCCACTCGCATACGAACAACTTTTTGAACAGAAAGGGGTTCTATCGATGGACCAAAAATTAAAATTATGGTTTACGGAGCACCAAACAGAAGATTACGGAATTACGTTCCGTGTAAACCACGTTTATGAGAGCGAACAAACGGAGTTTCAACGACTAGAGATGGTCGAAACGGACGAGTTCGGAACGATGTTGTTACTTGACGGAATGGTCATGACGACGGATAAGGACGAATTCGTCTATCACGAGATGGTCGCACACGTCCCACTCTTTACACACCCGAATCCGAAACATGTACTTGTTGTCGGCGGGGGAGACGGCGGTGTCATCCGTGAAATTATGAAACACCCATCAGTGGAAAAAGCGGTTCTCGTTGATATCGACGGGAAAGTCATTGAATATTCGAAGAAATACTTACCAAATATTGCGGGTGAACTCGATAACCCACGTGTAGAAGTCATCGTCGGTGACGGTTTCATGCATATCGCCAAGTCAGAAAACGAGTACGATGTCATCATGGTCGACTCGACTGAACCAGTCGGACCAGCAGCAAACCTCTTCACAAAAGGGTTCTATGCAGGAATCTCGAAAGCGCTCAAAGAGGATGGCATCTTTGTCGCACAAACAGATAACCCATGGTTCACACCAGAACTGATTCAAACGGTTCAACGTGACGTGAAGGAAATCTTCCCAATCACGAAATTGTACACGGCAAACGTACCAACGTATCCGAGTGGCATGTGGACGTTCACAATCGGTTCGAAGAAATACGACCCGGAACAAGTATCAGCTGAACGTTTCCATGATATCGAAACGAAGTACTACACGCCGAAGCTTCACAACGCAGCATTCGTTCTTCCTAAATTCGTGGAGGATTTGACAAAATGATTAAGCGTTTCGATGAAGCCTACTCAGGTAAAGTGTTTATCGCCAGCCTCCCAGAGGTGACAGAGGCGAAGACGGTTCTTTACGGGATGCCAATGGACTGGACGGTCAGCTTCCGCCCAGGCTCACGTTTCGGTCCGAACCGGATTCGTGAAGTATCGATCGGACTTGAAGAATATAGCCCGTATTTAGACGGTGACTTGGCAGATGCAGCGGTGTACGATGCAGGAGATATCCCGCTTCCATTCGGGAACGCACCGAAGTCGCTCGATATGATTGAGGCGTTCGTCAAAGATGTTGTCAAAGCAGGTAAGTTCCCACTCGGAATGGGTGGGGAGCATCTCGTCACATGGCCAATCATAAAAGCGATGCATGACGTGTATGGCAACGACTTTGTCATCCTCCACTTGGATGCACATACGGATCTTCGTGATGAGTATGAAGGCGAACCGCTTTCACACTCGACTCCGCTCAAAAAAGCGGCAAACTTGATTGGACCATCGAACTGTTACTCGTTCGGGATTCGTTCAGGGATGAAAGAAGAGTTTGAGTGGGCTCGTGAAGTCGGCTACAACATGCATCAATTTGAAGTCATCGAGCCTCTCAAGCGTGTCTTACCGACACTCGCTGGGAAAAAAGTATATGTCACGATTGACATCGACGTTCTCGACCCTTCAGCGGCACCAGGGACAGGGACACAAGAAATCGGTGGCATCTCGACGAAAGAATTGCTCGAAGCGGTACATGCCATTGCGAACGCAGACCTCGACATCATCGGTGCAGACCTTGTCGAAGTATCACCGGCATACGATCAGTCAGATATGACAGCCATCGCAGCAGCTAAGATTCTTCGTGAGATGATGATTGGATTCGTGAAGTAAATGCGAAAAAAGGGTCAGCTGGAAATGGAACTGAGTGCCCGTATCACCCAATGGGAGAAAGAATACTTGGGGCGCGGGTCATTGACGTGTAAGGCAGACCTGCTTCGAGACCTCGCCATCGTCACACTTCAAGGGGTGTTGACGCCGGCCGAGTATGACTTGGCCATCAAGTCGGCGGGTCGCGAGCAATTGAAGAAATACCGCAACAATCTCGTCGAATCCGGACGGAGTCAACTTGAAACGATTGTCGGGCAAGTGCTCGGTCGTTCGATTGTCTCGCTCCACACGGACATCAGTACGAAAACAGGCGAACGTCTCATCGTGTTTCGTTTAGATGCACCTTGGGATCAAACCGATTGACAACGAAACGTCACCTTTTTAAAATAAAAATCAGAGACGTATAGAGGATCGACTGGACGAGTCGTCATGAGGCGTGCTTTCGAAATCTTCTTACGGAGCTACTGACCAATTTAATCAACCGACAGTTGTCGGCCTGACGGAGCGATTAGTCGAGCCGTCGGCATACAGCGCACACCTTCTTTAGGTGTGCGCTTTTTTGTCGCCAAGGAGGAAAATGTATGGAATTGTTCTTATTTTTATTGACGAGCGCCCCGGTACTCTTATTCGTGACGGGTGTCATCGCCGCAGTCGGAAAATCAAACTTAACAATCCCGGATGCATTGAGCACGACGCTTAACATTTACTTATTGCTTGCCATCGGACTGAAGGGAGGCATGGGACTCGCCGCGGTATCTTTTGTAGACATCGCATTACCGCTGACCGTGACGCTGTTGATTGGGATTTTACTGCCGACACTCGCGTTCTACGTCGGGGGAATACTTAAATTCTCATTTCCCGAGCGAATTGCCATGGCTGCGACGTTCGGCTCGGTATCGCTCGTCACCTATGTAGCCGCGTCGACACAGCTCGAACGGCTCGGGATCGCCTACGAGCCGTTCATGACGACATTGGTCGTCGTCCTTGAAATCCCCGGTCTGATTGTGGCGCTACTGCTATACAATCAAACACAGGTCATGGGGATCACGGCCACGTCAGGGAAGACGAACTCTCTGTCTGTGCTACGGGATAGTTTGTTCTCGAAAAGTATCCTCTTGATGTTTGCAGGTCTAATCGTGGGACTTGTGACACCAGATGCCACACCGCTCAAACCATTTTTCGTCGACTTGTTCCCAGGTGTGTTACTTCTATTCTTATTAGGTCTAGGGGTAAAAGTCGGACAGCAGTTGAAGACGGTGCCGTCATATGGCTTGAAGTTTGTGATCATGGGCATGGTGTTTCCATTAGTCGGGGCACTTGTCGGCTTTGTCGCTGCGAATATCGCTAATTTATCTGATGGCGGAACAATTCTCTTGATGACACTCGCGGCGAGCGGGTCGTATATTGCTGCTCCCGCAATGTTACAGGCATCGGTCCCAGATGCGAAACCTTCCTTTTATTTGACCCTGTCCCTTGCCGTGACGTTCCCGTTCAATTTGTTAGTTGGCATTCCGTTATATATTGCTATCGTCACATGAAAAAGCGTCGACTCTGTTGAGTCGGCGCTTTTGTATGCGTTCATCTGTGTAGGTTATTGTTTTACTTTTTGTTCCTCCATACATTTTAAAGCGGCCGTCCAGCTTCCGAACAACGCATTGATCGTCGATGTACTCGGGACGTTTCGACCTTCAGCCCATTTTCGGTAATGAAGGATACTAAAATGCGGTAGCTCTGTTTTGGCTAAGCGCAAGGCATCAATGACGTCTTCCTCGTCCCACTTGCGTTTCGGTGGCGCGATATCCAAGACGAAAAGTGCATAGCTCCATGATCCATATTTTCGAGCGATTGTCGCCACTGTCGGATAGCCTTTTTCTTGTGCCCATACCGCGTAATGTTGGGACGTGAGACGCTCTAGCTTTTCAGAGGCCTCAATCAACGCTTGGATGATGCGTTCTTCATTGTTCCGTACCGTCGTCGTTTGAAGTTTGGCTTCACGTAACGCATTTGACCACGAACCGAATCGGCTACTGATCAGCGTCAAAGAAGGGGCTTGTGAAATTTTTGCCCAGGCACGATACGTCTGGCTCGTAAAGAGCTCGAGTTCTTCCGAGGCCTCAATCAGTGCCGTCAAAATATCTTCATCTGAGTAATAACGATACAACATCTTAATCTCCGCCGCCTGAACGGCTTCCCGCCAAGAACCAAATTTGTAGATCACGGTCGATAGGGAGGGGACGTCTTTGTTGCGGGCCCATAGTGTGTACTGTTTTGTGTCAAATTCATCGAGTTCGTCTGCTGCTTGTCTTAGGCATGAGAGGATCTGTTGCTCTGTCCATCGTTTCATCGTGATGTCTCTCCTTTTCAGAAGCGTGTTGTGGCTTCAAAGGTCATGGTGTGGTCAAACAATGGTGGTCCTAAAGGAAAGCTAGAAAGATTATTCAGTGACGAGAGATGATGTAAAGGACATGTGAATTCGTTTACTGCTTTGGGATAATGCGACATAAACAAAATTTCAAAGTGAAAATAATCCAAATGTCCTACCTTATACTTCCCATAATACCCATATGAATTAAAAATATTCACAAAAGAAAAGAAAAACTCATTACACATTTGTTAAACCGTTTCATGACGAAATGTCATTCGTATCAAAAAGCTATTCTTTTCTTTTGAATTGTGAATCTTGAACGGGTACTTATCTAGCATCAACTCGAAGCTGATTGGGATGGAAGGTGGTGAAAGGATGAGTACTCCAACTGTTCGGTCTCCCATTGATCGAAAAAATGCGCTCTTGATGTTACTCGATATTACGATTGCGGCACTCGCAATTTTTGTGACATTTGACCTATTCTTTGCAAATGATCCAACGGTAACGTCTGATCCGTTAGATTTGATCTCAATCCTCGGATTGAAGACACTCGTTCTTCTCATTTTAGGATGGGTGACTCGGGTATACCGAATCGACTGGCGCTATGGATCGATGCGTGAATTGCAACTCCTGGCGATTGTATTGGTCATGAGTGATACGTTCGTTTTATTTGCATCCTACTTATTGTTGGATGGCTTTTCCTATCAAGCAATTTTTATTCAAAGCTTAATCGCGTTTAACGGAATGTTATTTATCCGTCTCGTCGCAAGAACACGGTCGTTCTTCCAATTTCATGCACCGGTGTCGAACGGGAAAGCGACATTGGTCATTGGTGGTGGCGAATCGGGCCAAAAAATCATTAAAGAATTGAAAGAACACCGGACCAACGTCCTTCATGTCGTTGGGGTGTTGGATGATAATCCATTGCTTCACCGTCTTTACATTCACGGAACACCGGTCATCGGTTCGATTGATTTACTGGAGAGAAAAATTGAAGAGCTGAATATCGAAGTGGTTGTGTTGGCCATTCCTTCTCTTCCATACGGAGATCGCGTCCAACTGCTGAAACGAATTGAAAAGACGGGCGTGGAATCTCATGCACTACCGATGCTTGCGGAACTCGCATCCGGCAAAGTGTCATTAAATGAAATTCGAGAAGTGGCCATCGAAGATTTACTCGGACGTGAACCGGTTCAGCTCGATGTTTCGGAAATCTCTCAAACGTTGAGCGGGTTGACGATTTTCATCTCGGGTGCAGGAGGATCGATTGGTTCCGAGCTTTGTCGTCAATTGCTGAAGTTTCATCCAGGGAAACTGATTCTGTTTGGACATGGTGAAAATAGCATATATGCGATTGATCGAGAGCTTCGCTTACTTGGGTCCGATACAGAAATTTGTCCCGTCATCGGTGACGTCCAGGATCGGGCTCGATTAACAGAAGTGTTTGATCAGTATCGACCAGACGTTGTCTATCATGCGGCAGCTCATAAGCATGTTCCGCTCATGGAAGACAACCCAAGGGAAGCCGTAAAGAATAATATTTACGGGACAAAGAATATGGTGGAGGTCGCTGATTTCTTTGGAGTAAAACGATTCGTCATGATCTCGACAGACAAGGCGGTCAATCCAACGAACGTGATGGGTGCGACGAAACGTGTGGCAGAAATGGTGGTGCAGCAGCAGGCGAGACATAGCGAGACAAGATTTTCAGTTGTACGTTTCGGCAATGTCTTAGGGAGTCGAGGTTCGGTTGTCCCGCTCTTCAAGGAACAGATTCAAAAAGGCGGACCGATTACGGTGACGCATCCTGAGATGACCCGATACTTTATGACCATTCCAGAAGCGAGTCGTCTCGTCATTCAAGCGAGCGTGCTCGCGAGCGGAGGAGAAGTATTCGTACTCGATATGGGCAACCCAGTCAAAATTGTAGATCTTGCGAAGCGAATGATTACATTGAGTGGTTTTACACTCGAACAAATCCCGATTCAGTTCAGTGGTATTCGCCCTGGTGAAAAGTTGTTCGAAGAACTACTTGCCTCGAGCGAACATACGAATCAAGTATATGAAAAAATCTTTGTCGGTTGTACGAGACCGTTTAAATCGGTCGATCCGATTTTAAAAACAATTGAGCATCTGCTCGATCAATCGAACGGACTCACCTCTTTCTTATTATTTGTCGCCAATAACGAATTACCAGAAGAAGTGATGGAAAGTATTTTCGGTCCACAAATTGAACCGGTACGGATGCGAGTCAACGAGTCAGCGCAAAGGAGGAAGTCGTTATGAAGAAAACAGTGCTCGTCACCGGGGTAGCCGGATTCATCGGATTTCATCTGGCTCGACGGTTATTAAAAGAAGGTCACCATGTCATTGGGATTGATGTGGTCAACGATTATTATGACCCGAGACTAAAAGAATCAAGACTTCATGTGTTGACCCATCCGCGGTTCAAATTATACCGGGATGCCCTTGAAAACAAGATGGCCATCACGCGTGTCTTTGAAAAAACGCGACCTCAAATCGTGGTCAATTTAGCGGCGCAGGCGGGGGTGCGATACAGTTTAGAAAATCCGGACGCCTATATCCAATCAAATATCGTTGGCTTCTTGAATATATTAGAGGCGTGTCGTTATTATCCGGTAGATCAGTTGATTTACGCATCATCGAGCTCGGTCTATGGCTCGAATCAAGCGATGCCATTTTCTGAACAGCATCCGGTGGACCATCCGTTATCTCTATACGCCGCATCGAAAAAAGCCAATGAGCTGATGGCTCATACGTACAGTCATTTATTCGGACTCAAGACAACGGGCCTACGATTCTTCAGTGTCTACGGACCTTGGGGACGGCCGGATATGGCACTGTACAAATTCACGGAGGCGATCTTAAAAGGTGAACCGATCGATGTATACAATTACGGCGAGATGGAGCGTGATTTCACATACATCGATGACATCATTGAGTCGATTGTCCGACTCATGGATATCGAACCGATGGCAGAAGAAGAGTTCGACTATGAACAACCGCTTCCTGACCGAAGTGACGTCCCATTCCGTGTGTATAACATTGGGAATCAACAACCCGTGTCGTTGATGGACTTTATTCGAACGATTGAAGAACGTGTCGGCAAAAAGGCAATCCTTCGTTTGCTTCCTCTTCAAGCAGGCGATGTGCCTGCTAGCTTTGCGGACTCATCTTCTCTATACGAATCGATTGATTTTCAACCGCAAACTTCCATTCAAGACGGCGTGAACGCATTCATTGACTGGTACCTTACCTATCATCAAGTGCTAAAGGAGGGCATTGAGTAATGCGGATGATTCAGGACCGAATATATGCCAATTCACCGATTCGCATTCAAAATTGGTTGATTTCGTTATATGGAATCAAACTATACCGGGAGCGATACGGTCCATACTATCAACAAGAACTCGAACGACTGAGACGTACACAAGGGAGCTCGCCAGATGCGAGGTTAAATCACTTAAATCAATTTTTAACGTTTTGTAATCGGCATAACGCATATTACCGCCGCATCTTTAAAAAGCATCGTATTTCTCTACCGCTCGAACGACTAGAGGACTTTGAACGAATTCCGCCATTAGAGAAGGAAACGTTACGAACAGATGAAACCATTTTTTCTGATATTCATGCTCCGATCATCGGTATGACCGGGGGAACGACAGGAAAATCGATTCAAGTACGCTTCACCGAATATGATTATCAAATTCGAATGGCACACCTTGATTATTTCAAAGAGCAGCATGGTTTTTATCGAGGGATGAAACGAGCTAGCTTCACCGGACGAATGATTTGTCCACGAGCCCAAAAAAGTGAAGTGTATTGGCGATACAACGCACCGATGAAACAGATGCTGTATTCAGTCGTTCATTCCAATCCGGCGACGATTCCGTATTACATTGATTCGTTGAATCGGTTTCAACCAGCTGCACTCGACGGCTCACCTTCCGATATGCTTGAAATCGCCAAATATTTAAAAAGACATGAGAAGACGTTATCGTTTCAACCAATCGCGTTATTCCCGACTTCGGAGACACTTACGCCATCGGGTCGCTTGTTACTTGAAGAAATGTTTCAGGCGCCAGTGTTTGACCAATACGCCTCTTCTGAGGGAGCTCCAATTGTGACGGAATGTGAACAAGGAAAAATGCATTTGCGACCAGAGATGGGAATCATCGAGACAGATGTTTCTGGAGAGGCGCTCGTCACGAGTTTCACCACACACGGCACACCGCTCATTCGCTATCGAATCGGCGATCGGATGACAATCAGTGATACGAGTTGTCCGTGTGATGACCAAGATACAATCATCGAATCAATCGATGGTCGTCAAATGAACTATGTCGAGACACCGGAAGGTTATAAAGTCTTTGAAGGTGATTTGACGGCTGCTGTCGGAGTGTTGCCAAATTCTATCGTTCAAATTCAGGTGCTTCAGTATCAAATTGATGAAATTGAGATGTTGTATGTGAAAGACGACGAGCGATTCGAACCAGAGCATGAAGCGGTACTCAAAAATGAAGTCGAGCGCCTCTTTACATCACGGATGAAAGTATTCATGAAAAGCGTCAGCAGTATTAAAAAAGAAAAAAACGGAAAAGTGCGGGTCGTGAAACGACTTCACGCATAGATGAGAGGAGACGACACCATGGCAGGGATTGCACTACGTGATCTATACATGAAATCACCAATTTCGGTACAACAGTGGATGACATCATTGTATGGAATGAAGTTATGGCAGGAACGATATGGTCGGACGTATGCGAATGAGTTGGTCATGTTAGCTAATCGGTCGAAAGAAAGAGAAGTCGTTGAAGCAGATCAATTGAAACGGCTCAATTCGTTTCTTCAATTTTGCGAGACACACAATACGTACTATCAACGATTGTTTAAAGAGAATGATATTACGCTCCCTTTGAATTCGATGGAAGATTTAAAACGTATTCCGGTGCTAGAGAAAGAAACGGTACGAAAAACCCCGGACATTCACTCCAATATTAAAACAGATATTTTAGGACGGACCGGGGGAACGACAGGGGCCTCTTTACAGGTTCATTTCACAAAAGAAGACTACCAGAAAAGAATGGCTCACGTGGATTTCTTTAAAGCGCAGCATGGTTTTCGAAAAGGGATGAAGCGTGCCAGTTTTACAGGAAGAAAAATTTGTGATCCAAACCAGGAAAAGCCGATATTTTGGCGCTACAATCGTCCGCTCCATCAATTGTTACTTTCGCTCTATCATATTAAGCCGGAAACCATCCCGCATTACGTCGCCGCCTTAAATGCATTTAAACCGGTCGTCTTAGATAGTGCGCCATCTGCCATGATTGAACTGGCGAAATACATTAAAGAAAATCAGATTCAACTTGAGTTCCAGTTACTCGCCATCTTTCCAACATCCGAAACGATTACACCTCAAGGTAGAGCGTTGTTAGAAGAGGCATTCCAAGCCCCGGTCTTTGACCAATACGCCTCATCCGAAGGAGCTCCGATCTTAACGGAATGCTCTCATGGGAATATGCATTTGCATCATGAAACGGGCGTGATTGAACCTTACGGAGAGGATGGAGAGATCCTTGTGACGAGTTTTACGACGCATGGAACCCCGCTCATTCGTTACCGGATTGGAGATCGAATGAAAATCGGGGAAGGAACATGCACATGTGGGCAAGGTGGAACGTATGTCACCTCGATTGAGGGACGTGAAAGCAATTACGTGGTTACCCCGGATCAACGAAAAATTTATGAAGGGGATTTGACGACCGTTGTTAGAGTTCTACCTAATTCAGTCATTCAAACACAATATTGTCAAACTGATGTGAATCATATTGAACTGAAGTATGTTCCAGATCTTGAACGTTTTAAACCGGAACACGAAGAAATAATGAAACGTGAATTGGAACTTTTGTTCGGGAATGAAGTTGTGATTACCTTGACCCCCGTACAGTCGATTCCACGGGGACCGAATGGAAAAATCATTGTGATTGATAAACCTGCATAATTCCGAGTCTTAGGAGGCAGATGGACATGGATAAACTCATCTCAGAATCACGGACAACACGAAAAACCATTGCCAATCGTCACGTTGCTGTTGTTGGGCTAGGATATGTCGGATTACCTGTCGCCGTAGCATTAGGCGGTGTAGGCGATGTTATCGGAGTAGATATCAATGAAACACGGATTAATGAACTGAATCTTCATTTGGATAGTACACGCGAAGTGGAATCGGTCGACCTTGAGCAGGCAGCCGTTTTATATACGACAGATGTCGCAAAACTAGAAGAAGCGGATTTTATTATCGTAGCCGTGCCGACGCCGATCAACGATCAAAATCAACCGGATTTAGGTCCGATCTGTAGCGCGACTCGTGCCGTCGGATCCCATTTACGACCAGGTACAATCGTCGTCTATGAATCAACAGTCTATCCAGGATTGACAGAAGAAGAATGTGTCCCATTACTTGAAAAAACATCAGGTCTCCGAGCTGGGATTGATTTTAAAGTCGGCTATTCTCCTGAACGAATCAATCCAGGGGATCGTGAGCATACGTTCCGGACGATTAAAAAAGTCGTGGCAGCGGAAGATGAAGAAACATTAGATGTGGTGGCAGCTGTTTATGAGACAGTGGTCGACGCTGGGGTTCATCGCGCCTCCTCGATTAAAGTAGCCGAAGCAGCGAAAGTCATCGAGAATACGCAACGTGATTTGAACATTGCGTTGATGAATGAATTAGCCATTATCTTTGATCGGATGAACATCGATACACTTGAAGTGTTAGAGGCAGCGGGAACAAAGTGGAACTTTCTTAACTTCCGACCTGGTCTTGTAGGAGGCCATTGTATCGGTGTCGATCCATTCTACTTGACGATGAAATCGGAAATGCTCGGCTATCATCCGGAAGTGATTTTAGCAGGACGCCGAATCAATGAGACGATGGGTCGTTTCGTTGCTACATCGCTCATCAAAACAATGATCAGTCAAAATATGGCCATCCTTGGATCTCGTGTCACGGTGATGGGTATGTCCTTCAAAGAAAACGTGAGTGATATTCGAAACTCGAAAGTCGCGTCATTGATTCGAGAGGTTGAAGAGTTTGGTTTAGAGGTGCAAGTGTGCGACCCGCTCGTCGATCCGGAAGAGGTACGTCGAGAGTATGGGATTGAGGTTAAATCATACTGTGACTTAAAACCAGCGGATGTCGTCATCTATGCTGTCTCTCATGATGAGTTCGTGCAAGAAGGCTGGAAGATTGCAGAGCGTCAGTTGAAGCTCGGACGAGGAATCGTCATTGACTTGAAAGGCATGCTCGATCGTGCGATGAAGCCGGAGGAGGTGCACTTATGGCGCCTCTAAAAATCCTTCAATTTTGTGCAGTCGACATGACAGCGGATGTGTTGCTGCGACCCCTCATTGAGTCATTAAAAGCGGAAGGGCATGAAGTGGACGTTGCGTGTGCTTATGGAGATCGGACAGATCGACTTCGAGAAGAAGGATGGGTCATTCATACGCTTCCGATCGATCGGAAATTTAGTCCTCGTCGAAACTTACAAACCATTCAAGAACTGGTCAGGCTATTGCGTCGTGAAAAATATGATGCGATCCATGTTCACACACCGGTCGCTGCAGCGTTAGGGCGAGTTGCGGCCCGGATTGCCAGGACACCTCATATCCTCTATACCGCGCACGGGTTCTATTTCCACGAACGGATGGGACGAATCGCATACGAACTCGTCTTTTGGTTAGAGAAGTCACTTGCGGCATTGGCGACCGATTGGTTATTACTCCAAAGCGAAGAAGATTACTCACTCGCCAAAACGAGACACTTTAAACAAGATGAACGATTGATGCATCTTGGCAACGGGATTGATTTGACGCGCTTTTATCCAACGGAAAAATTCATTTCCCCCGACAGTCTAAAATTCCTGTTTGTAGGGCGTCTCGTTCAAGAAAAAGGGATTTTGGATTTGCTCCAAGCATTTGATGAACTGACGGAACATTATCCGAATGCGACTTTGACCATCGCCGGAGAATTGATGACGAGCGAACGTGACCAAGAGACGGCGAAACAAGTAGAGGCACATTTAGCAAAAAATCCACAGATTCACTATGCCGGATTTGTTCGGGATACCCCTTCGTTATTTGCGGCACACGATGTCTTTTTACTCCCCTCTTACCGAGAAGGATTACCGCGTTCTATTCTTGAGGCCATGGCATCCGGATTACCGGTGATCGCGACAGATATCCGTGGCTGTCGAGAAGAAGTGACGGATGGAGAGACCGGATTTCTTGTCCCGGTCGGTCGGCCGGACGCCTTGGCGTTGGCGATGCGCTGGTTCATTGAACACCCGGATCAGTGTGATTCGTTCGGACGGCGCGGGCGTGAAGTGGTGGAAGAAAAATTTGACGAGACTAAGATTTTGAGTCGCCAGCTTCATCTGTTCGCACAAATCAGTAGTCGTGAAGTAGGATGAGCCGATACTTCGATTACGTAAGGGGGAGGCGACATGGGAGAGCAACAACTGATTGATCATTTAAAAGAGGCTTCTTCGGACGGTCGCCTCACCATTTACATGTATCAGAAATGGCAGCGAATCCACGGCGGTGTCACGGTGATCGAGTTGTTAGAAATGTACGGGTCGTGGACAAACGTCTTGCGGCTGGCGGGGCTAGAACAACAAACATCGCGTTTTACAAAGAAAGAAATGATTCAAATGCTCCGTGAGGCGGCGAAAGAACATGATACCTTCAATAGCGCAGATTACCGAAAGTGGGCGATGACGAACCATGCTCCAACGCTGACAGAGGTCGTCATTCAATTCGGTTCATGGAAAGTGGCGTTGATTGAAGCGAATTTAAAGAGCATCATTTCAATCGATCAAAAATGTGAAATCATTCAGGCGCTACTAGATGCCAATGAAGAAGTGCATCCGTTTACCTCGACCGCCTATGCGAGATGGGCGAAACAACATCAACGACCGAGTATCACGAAAGTGGTGCGACGTTTTGGTTCATGGTCCCAAGCGTTAGATGAGATCGGGATCTCCACGCGAGAACTGTTCACAGAGAAACAAATGATGGATGCGCTACATGAGGCGGATACACAATTGACATCACTCTCGCCATGGGGATATGAAGTATGGCAAAAAGAGCAGGGGAACCGCCCAACCTTAAAGGACATTCAACAAATGTTTGGTTCGTTTGATGTGGCCGTCTCAGAAATGCGACAAACTGCAAATCAGAGTGGGGGGAGATGAGGAGATGCGAATGGTGTTGTGTATGGGAGACCACTGGAGTTCACCCTTTGTTTATCAAGCGGTTCGTGATTTAGGTGTCACGCACGTGGTCATGGAAGATGGCCCTGCTCCGACGTACGTCACAACGTGGAAAGAACTTTTACAACAGTCGTATATGCACCTCATGACCCCAATGATGCGTTTATTTAGCAAAGAACGGATTGAGGAGTTAAAAACACGATATCCTTTCGAGGAACAGTCCATCCCGGAACAACGAATGACACGTGTCGTTTCTTTGAACGACCAAAAAGCGGAACATGTCATTCGACACCTGCAACCCGATGTGATCATCTTACACGAAACGACTGATCTGGATGAACGCTTTTTGCAGGAAATGAGTTGTCCCATTTTAAAACTTACTCCGACCCTGGCAGAAAGCCAAAGACATGCATATTGGGGGTTTCATACCTACACGTCAAGAAAAGAAATTCAAATTTGTCAGTGGACGAAGAAGGGGTGGATTCCTCTTACGAGCGAGGTATTGTACACAGGCGGGTCAGACAATTTTTCCACATTCCCTTATATCTACTTAGCAACGGGTTTGCCGATGTTATGGGAACAACTTCAGAAAGGGTCGCAGCAAGACACCGAGCGACGACAAAAAGTCCAAGCCTGAGGCTTGGACTTAGCTGTTAGCGATACAATAGAATTGGATGGCCTCGTTATAATACACAGCGAGTCCTGGCTCAAAGCGATCATAAAATGCCGTGAATCGCTCATCCGCCACATACATCTGTCCGAGTCCACTGAACATGTCGAGAGAACAGTCGTAAAAGTACGTGTCGATGAAGCGATGATTGTCTTTGACAATCGATTGGACTCGTTCATCTTCGATAGCGACGTGTTCGCGATATAAATCGACGAGTGGCGCAATTAAATCGAGTTGCATTTGGTTGATTCGTTCCCAGTCTTCTTTGGAACGTGCCGATGCCCGACCTTGCGCGGTTTTGTATGCTGTACTGTCTCCCCAACGCTCTTGTACCTCATCTTGATGCTTCGCCTCATGAGCTTGAATCTCCTCATAAGACAATCCGTCAAACAATGATTTGTCATCCATCGGAATCCCTCCTTTGAGTGAGGTGAGGGTCGCTTCTGCCGTCTCGGCGAGCTGCGCGAAATAGGCGGCTTTCTGTCGCAACGCCTCGATATGCTCGCTCAATACATCAATCCGGTTGAACGTCGTCGAATCAAGCAATTCCCCGATTTGATCGAGGGGAACATCGAGCGTGCGATAGAGTAAAATGAGTTGCAACCGTTCCGCATCGCTCGAAGAATAACGCCGATAGCCGTTAACGTCGCGACTCGCAACGAGAAGACCGATTGCGTCATAATGCCGAAGCGTTCGTGTTGTCGTTCCGGCGAGTGATGCAAGTTGCTGAATTGAATACATCCCTTCACCTCCTTAGTCAAAGCGTAAAGGTTGACGTCGCGTCAAGGTCAAGCCTGTTTTTCAAATAATGAGAATCCGTTTCGTTCACCGATATAGCGGAAGCCGAACTGAGGATAGTAGTTATTCAAGAAGGCGTTGTCCGCGACACAGTCCAACCGAACGGTCGTAGCCGTGTTTGCTAAGGCATGTTGCATCAAACGTTCCCCGATGCGTTCACCTTTCGCGCTTGAATCCGTGACGAGTCGATGTAAGTAGACGGCACCGTCCACGTCATTCCATAGATTATGGTCCCAATCGGTCGGTGGGATGAGACTGACTGCACCAACCACTTGCTGATTTCGTTCGTATACAAACACCGTCCCTTTCATCAAGTCGTGACGAACATAATCCGAGCGACTCGGCTCTAGGTATTTGACCCATTGTGACTTCCCGGCTGCCTGAAATTCTTTCGCTTTCTTTACAATCAATTGGTCGATGGCTGAAAAATCATCAAGTGTAGCGATTCGAAACATGATGAGGCACCTCGCTTTCATTTCTTTTCAAAATCGTGTAGGGTACACGTTGAGTATGCTGATGAAACATCTTTGTATCATCGAATGTTTTTTGGTAAGATAAATTTATTGCATCGTGCAAACGATTGCGCTAATGATATAAAGTTCACAGCACGAATAAGATAAGTATAAATGATGAGCAGTGAGTTTTGGGACAAGGAGTATCTAGATCACATGCAACTTTTACAACGAGAACAACAAACACAAACGCTTAAACGCAACTGGTGGAAAGAAGCCGTCGCCTATCAGATTTATCCGCGCAGTTTTTATGACGCGAACGGAGACGGAATTGGAGATATTCAAGGAATCATTGATAAGCTCGACTATTTGAAAGACCTTGGCATTGACGTCATCTGGATTTGCCCGATGTACAAATCGCCAAACGATGATAATGGGTATGACATTAGTGACTACCAAGACATCATGGATGAATTCGGTACGATGGAAGACTTCGACCGCTTATTGGACGAGGTGCATCAGCGCGGTATGAAACTGTTGCTCGACCTTGTCGTCAACCATACGTCTGATGAGCACCCTTGGTTCATTGAATCGAAGAGCTCAAAAGACAATCCGAAACGTGACTGGTACATTTGGCGCGACGGGAAACCGGACGGATCGAAGCCGAATAACTGGGAATCCATTTTTGGGGGTTCGGCTTGGGAATTCGATGAAGCGACGGAGCAATACTACCTGCACGTCTTCTCGAAGAAACAGCCGGACCTCAACTGGGAAAATCCAGAGATGCGTACAGCCGTATACGACATGATCAACTGGTGGCTCGAAAAAGGAATCGACGGGTTCCGTGTCGATGCGATCAGTCATATACGCAAGAATCCGACGTTCGCCGATTTGCCGAACCCGAACGACCTCGACTTTGTACCGTCATTCGAGATGCACATGAACGTGGACGGAATTCACGACTACTTAGAAGAGCTTCGTGACGAGACGTTCAATAAGCATGACATCATGACGGTCGGTGAAGCAAACGGTGTATCACCTGACGATGCGCACCTTTGGGTCGGCGAAAAAGAAGGGAAGATGAACATGGTCTTCCAATTCGAACACATGGACCTTTGGAGTGAGGATGCCGATTCGAAACTAGATGTCGTCCGTTTGAAGAACGTGTTGACGAAATGGCAAAAAGGACTTGAGGCCGATGGATGGAACGCCCTTTATGTCGAAAACCATGACCAGACACGTACGGTCTCGAAATGGGGAGACGATGAGCGTTACTGGAAAGAGAGCGCGAAGTCGATTGCGATGATGTATTTCCTCATGCAAGGAACACCATTCATCTATCAAGGTCAAGAAATCGGGATGACGAACGTCAAATTCGATTCAATCGACCAATATGATGATATTGCGACACGCAACCGCTACTATATCGGTGTCGAGCAAGGGAAGAGCCATGACGAGATGATGCGCATCACATGGAACTCGTCACGCGACAACACCCGCACACCGATGCAGTGGAGTGATGCTCCAAACGCTGGCTTCACGTTCGCGGAGAAGCCGTGGGTTGGTATCAATCCGAACTATACGGATATCAACGTCGAATCACAGCTTGAAGATGAGGACTCCATCTTTAACTTCTATAAAGAGATGATTCAACTTCGTAAAGATGATGAAACGTTTGTCTACGGGTCATACGATGTCGTCTTGCCAGATCACCCGGAAGTCTATGCGTATACGCGTACACTCGGTGACACGCAGTACCTCGTCGTCACGAACTTGACGGCGAAAGAGACGATGTTCGATATGGGTCAACCGCTTCGTGCGCAAGATGTCGTCTTGAGCAACATGCCGGTTGAAGGTGATGCGGAATCGTCGCTCCTTCACTTGAAACCGTTCGAAGGTCGCGTGTATAAAATCAGCTAATTTTTCATGACTGGAAGGTCGTAGGCGAGAATTTGTCTACGGCCTTTTGTTGTGAATAGAGGGGATGACGGCGACTCATGCGAACTCCTTATATAGATGAAAAAGGAGGAGTTATAGATGAGACTATTATTGACGTCAGCAGGCATTAAGAACGAAAGCATCAAACGAGCGCTTCTGGAACTATTGGGTAAACCGATTGAGGAGTGTGAGGCGCTCTGTATACCGACAGCCATTTATGCACTGAACGGGGGAACGAAACACGCATGGAACTTTTTCAATGGGGATTTCTCGACACCGATGTGTGAGTTAGGTTGGAAGTCGGTTGGGGTGCTCGAACTGAGCGCGCTTCCGAGCATTGATGAATCGGTGTGGAGACCGGCGTTTGAACAGGCCGACGTCCTGTTAGTGAACGGTGGCGACCCGCTCTTTTTACATCATTGGATGGAACAGTCCGGGGTGGCGGCGTTACTCCCTTCTTGGAATGGAGTTTACGTCGGATTGAGTGCGGGGAGCATGGTGATGACCCCACGAATCGGGGAGGAATTTGTCGGATGGCGTTCATCCGATGAGCAGAGCGATGAGACGTTAGGGTTTGTCGACTTCTCGATTTTTCCGCACCTAGACCATGAAATGTTACCGGGGAACACATCACGTCATGCAGCGGATTGGGCGGAGACATTACAAGCACCAGCTTATGCGATTGACGACGAGACGGCGATTCGTGTGAAGGATGGGAAGGTCGATGTGATTTCAGAAGGGAATTGGAAAAAGTTTTTCTGAATGTGTATAAGCAATAGGAAGGGGACATGAGAGATTGAACCGATTTACTCATCAACGAAAAACGAATCGAATCATCTTACGACCGTTAGAGAAGCAGGATTATGACGCATGGTTAGGCGGCTTTACGTACCGTCGTGTTTCGCAACACGTGTACGATCCTGGGAAATTAGATATGAGCGACTGTACATCTGTTTGGTTTGATCAACTAGTCGATACGCATCAATCGCTTGCGCATGAGGACCGTGCCTATATCTTTGCCATCTTTCGGATTGAAGACGGGGCGCACCTTGGCATGGTAGACTTCTCTACCTTGGCGCGAGATGGGTTTCATTGGGGAAGGATTGGATATACGATTCATAATCAACACTGGGGTCACGGATATGGAAAAGAAGCGGTCGACCTAGCGATGGAGATCGCATTCGATGAGTTATCCTTCCAACGGATCGAAGCACATATCAACCTAGACAATGGGGCATCGGTGTTACTTGCGGAGCGTGTCGGGATGACATACGAATGCACGAGAGATGGGTTCATCTATGAGAACGATGAGTGGGTAGACCATCTTGTCTATGTGAAAACGAAGCACCGTCGATAGAACGATTCCTGCTAAATATGGTACGATGAGTTGACGGAAAGGGGGATGAGCATGGCGATTGAACCACTTCGCGTGCGTGTCCAGCAAACAACACGGATGAGTGACATGCCGGAGGCGATCGAACTTTCGGCTGACGGCTTATATTATCCATTGAAGACGGGATTTATTCTCATGTTTGACCAACAACAAGAGGACGGACCGGTCCCGACGACAATCAAGTATACGCCGGAACGATTGGCACTCATCTGCAAAGGACCGATCGAGATGAATCACTCCTTCATCGAAGGTCGCTTCACGCAAAGCTTATACAAGAATCCATATATGTCGATGACGATGGCGACGACGACATCGCGACTCGATGTGTCCGAAGAATCATGTACGTTCGTATATGAATTATCCATGAACGAAGAAGATGTAGGGATATATGAGGTACATGTCGCATGGACATTTGAAGGAGGAGAGGACGTATGAACTTTACAGAACGCGTAAACAAGATTGAAGAAATGTTAAATGAAGACTGGTTTGAGATGCTCGAAACGAACGAAGAAGAGTATGAAGAGTGGCGCGGTCGTCTTGAAGATCATGCCGAACAAGTGATTGCCCATTATGACCAGGAGAACGGGGTCGATGTCAATTCAATCGATAAACTGCTTCAATTGAATGATGAGTTCCCGCTTCTTTACGGAGAAGATACGGTTCGCCTGTATATCGCACTCATCGAGGCACGCCCAGAAGACAAAGCGGTTTACGATCGGTACGTCGATTATTTGGCTGCCATCAGCGATGCATCACACGAACAGTTTTTACATTTCCATACGCTCGTCGAAGCGGGACGGTTAGAGGAAGCGAGACAACTCGCGCCACATATGCCGCAACGTCTCGGACTCGAAGAGTAAGCATAGCGAAAGTGTCATCTGAACAAGATGGCGCTTTTTTTATGGTTGAAAGGGGACACAATTCATTCCGAACGTCTATTTTAATTGGCGTGTGCGTTCCCTAAGATGAAGGAACAAGGAAATCAATTTAGAGAACGCGAATGGAAAGGAATAAAGGGGGAAATGGGATGTTGAGACTAATCAAGACGTCTGTCGAACAAAAAGAACAGATTCTCGCATTTTTAGAGGAATGGTATGAACGCGATGAGCGAATCGTCCCGACTTCGGTGGACCGTGAAACGACGGACTTTGAGGCATACGTCAACACGTTACGTCAGAAAGAATTACGTGAGAACGTAGAGGAAGGTTGGGTCCCGAGCACAACGTATTGGCTCACGGACGGGGAAGAGCTTCTCGGGGCGGCGAACATTCGTCACGAGTTGAATGAATCACTTTTGAAGATTGGCGGGCATGTCGGGTACGGGGTGAAACCGAGTGCGCGCGGGCGCGGACTCGCTACCATCCAACTGCAACTTGCGCTCGAGAAAGTAAAAGAACTTGGCATTGAGCGTGCACTCATCACGTGTAACCGGACAAACGTCGCTTCCCGTCAAGTCATTTTAAACAACGGGGGTGTCGCGGACACACCGTATATGGAAGAAGACGGGACGATTGTCGAGCGGTTTTGGATTGACTTGAGAGGGTGAAGACAAGATGGCGAACTGGATTATCATCTATTTGGCGCTGATTAACTTCTTCGGCATTTATTTGTTCCGGGAAGAGACCGTTCCTTCTAAGAAATGGTTCTCATTCTCGAGCGGGATCGCCATCACGTACTTCTTCATGTATCTTTTGCCGTCGCTGAACAAACGCCAGGACACGCTTCGCGTCGATTGGCTGAATCTGGCCTTACCTTCAGAGATCTACATCGTCAGTCTCATCGGATTCACGGTGTTCTACGGTACGATGCGGTTCGTTCGAACGCCTCACTTTCAAGATGAAGCGGTCGATCGGGCCGTTTCGTATTGGCTACAGGTGACACTCCTCACGGCATACATGACATTTTCAGCGTATGTGGTGACGGCGGACTCGGTGACGTTCGTTGCGAGAAGCTTCTATGCGACGGCGCTCGGTGTCCACTTTTTGGCGCTCGGACATGACTTGAACCGGCACTATGGAGAACGTTACATGCGACAAGGACGCTATTTGTTGAGCGGCGGGATTTTGCTCGGTGGGTTCTTTTCACGCTGGGTTGACTTGCCCGCGCACGTCGAAGCACTCTGTTTTGCCTTCGTGGCCGGAGCGATGATTCTCAATATCGTAAAGTTTGAACTCCCGTCAGATCGAAATCTGCACTTCCGCACATTCGTATTGGCCGTGTGCAGTTATGGGGGATTATTGCTCATCTTAAAACATCTTCTAAACTTCTAACGAGAACTTCACAAAAATGAATGACTGTTCATTCATCATTTGATATACTGAATTCAAGATTGAATCCGTTTTCATAAGGGGGAGTTTTGGGGATGTCTATATTTTTAATGGTCAACTGGATTCTATTCTTGCTCGTCCTCGGCTATGGTGTATATTTATTTGCTACGCTGGTTCATCAGCGCTATACGTTCATCAAGCTCGGGAAGAAAGCAGAATGGAGCCAAACGAACAAAGAACGACTTGAACAGGTCATGATCAACGTGTTCGGTCAAAAGAAATTGTTGAAGGATAAAAAGAGTGGCGCCATTCACGTCATGATGTTTTATGGCTTCATCCTCGTCCAATTCGGGGCGATTGATTTTATTTGGAAAGGACTAGCGGTCGGAACGCGCTTCCCACACATTCCGCTCGGTCCACTTTATCCAATCTTTACATTCATGCAAGAAATCGTCATGCTTATGATTCTCGTCGCGGTTGTTTGGGGATTCTACCGTCGTTACGTCGAGAAGCTCGTACGCTTGAAGCGAAACTTCTTAGCAGGTCTCGCCCTCATCTTCATCGGTGGGTTGATGGTTTCCGTCTTATTTGGGAACGGGTTTTACCTCGTCTATAAGGAAGAGCTTCCGATGTGGGGTGAACCGGTCGCGACACTCATCGGGTCTGTATTCTCTTGGGTACCAGGTTCGGTCGCTTTCGCCTTATTTGTTGTCTTTTGGTGGATGCACCTCTTATTCTTACTCAGCTTCATGGTCTACATTCCACAAGGGAAACACGCGCACTTGATCGCCGGCACGCTCAACGTTTGGCTCGGCCGCACACACAAAGTCGGTCGCTTGGCACCTGTTGATTTTTCAGCGATGGAAGAAGCGGAAGAGTCGGATGAAGAGATCGTCTTCGGGGTCAACAAGATTGAAGACTTTAACCAGAAGCAGCTCGTCGACTTATACGCATGTGTCGAGTGCGGACGTTGTACGAATGTATGTCCGGCAACCGGAACTGGGAAGATGTTGTCGCCGATGGACTTGATCGTCAAGCTTCGTGACCATATGAATATGAAGGGTGCGGCGGTCACGAGAAAATCACCGTGGGCACCGGCACTCATGTTCCAAAACACGCAAGGTGCTGAAATTGCAGCAGCGGCGCAAGATGGACATATGCTCGTTGCAGACGAATTGATCGGTAACGTCATCACGGAAGAAGAAATCTGGGCGTGTACAACATGCCGGAACTGTGAAGACCAATGTCCGGTCATGAACGAGCACGTCGATAAAATCATCGACCTTCGTCGTTACCTCGTCATGATGGAAGGGAAAATGGACCCAGAAGCGCAGCGCACGGTCGCTAATATCGAGCGTCAAGGAAACCCGTGGGGAATGAACCGGAAAGAACGCGAGAACTGGCGTAAGGACACAGAGCTCGTCATCCCGACGGCGAAAGAGAAGAAAAAAGCGGGAGAAGAATTTGAGTATCTCTTCTGGGTCGGCGCGATGGGCTCTTACGATAGCCGTAGCCAAAAAGTCGCGCAGAGCTTTGCGAGCGTGTTGAACAAGGCGGGTGTCTCCTTCGCCATTCTCGGAAACGAAGAGAAAAACTCAGGGGATACTCCACGCCGAATCGGAAACGAGTTACTCTTCCAAGAACTCGCCGAAGCGAACATTAAACTCTTTGAGAAGTATGGCGTGACAAAAATCGTCACGGTCGACCCGCACGCGTACAACACCTTCAAAAATGAGTATCCGGACTTCGGTTTGACTGACGTGAAAGTGTATCACCATACCGAATTACTCGCCGAGTTGCTCGATACGGGTCGGATTCAGCCGGATCTTCAAGTGAACGAACGTGTCGTCTATCACGACTCATGTTACCTCGGTCGTTACAATGGCATTTACGACGCACCACGATTTGTCCTCGAACGCATCCCGGGTGTCGAACTCGTCGAAGCAACACGTAACCGTGAAAACGGTATGTGCTGTGGAGCCGGTGGTGGTCTCATGTGGCAAGAAGAAAAAGTCGGGACACGTGTCAACGTGGCTCGGACGGAACAACTTCTTGAAACGAAACCGACCGTCATCGGTTCGGCATGTCCGTACTGTTTGACGATGTTGTCTGATGGAACGAAAGCGAAAGAAGTCGATGAGACCGTCGGCACGTTCGATGTCGTCGAATTGCTCGATCGTTCGCTGAAAGCCATCGAGATTCCAGAACCAGTTGTACAATAATAGATAAACAAGGCATGAATCAATCTCATGCCTTGTTTTTTTGTACGTGCAACGGGAAAAGGGAAATGATGTGATTCACAGAGATGAAAGAAGGGACAACGATGAAACAGTTGGTGGTTCTTCTCACAATTGTCAGTGCGCTCAGTAGTCAAATCCTTCCCCAGATTTTGTTTTTATCTATCATGGCTGTCGAAGAGGGTGTCGGGCGTCTCATTCCATTCCTGATTTTTTATGTGGCGAGTATGTCTGGTCTCTTATTGTGGGTGTATGTCATTGGTCGACGTGGTTCAAAGGATACGTTTTTAATTGCTTTGTCTATCCTTGTCGTCGGTCTCGTGTGTTTTGTTCTTCCATTTGATCGTGCCATTGAATGGAGCGCATTTTTGGTAGGTGTCGGCTCGATTGGAGTCGGTACCATCATGACGACGATTTTATCGCAATTGAATGAATTGAAGCCTGCTGCGAAAGCTGACTCGAATGAAGAGAGTGGCAGTTCATTACCATTAGTCCTCGCGTTAGTCGGCTGGATCGCTGTGTTCTCTTACGCATTGTCACAGTCGTACAATCTTGCCATCACCTTATTCTTAGTGAGTCTCATTTTGCCGTGGCTATTTGTACGAAAGTTGCCCCTTCAAAAATCGGCGACATGGCAGTTTGAAACCCGTTCTTTTCTCCGCGCCTTTATCGCGATCACCGTCTTTACGTTGATTAGTCGTCTCCTTAGTCTCTTGGAAGGAGCGCGAGGCTACATTGAAGTGTTTAGTCTGATGATTATTTTGTTAGCATATGTGGGTTGGTTGTTATTCCAAAAACGAGTTCGCGCCTTCATTGGGGCGAGTCGGACGCGCCAAGTTCAATTATTGTCATTTGTCATCGGATTGTTCGGCGGTTGGACGTTGATTGGTGCTGTGTTTGTCAGCATTGCTCTCTATTCGTTCCAAGTGTTAATGATATATGTGTTCGTTCCGTTTTTAGTCGGCGTGATTGGTTGGATCTTGTTTGGTCATATATTTGATTTTGCGCGACACCCTTATCTCGTTTTACTGATTTCTTCCCTTGTGTTTTTCCTTGGTTTTCTTAATCCGCTTGCGTTCATACCGGTATTGTTCGTAAGTGGATATACACAGACGATGTATTCTAATGTGAGTCACACGTATCTATTTGGTGAGTATGGTGAAAATAAAGAATTCGCATCATTACTTCTTCAATTATGGAAGCGGTTCGGAATGGTCGTGTCGTATTCGTTCTTGATGGTCGGATTATTAGCGTACGGTTTATACGTTGGACAGACCGTCAATACGGAATTATCGTTTCAAATCCCGAGAGGTTGGATGTTTGGTGTTTTGGGCCTGACGTGGTTGTTCAATATCGGGTTGATTAGTGTCTATTGGTTCCGTGTTCGAGCCGAGGTATTCAATGAATCATAATTTCCTCTAGCTTTTTCATATCGCTTTTGTTTATAATGAGGAGTGATGTTTAACTAGTGACGGAAAAGGAGTGTCCTTTAATGAATAAATCGTTGATTGATTTCGTTTATGAACTTCTCCAAGAAACTGGCGAACAGCCTGTTTCTTTTGATGAGATTCGCGAAAAAATCAAGCAAAACTATACGTTTGCGAGTGAAGAGGATGAACTCGAGAAAATCGCACAACTTTACACCGATTTGAACATCGACGGGTTGTTCGTCAACTTAGGAGCAAACCGTTGGGCGCTTCGCGTTTGGTATCCATTCGACAAGTCGGATGAAGATCTCGTTATCGAAGCACGTCAACGTGGTGAGCTTGACGAATTCGAAGAAGAGTTCGAAGAAGCAGACGAAGGCATCGTCGATATCGAAGATGACTTGGATGTATTCGCAAAAGTTGAAGATTACGATTCATCTGAATTCGATGATGAGGACGAAGAAGAAAAAGTAGAAGGCCTTGATGACTTCAAGGATGACGACTTGGACGACGACCTCGATCTCGAAGACGAGGATGATTTATAAGAGACCGCAAAAAGCCGGGCATTGCGCCCGGCTAGGCGTGTCTCTTTTTCTTTTTTAGTCGTTTTCATCGACTTGAAAAAAAGAAAAAATAATATCTTGACGACTGTATCGTCTCTGGCGTAAATTAGTCATGGGCTAGTTTAGCACGTAACGATGCAGCAAAAGTGTCCCCCATTCACGGGGGCACTTTTGCTTTTTTTGTTTTTTCGTTTCCCGATGGTTGGTATTCAAGAGAGGAGAAAGAAACATGACAAAGTACATTTTCGTAACAGGCGGGGTAGTATCTTCGCTCGGTAAAGGGATCACGGCAGCTTCACTCGCGCGTCTACTCAAAAATCGAGGACTCAACGTGACGATTCAAAAGTTTGACCCATACATCAACATCGACCCAGGTACGATGAGCCCGTATCAACACGGAGAAGTATTCGTCACAGATGATGGCGCTGAGACTGACCTTGACCTCGGACACTATGAGCGTTTCATCGACATTAACTTGTCGCAAAACGCGAACGTCACATCAGGACGCATTTATTCGACTGTCTTGAAAAAAGAGCGTCGTGGAGACTATAACGGTGGAACGGTTCAGGTCATTCCACATATCACGAATGAAATCAAAGACCGTGTCTTCCGTGCAGGTCGTGAGACGAACGCTGATGTCGTCATTACAGAGATTGGTGGAACAGTCGGAGATATCGAATCTCTTCCGTTCATCGAAGCCATTCGCCAAGTAAAAAATGACATCGGGAAAGAGAACGTCATGTACGTTCACTGTACGCTCGTTCCTTACCTTCGTGCGGCAGGTGAGATGAAGACGAAACCGACGCAACACAGCGTCAAAGAGCTTCGCAGCTACGGGATTCAGCCAGACATTATCGTTCTCCGTACAGAGCACGACATTCCGGAAGACATGCGTGAGAAAATCGCACTCTTCTGTGATACGCGTAAAGAAGCGGTCATCGAAGCACAAGATGCGTCGACACTTTACGAAGTACCACTCAACCTCCAAAAACAAGGGATGGACCAACTTGTCAACGACTACTTCGGTTTCAACACACCGGCTGCCGACATGACGGCTTGGAAAGAGCTCGTTCACACGGTCACACACCTTGAGAAGAAAGTGAAAATCGCACTCGTCGGGAAATATGTCGAGTTGCGTGATGCGTATATTTCAGTCGCAGAGGCGCTCAAGCATGCAGGTTATGCGTTCAACGCGGACATCGACATCGACTGGATCAACGCAGAAGACGTGACAGCTGAAAATGTCTCAGACATCCTCGGCGATGCAGACGGGATCCTCGTTCCTGGTGGATTCGGAGAACGTGGTATCGAAGGGAAAATCGAAGCGACACGTTTCGCTCGTGAAAACAACGTGCCATTCTTCGGAATCTGTCTCGGGATGCAACTCGCGACGGTCGAGTTTGCCCGTAACGTCTTGAAGTTGGAGGGTGCCCATACGGCTGAAATCGATCCATCGACACCGTATCCGATCATCGACCTTCTCCCAGAGCAAAAGGACATCGAAGACCTTGGCGGCACACTTCGTCTCGGACTCTATCCATGTAAACTCGAAAAAGGGACGAAAGCGCATGCCGCATACGATCAAGAGCTCGTCTACGAGCGTCACCGTCACCGTTATGAGTTCAACAACGAATACCGTGAAGCGTTCGAAGCAGAAGGCTTCAAGTTCTCAGGAACGAGCCCAGACGGTCGTCTCGTAGAAATCATTGAGATTCCAGAACACAAGTGGTTCGTGGCATCACAATTCCACCCAGAGTTGATTTCGCGTCCAGAACGTCCACAACGTCTATTCCATGACTTCATCCAAGCGTCACTTGGAGAATAAGTGATTGAAAGCCACGATCCGAAATGGATTGTGGCTTTTCTACATCAAAAGCATGAGAGGGAAGGTGCCCTCGGCAGGATACATCCCCTCCACTTTGTGGGTACACTAGAAGTAGAACGGGGAGAGGGTGATGGCTCATGAAAGAACGACATTCGATTTATCTTGGATATGGATTGGGACTTATCGCGCTCAGTCTGTTGCCGTTCGTCGTCCTGCCTTCACTCTTATTGCCGTACCAACTCGGTTGGACAGGCGTTGTTTTACTCGCCCTCTCGGTCGGACTACTTCGGGCCATTCGGGACGGCTCGAATGTCATCCTGAAGCAGATGTGGAAAATTACGTTCTCTCTCTTCTTGATTTTCGTTCTCGTCTATTACGTCTCGTTCGGACTCGTCCTCTATGACACATACGGGTTGGATCGTCTATTAGAACAATATGAACGACAGGCGGTTTGGGTGTTCGCGGCATTTAGCTTCTTACAGCCGATCGCCTTACCGGTCCCAGAAGCGGTCAGTGTGCCGATTGGGAGCGTGGCGCTCGGACCGTTTCGCGCAGCTATGGTCGGGAGTATTGCGACCACGCTCGGCATCTTTGTCATGTATGGGTTGGCCCGGTTCGGTCGTGAGCGAATCATTCGCTGGGTCGACGAGGAGAAGTTGAAGACGTACGACCGATATGTGAATAAGTACGGTCTTGGAATTTTGCTCGTGTTGTTCATCATTCCGATTTTGCCGGATGAGGTCATTTGTCTTGCGGCCGGGTTCAGTCGCGTGCCATTCCCGCGTTTTGCGGGTATCGCATTCGGGGCAAAACTCGTCACGTCGTTCGGGCTTGCCTATTCTTTATCCATCGGACAATTGTTTATGACCGATTCGAGTCCGATTGCCATCGCTTCCGTCATGGCGAGTTTGATTGTCTTGATTCTCGCGTTCATTTGGCGCAAACGAAAAAAAGGGGATTCGAACGGGACGCAAGAATAAGGTAAGGACTATTTATAGAGAGGAAGACAAGATGCGACAAGACAATGAAGTGGTCATTCGACCGATTGAAGCACAAGACTTATCACGACTATGGGAATTGATTTACCGCGAGGCGACACCGGAATGGAAACAGTGGGACGCCCCTTACTTCGAACATAAGGCGCTGTCCTACGAAGAGTTTCAGCAAATCGAACAGTCGCTCATTCAAAAAGATGACATGTGGGTCATTGAGGTCGATGGGATTGTATATGGGACCGTTTCTTACTATTTCGAGGATACCGGACGAGAGTGGCTCGAGATGGGCATCATCTTACATCAGTCTGACCGCTGGAATCGTGGTGTCGGGACGCGTGCCCTTCGTCTATGGACAGAACATTTGTTTGAGACGCTACCAGTCGTCCGTGTCGGTTTGACGACGTGGTCAGGAAATGAACGCATGATGCGGGTCGCTGAAAAAGTAGGGATGCAACTGGAAGGTCGAATCCGTCAAGTGCGTGTCGTGAATGAGAAGCGCTATGATTCGATTCGGATGGGCATATTACGGGAAGAATGGAATGAAAAAACGTTGAGGACATAAACCTCAACGTTTTTTTTGATGGTGTGATTGACGATATTGTAGGGGTGTCATGTTTTGGTAAGTTTTGAATGTACTGATGAACGTTGTACATGAAGAAAAACAATACGATTTCGCAATTGCACAAATAGGGGACGAGGTCACAATCAAATCGCTCATCGAGGCCTCGATTCGACGTCTGCGAATGCGTTCTGAAATGGTTTCACCCGTCTCCTGTTTAAATAAAGACGATAAATAATTGTTAGATAACCCGACTCCAATCGCTACGTTCGATAGAGACAAAGTGGGGTCGGTTAAGTGTTCCTCAATCAATCGGATGGCGGACAGAACGCGATGATCCGAAGAAACTTGAAAAGATACAAATGACATCATCATAGCCAATGATTCTGTAATGACAGGAATTGCATAAACAAAATCGAGTGGGGTATCAAGTTCATCGACCAGTTTTAACAGTGCACTCGTGTATGCGAGTGATGTTTGGACATTCGGATTAGAAGCAGGAACAAGGCGGCTCACATTATAGGTGAGTCCTCGGAAATAAAGCCGAACGCCATGATATTCATCAATCATCGGGTGCTTTAACAAATCGATAGTCAATGTTTCGAGCAATGTATTCGCTAGATGGAGTTGATTACTCTGAAGAGCCCGTATAATCTGCTCATCCAATTCATAAAAATTTTCCACGTAACTTTGGTCTGTGAAATGACTTTTTTCTCGAGCGAGATGGGTTAAAAACTGTTGTCGGATTCTATTTTCCATATAACTGTTCACTTCTTTCCTTGCGGGTAGAAGCGATCAAGAATGCTCATTTGGACGCATGTCGTTTCGTTTGCTGTTTTAGCTCCGCGATTTCTTTAGTAAATGCTCGTTCGTGTGATTCTGAAGAGTCTTGCATTCGTTGCTGAATGGCCTGGCTTTGCTGTCGAAATGCTTCCGTTTTGCGTTTGAATTGCTGCTGATATTGACGGTGTTGTTCATTGTGTAAATTCAAATCTACTGGTTGGTCTGCCATTAGGATATAGTGCCCCTTTCAACAAAAAATCAAACAGACTGACCCAACGCATCGTCAATACTAGATTAAAATTGTGTGATAAATGTGAAAAGTGGAATATATAAAATTTAGAAAGAAAATCAAATAAAAATGTGTCTAATATGTGTCTGAAATGTGTCCGCAACAATAAAGAAACGACAGACATAAAATATGTCTGTCGCATACTAACGATTTATTTTACTTCTTGATCTTTAATTGGGAACCACCCGGCACGTGTCGTGATGGCGTTCCATAGTGGAGCGGGGACGGCGAGTTCGGCTTGTTTGTTCAAGTCGAGTGCGGTCTCAATCTCGTCTTCACGGTCCGATTTCACTTTTTCGAGCCATTCCGGGTCGATGATCAGTTCGCGACCGAGTGCGGCAAGGTCGACAACCTCGAGCGCATCTTCCACTTGCGCCGGACGCTGAAGCTGCCCGACTCCGATGAGTGGGATGGCACCATTGATCCGTTTGGCGATGCGGTCAATCGAACGCTCCGTGACATTCTCATCGCGCATGGAAGCTGTATTGAAGTTCCAGAGAGACGCGTGAATATAATCGACGCCTTCCTCTAAAATCATATCGAGCAACACATCCGTGTCGTCGAGTGTGATACCTGGCTCTTCGATTTCTTCTGGTGAGAAGCGATAGCCGACGAGGAAGTTTTCCGCATCTGCGGCGGCTTCTTTGACACGACGAATGACTTCGCGTGGGAACGTCAAACGTCCATGGACATCACCGCCGAAGCGATCTTCACGGCGATTTGAGTGCGGTGAGAAGAATTGTTGAATCAAGTAAGTGTTCGCTCCGTGAATCTCGACTCCGTCAAATCCGGCTTCGATGGCGCGACTTGTCGCTTCACCGAACGCCTCGATGATGGCTTCGACTTCTGACGTCTCGAGGGCACGTGGTGTAGCGGCGCCTTCTCGGACAGGTGCGACGGCACTTGCACTGACAGGTTGTTCGTTCGGGACGAGTTCAGGTGGTGACATCCGTCCTGCGTGGAAAATTTGAAGGATGGCTTTTGCGCCTTCCGCTTTTAAACTTTCCGCCAATTGACGGAGACCTGGGATGAATTTGTCGTCATTGACCCCGAATGCGTTCGGGAACCCTTTCCCGTCTTCTGTCACGTACGCGCAAGCCGTGATGGCGAGCCCGACGTTTTGCGCCCGCTTCCGATAGTAGGCGAGCTCATGCTCGGATACTTCGCCTGTTGGTTCTGATGAGTAATGTGTCATCGGTGCCAACACGAGGCGGTTCGGTACTTCGACACCATTTTTGAACTGAAAAGGTTGTAACATACGTTTCATCTGAAATCCTCCTTCAATATGATACCTTGAAGTCTAAGCTTCTCGACTCAAAAATGCGAGTTGGATGCTTGTGAAACGGCACATTGCAGGTTGAATAAGCGTAAGAGATGATTGAACTGAAAAGAATAGGGTATAATACAGGAGAAAAGTTGATATCCGGTTCGAGACAATAGAGAGACCACAACAGAAGGGGGAAGCCTTATTTTTGTTGTGGTCTCTTTTTCTATTCATTGAGCCGTACTTACTATAGGAGGGAATAAGATGGAAATCAGAAATTTCTCAGCGAAAGAACGAGCGAAACGATATGAACAACTGACGAGTGAACGTCATGACGTTCTTGTTGTCGGTGGCGGAATCACAGGAGCGGGGATTGCGCTCGATGCATCGTCGCGTGGGATGAAGACAGCCGTCCTCGAGATGCAAGACTTTGCGGCAGGGACATCAAGTCGTTCGACAAAACTTGTTCACGGGGGACTCCGCTATTTGAAACAATTCGAAGTGGCGCTCGTCGCCGAAGTCGGGAAAGAGCGGGCCATCGTATATGAGAACGGTCCACACGTCACGACACCGGAACAAATGCTCTTACCGATGCACAAGGGAGGCACATTCGGTCCCTTCTCAACATCAATCGGGCTCATGGTGTATGACTTCCTCGCAGGTGTCAAACGGGCAGAACGTCGCATGATGCTCAAGCCGGATGAGGTCATCAAAAAGGCACCGCTCGTGAAGAAAGATGATTTAGTCGGAGGCGGCTATTACGTTGAGTACCGCACAGATGACGCACGATTAACGATTGAAGTGGCGAAAGAAGCCGCAAACCACGGTGCGCTTCTCATGAACTATGCGAAAGTGACAGGACTGATTTACGAGAACGGGAAAGTAGCCGGTGTCCACGTCGAAGACCAAATCGACGGGTCGACATATGACGTCTATGCGAAAAAAATCATCAATGCGACCGGTCCATGGGTTGATGAGTTACGAGAAGAAGATAACTCGAAAAAAGGCAAGCAACTTCGTTTGACGAAAGGGATTCACTTGGTCATCGACCAGTCGAAATTCCCGCTCAAACAAGCAATTTATTTCGATACACCAGACGGTCGCATGGTCTTTGCGATTCCACGCGGAAACAAAGCATACGTCGGAACGACGGATACGTTCTTCGATAAAAACAAGGCGCATCCACGCATGACGACGGAGGACCGTGATTATATTTTGGATGCCATCCACTATATGTTCCCGGACGTTCATGTCACGGCAGATGATGTGGAGTCAAGCTGGGCCGGTATTCGTCCATTGATTTACGAGGAAGGGAAAGATCCGTCTGAAATTTCACGTAAGGACGAAATCTGGCAGTCAGACAGTGGCTTGATTACGATCGCCGGCGGTAAATTGACAGGGTATCGCAAGATGTCAGAGACGGTCGTCGACCTCGTCGCCAAATTGTTGAAAGAAGAAGAAGGTGTCGTTTACTTGGCGAGCCGGACGAAACATATGCCGATTTCGGGTGGTCATGTCGGTGGGTCAAAAGGCTTCCAAGACTTCCTTGATAAGAAAACGAAAGAACTTCAAAATCATGGTCTCGATGCAGAACACGCGGAAGCGCTCGTCCGTCTATACGGATCGAATATCGATCGCGTCATCGAACGAATGGATGCGAACGCATATGACCTTCCTGAAATCGTCTATGCGCAATTAGTATACGGAATTGAGGAAGAATCGGTTGTTCGTGCCATCGACTTCTTAATTCGTCGGACGGGTGCGATGTTCTTTGATATCGACTTCGTTCGTCAATACAAAGACGGTGTCCTTCGTTGTATGGCTGACGTCTTTAAATGGTCAGACGAGCGTTTGAAAGAGGAACGTGAAGAGGTCGAGAAAGAAATTGAAATCGCGGTCGTTCCAGTGACGGTCGAATCATAAGATTCAATGTGTAACACGAGAGGTTCATTCTGAACAGGATGAACCTTTTTTATAGGGTGGTTTCATGTTTTCGGAATAACGGTATATCTCATAGGTAGTAACTCTTACCTTGAAGGAGAACAGGTTATGAAACGAAAACTTATCGCCGTCTTAGTGATCGGTGTTCTATTAATAGTCGGCTGGCGCTTTGTCGATTCAAATCGAATTTTGGCAGATGTGTATTATGTCAAAGTTCCGAACGCGGAAGTAGCGACACAGACATCGAACGGCTATCGATACGACCTCATCGGATACGATGAAGACGGGAAGAAACGATCTCTAGCCATTGCAACCTCTTCACTTCTAGCAGAAGGGGATTATTTGAAAGTGTTTGTGAAAGAAGAAGATGCGGAAGTGACCGATTATGAACGGGTCAATCAGTTAGAAGTGCCTGAACAATTGAAAGAAGAACAGGAAGTAGACAGTTCCGAACCATCGTTCCCTTGATTTCAAAAGATAGGCATCGCGAAAAAGAAACGAGTTTGGTATGGTTGAATTGTTTGATTATGGAAACCGACGTAAGGAAAGAAGGGACATGCATGTCACGGATGTTAATAGCAGATGACCAGGACGGGATTCGTACGATGCTCGCGCAAGTGTTTACAAACATGGGTGTAGACGTAGATACAGCGAAAGATGGCGTCAGCGCCTGGGAGTTTTTAGAGCGAGAACAATACGACTTGGTATTACTCGATATGAATATGCCTCGTATGTTTGGACATGAAGTGTTACGTCGCATGCGCGAGGAGAACGTGGAAACGCCCGTTATGATCATGACGGCATTTGGGGAAGAAACGGTGATCGAAGAAGTTCGTCGACTCGGAGTCGCTGCACAATTTGAAAAGCCGTTCGATATTTATGGAATGATTGAAAAAGTGAAAGAAGTCTTGAAAATTTGACGTTTCGTCACCAAGATGACATATGTAAACGCTTGCGCTAAGCCATTTCTATGCCCGAATAGCATAGGCACATGTTTTGCGGTGTGTTATAATGGGAACGAATTGCACGGGGGAACTTTTCCCAAACGTGTATAATAGCGAACAGACAGGAGGATGTCATTATGCCATTAGTATCAATGACAGAAATGCTTAACAAAGCATTCGAAGGCAAGTATGCAGTAGGCCAATTCAACATCAACAACCTCGAGTGGACGCAAGCGATTCTTCGCGCTGCGGAAGACGAGAAATCACCAGTAATCCTCGGTGTATCTGAAGGTGCAGCGAAGTACATGGGTGGCTTCACAACAGTTGTCAAAATGGTTGAAGGTCTCATGCACGACTACAACATCACTGTTCCAGTTGCAATCCACCTTGACCACGGTTCTTCATTCGACAAGTGTAAAGCAGCGATCGACGCTGGATTCACATCAGTCATGATCGACGGTTCACACCACCCGATCGACGAAAACGTCGAAATGACGAAACAAGTTGTCGAGTACGCGCACGCTAAAGGTGCTTCTGTTGAGGCAGAAGTCGGTACTGTTGGCGGCGAAGAAGACGGCGTCATCGGTGGCGTACAATACGCTGACCTCGATGAGTGTGTACGTGTTGTTAAAGAAGCGAAAGTAGATGCACTTGCTGCAGCACTCGGTTCTGTACACGGACCATACCAAGGTGAGCCGAAGCTTGGCTTCAAAGAGATGGAAGAAATCGCGAAAGCGACACAAACTCCACTCGTTCTTCACGGCGGATCAGGAATTCCTGAGCACCAAGTTAAAAAAGCAATCGAGCTCGGACACAGCAAGATCAACGTCAACACAGAGTGCCAACAAGAGTGGACTCGTGCGGTACGTGAGAAGCTTGACGCTGACTCGAAAGTATATGACCCACGTAAAGTTATCGGACCTGGGATCGAAGCGATCTACAACGTCGTAACTGGCAAAATGCGTGAGTTTGGTTCAAGCAACCAAGCATAATCCTGTTTGATCAAGTCGGTTCTCTATGAGGACCGACTTTTTATATTTTTGCTCCGTCGTCCCGAGTCGAATCTGACAATGGGTGTAGTAATTCGCTTAGTCTTTCCGCATAATAGAGATTGTAAGCGATCACAATTAGAGGAGGAGACACATATGCGTTTTTTCATTGACACAGCAAATGTGGAAGACATTAAAAAGGCTCACCAAATGGGCGTCATCGGAGGCGTGACGACCAATCCATCGCTCGTCGCCAAAGAAGGTGTCGACTTCCATACAAGACTTCGGGAAATCTGTGAGATCGTCGGGGATCTCTCAGTCAGCGCTGAAGTTATTGCACTCGATGCGCCGGGTATGGTGAAAGAAGGAAAGGAACTTGCCGCCATTGCGCCGAATATTACGGTAAAGGTACCGATGACGCCAGCGGGGATGGAAGCGGTGAAACAGTTTAAAGAACTCGGGATCAAAACGAACGTCACGCTCATCTTTAACGCCAACCAGGCGCTACTTGCAGCACGCGCCGGCGCATCATATGTTTCTCCGTTCATCGGACGATTGGATGATATCGGACAGGACGGACTCGATTTAGTCGAAACCATTGCGAACATCTTTGCGATTCATGGCATCGAAACAGAAATCATCGCGGCATCTGTACGTCACCCGGTTCACGTGACGAAGGCTGCACTTCTTGGGGCTGACATTGCTACGGTCCCATACAAAGTCATCGAACAGATGATGAAACATCCGCTCACAGACAAAGGTATTGAGCAGTTCTTAGCGGATTGGAACAACGCTCAATCCAAATAAGTCCGTCGTAGAAAGGTTTTGATTAGCGTGGAAATTTTGCATATCGTTGGGCAGCAAAAATTAGAAGGAACCGTCGAGATTAGCGGGGCGAAACAGAGCGCTCTCCCTTGCCTTGTGGCTGCACTTCTTACGGAAGAGTCGGTGACGATTGAAAACGTTCCGATGATTGAAGATGTGGAAGTGATGGTCAATCTGTTGAAAGAGCTCGGGGTTCGAGTGGAACGTGATGGCGAACGGACGACCATTCATTCGAATGAGGCGGTCGCCATGCCACTTCTCGGTTCTGAGACGCGGAAAGTCCGTGCCGCTGTCTACTTGCTCGGGGTCTTCGCCGCCCGTTTCGGAAAAGGTGCGGTGGGGCTACCTGGGGGATATGCGATTGGTCCACGACCGATTGATTTACATTTGAAAGCACTAGAGCGTCTTGGGATTCGTGTCGAGAATGAATCGGGACTCTATCATGTCCGGGTCGAGGAACTTGTCGGGAATCGAATTTATTTGGATTTACGGTCATTTGGGGCAACGGTGAGTGCCATGCTCGCAGCGGTTTTAGCGGAAGGGACGACGGTCATCGAAAATGCGGCCTGTGATCCGGAAGTCGTGGACGTGGCGACGATGCTCACATCGATGGGAGCGCACGTAAGTGGTGCCGGAACCGATGAAATTCGCATCAAAGGTGTCGAACGTCTGCATGGGTGCACGCACACGTTGATTCCAGATCGCCTTGAAGCCGGAACGTTCATGATGTTCGGTGCGGTGTCTGGTAGTGTGACCGTACAACCGGTCATTCCGACACACCTCGAAGGGGTCATCCAAAAATTATTGGACTTCGGAGCAGACGTCCAAGTCGGTGAGGAATCAGTCACCGTGACGGCCGACCGCTACGTGCCGACGGACATTCGGGTATTCCATTATTCTGGATATCCGAGCGACCTGCAGCCGATCATGTCTGCTGCTTTATTAAAAGCAGAGGGGACGAGTATCATCACCGATAAATTATATCCTCAGCGATTCCGGCATATTGCCGAGATGCGACGGATGAACGCACAAATCACACTTGAAGATGCTTCGGCGGTGATTCGTGGAGGGAATGCGTTAGCGAATGCCGAGATGGAATGTACGGATGCACGAAGTGCCGCAGCACTTGTCTTATCGGCACTTCAAGCAAATGGAGAATCGACATTGCTACATGCGGAACGATTGAATGATTCATATGTCGACTTTGTCGGCAAACTAAAACAACTTGGTGCGCTCGTATGGGTAGACGAACACACTGAAGTATAAAGGGGAGATTTCGGGTGGAACGAAGTTTATCGATGGAACTGGTCCGGGTGACAGAAGCAGCTGCACTTGCTTCAGCCCGTTGGATGGGACGAGGATTAAAAGTGGAAGCCGATGATGCGGCGACGACTGCCATGCGAGATGTCTTTGACACGATTCCAATGAAAGGGATTGTCGTCATCGGAGAAGGAGAGATGGATGAGGCTCCGATGTTATACATCGGAGAAAAAGTCGGAAACGGTTATGGCTCGCGTCTCGATGTTGCGGTCGACCCGTTAGAAGGAACGAACATCGTAGCGACAGGGACATGGGGAGCACTTGCCGTTCTTGCAGTCGCGGATGCAGGAGACCTCCTTCACGCCCCTGATATGTACATGGAAAAAATCGCAGTCGGCCCGGAAGCGGCTGGTCTCGTCAGTCTCGATAACTCGATTGAAGAGAACATTGAAATTGTGGCGAAAGCGAAGAAAAAGAACGTGGAAGACGTCGTCGTGACCATCTTACATCGAGAGCGTCATGAAGAAATGATCCAACGTGTCCGTGCGACAGGTGCGCGCATCAAACTCATTCCGGATGGGGACGTTGCGGCCGCAATCAATACGGCTTTCCCGAAAACGGGTGTCGATTTGCTTCTCGGTTCAGGTGGAGCGCCGGAAGGTGTCATCGCGGCGGTCGCGATGAAGTGTTTAGGTGGAGACTTCCAAGGACGCCTACTCCCGGAAGATGAAGCGCAGAAACAACGTTGCCATGACATGGGGATTGAAGACACGGATCGGATTCTTCTACTCAATGACTTAGTAAAAGGTGAAGATTGTATCTTTGCTGCGACCGGTGTCACCGACGGGGAATTGTTACGTGGTGTTCAGTTTACATCACAAGGTGGACAGACCCATTCGGTTGTCATGCGTGCCAAATCCGGAACCGTTCGTTTCGTCGAAGGGAACCACTCGCTCACGAAAAAACCAAAAATGGTCATGAAACCGGAATAATCAGAAGTCGTGGATGTGCAAACGTCCACGATTTTTTTTGTTATGAAATATCTATAAAACGGGAATGGAGTAGTCAGGAGGTGGATATGATGATCGAGGTAGCTGAACTTGTGAAAACGTTTAAAGATGTTCCCGCTGTGGATCATGTGTCGTTTTCCGTGAAAGAAGGAGAAATTTTTGCTTTTTTGGGACCGAACGGAGCGGGGAAATCGACAACGGTACAAATGTTGACGACACTCGTGCGTCCGACGTCTGGAACGGCACGAGTCAATGGATTCGATGTCGTCAAACAAGAGAAGGATGTCCGGTTATCAATTGGAGTCGCCCTGCAAGAGACGGGAATTGACAAAGTGTTGACGGGACGAGAGCTGCTTGTCTTACAAGGTCGTTTATTTAAAATGTCGAATGAAGAGGCACGCCGCCGTGCAGATGAGTTATTAGAAGTCGTTTCACTGACGGATGCGGCCGACCGACGGAGTGGTACGTATTCCGGGGGGATGCGCCGACGTCTCGATTTAGCCCTTACACTCGTTCATCGGCCGACGGTTCTTTTTTTGGACGAACCGACGACGGGTCTCGACCCAGCGAGCCGAATCGAGATTTGGAATGAAGTGCGGCGATTGAATCAGGAATTTGGAACGACGATTTTTTTGACGACCCAATACTTAGAGGAAGCGGACGAGTTGGCTGACCGCATCGCAATCATAAATCACGGGAAAATCGTGAGTGAAGGGACGGCTGAGGAGTTGAAACAACTCGTTGGTGGAGAGACAATCGCGATGGACTTTTCCAACGAATCGGACGCCGCGGCTGCTGCGACATTATTTGATGCTTCTTCGAGTGGAACACATGTGTCGTTTGAGTTACGTGATGTCACATTGACGGAAATCGTTCGATCGTTAGATGAACAAGGATTACAGCCTGAACGATTGACGGTGAAGCAACCGTCGCTTGATGATGTGTTCTTGAAAGTGACGGGCGAATCGTATGAAGGAGGCGAGATTCGTGTGGACTGAGACATGGTTATTCACGAAACGGAGTTTAGTGACGACGATTCGAAATCCGTTTTCGTTTATCCCGAACTTGATCATTTCTGTATTCTTTTTACTCGTGTATACGAGCGGTTTATCGAGTGTGGCCTCTTTGCCTCAGTTCGAAGGAAGCGATTATTTGAACTTCATCTTACCCGTATCAATCGTTTCAGGTGCAGTCGGGGGAGCGGGAGGCACGGGACAGGCGCTTGTCCGTGATATTGAGAGTGGCTATTTCGCACGGCTCTTGTTGACACCGGCGACCCGTACGGCAATCGTTCTCGGCCCAATGATTGCCGGGATGTTACAACTGCTCGTCCAAACATTGCTCATCTTTGCTGTCGCCTTTCTACTCGGTCTCACCATTCCTGTCGGTGCGGCTGGATTCTTTTTCACGGTATTACTCGCGATCGGATTTGGACTGGGCTTTGCGGGATATTCAGTGGGTGTGGCCTTGAAGACACGAAACGCTCAGGCGGCACAGGCGGGGACATTGTTGTTCTTCCCTTTGATTTTCCTGTCAACGACGTTCGTTCCGAAAGAATTGATTGAAGCGGAATGGTTGAAAGTGGCGGCGACGTTCAATCCGACCACGTATATTTTTGAAGGGATGCGGGCGGTTCTGACTCAGCCTGAGATTGATTGGGGAGCACTCTCAGCGGGACTCGCAGTCGCGGGGACGATGAGTGTCCTCATGATTGTCTTTGCTGCGACGAATGCGAGAGGGGCATTGAAGCAAAAATAAAAAACGACTCGGTTCCAATGAACCGAGTCGTGATGTTGTATTAGAGGTATGATCCAGCGCCAACGTAACGTGGTGCCCAGTATCCAGAAGTGAAGCTCGCGTATTTCACGCCGCCAGTTTCTGAGTTGATCATTTGTGTTTTGCTAAGTGCCATCCCAACGTGTTGAATCGTCCCACCTGAGTGTGAGAAGAAGACGAGGTCACCCGCTTGAATCGATGACTTCGAGATTTTCTTCGCGCTTGAGTATTGCTGACGTGAAGAACGTGGAAGTGTTTTGCCGATTGCTTTTTTATAAACATGACCAGTGTAACCTGAGCAGTCAAATCCAGCAGTCGTTGTTCCACCGTAACGGTAAGGTGTACCTAAATATTTTTTTGATTCTGCAACGAGTTTTGCACGTTTACTTGAAGATGACGTAGAAACCGTTGTTGACGTTGACGTGTTCGCTTTCAAGTACGTGTACGTTGAAGAAGCTGAAATGTAACGTGGTGAGCCTTTGTAGTTGATCTTATAGAACGAACCGGATTTACCAAGGTATGTATAGCGTTGACCTTTATCCATTTTCGCGACGACTTTCGATGACGTAAGTGACGGGGCAGTACGGATGTTCAAACCGTTTACTTTCGAGTAAGCAAATGTTCCAGTAGCGGCTTCCGCTTGTTCACCTGTTGAGAACATAAGACCCGAGAAAGCGACAGTGGCAGCGACAACGATTGATGCAATACGCTTTAGCATTGTGTAAATCCCTCCGTTTTTTAAAATCAACACGTTCATAGTTCATATATGACAAAATCGAGTAATGTTTTAATAGTCGAGCACAAGTTGCGGTTAATACCCGGTTTCCTGTGCAAATAAACTATATCATGCGCAAGACCGATGGCATTTTTCAATCGCAAGTCAAAAAAGCGTTTTCTTGTAACAAAAATGAAACAATATGCGGATATAGTACTTCTTTTGTTACAAAACCTTTCGGATTCGTGTAAAAATTTGTACATGAGGGAAATGCTTAAACAAAACCCTAGTCTTGTACAGTGACGGCATTGAAAAAATGTGGTTAGATGATGGCAGAACAAATGAATCAAGTTGAATTCTTCTTGTAATGAAATGTAGAAAGATAGGTGACTTGAATGAGTCAACAGACAGAACCGACAAAGAATTATACACTTCGTGAGCTCGAGACGAAGACGTTAAAAGAATTATATGAGATTGCCAAAGAAGTCAAAGTCCCAAACTTCCGAGAAGCGCGTAAGCGTGAGCTCATGTTCCGTATTTTGAAATCACAGGCTGAATCAAAAGACTTATATTTCCTCGAAGGTATTTTAGAAATCATCCCACCGAATCCACAGTCTCAAAATGATGGCGGATTTGGATTCCTCCGACCGATCAACTATTCTCAATCTTCCGAAGACATCTATATCGCCGCATCGCAAATTCGTCGCTTTAATCTTCGAAACGGAGACCTCGTCACAGGGAAGGTCCGTAAACCAAAGGAGAATGAGCGATTCCAAGGTTTGTTAAGTGTTGAAGCAGTTAACGGGGAGTCGACGGACTCGACGCGTTCGCGTGATTACTTCCCGGCACTGACACCGATTTACCCGGAACAACAAATGGTGCTCGAAACAGAACCGACGCATCTTTCGGTTCGTGTCATGGATATGATCGCACCAGTCGGATTCGGTCAACGCGGATTGATTGTGGCACCACCGAAAGCGGGAAAAACCTCGCTTCTAAAAGAGATTGCGAACTCAATCACGACGAATCATCCGAACGTCGAATTGATCATTCTCTTGATTGACGAGCGACCAGAGGAAGTGACCGATATCCAACGCTCTGTACCGGACGCAGACGTGGCGTTCTCGACGTTTGATGAGACCCCAGAAAACCATGCACGTATTTCAGAACTTGTTCTCGAACGCGCGATGCGTCTCGTCGAGCATAAGAAAGATGTGGTCATCCTACTCGATTCCATCACGCGCTTGACGCGTGCGTATAACTTATCCGTTCCGCCGAGTGGACGGACACTCTCTGGGGGGATTGATCCGGCAGCTTTCCATAAACCGAAAAAGTTCTTTGGAGCGGCCCGGAATATCGAGGATGGAGGGAGCTTGACCATCCTTGCGACAGCGCTCGTCGATACCGGATCACGAATGGACGACGTCATCTATGAAGAGTTCAAAGGAACAGGGAACATGGAACTCCATCTCGACCGGAAATTGGCGGAACGTCGCATCTTCCCGGCAATCGACATTCGTCGCTCGGGCACTCGGAAAGAAGAGTTGTTACTCGGGAAGGAAGAACTCGATTCGCTTTGGACGATTCGCCGTACGATGAACGAGTCTCCAGACTTCGTTGAACAGTTCTTACGCCGTGTCCGTGAGACGAAAACGAACCTCGACTTTTTTGCTGCATTAGAGGCGGATAAGAAAAAAAGACGACCGGTGAAAAAAACGAAAACAGACTTGTAAATCCTATAGTAGGGTGATATTATATTCTAGTGAACTTTCTCTAGGTTGAAAGAATACTTAGGGCCGAAGGAGTTGAAAAGCAATGAAACAAGGAATCCACCCAGAATACCGTAAAGTCGTATTCATGGACTCGACGACAGAATTCAAATTCATCACTGGTTCAACTCGTTACTCTAACGAGACAATCACGATGGAAGATGGAAACGAGTACCCACTCATCCGTGTCGATGTATCTTCTGATTCGCACCCGTTCTACACAGGTCGCCAGAAATTCGCATCTGCAGATGGTCGTATCGAGCGCTTCAACAAGAAATACCAACGTTAATCGTAAAGTTGTATGCTCACCGCCTAGGGATTGCCCTTGGCGGTTTTTTGTTACATTGACGCGGGTAAAGAGACGAAAGACTGTCATTAGGGGGCCTTTATGGAACTTATACTCATCAGCATCAGCTTGTTAATCGGAGTCGGGATCATGTCACAATGGCTGGCATGGCGTTATCAAATTCCGGCGATTATCATTATGACGCTCGCCGGGGTGTTGGCGGGTCCGATTCTCGGGCTGTTCGACCCGCGTGAACTATTAGGAGACTTATATAGTCCGATCATTTCGTTCGCGGTTGCCATTATCTTATTCGAAGGAAGTCTTGGACTTCATTTCAGCGAAATCAATCAGTTCCGGCGGTCGATTGTTCGCATCGTCACGATTGGTGTCGCGCTCTCATTTGTCGGAATGTCATTACTGATCCAATACGTCGGCGGGCTACACTGGGTCGTCGCCTGGACGATGGGAGCGCTCTTTGTCGTGACAGGGCCGACCGTCGTCATCCCGTTATTACGACAGGCGCATTTAAAAGACCGTGTCGGAGCGATTTTGAAGTGGGAAGGCATCATCGTTGATCCGGTGGGGGCGTTGCTCGGACTGTTTGTCGTCCGACTCGGTTATATCGTATATGAAGGTATGGATTTGTGGATGCAACTCCTCTTCGCCGGTGCATGTATCGTTGGTGTCGGACTAGGTTATTTGTTCGGACATCTCTTGATGGGGTGGTTCGTTGCCGAAAAGGTGCCTCGTTATCTCCGTGCCTCGGTCACGTTGACAGCCGTCCTCGTTTTATTCTCACTCAGTGAGCTCATGATGCACGAAGTAGGGCTTCTTGCCGTGACAGCGATGGGGATGACGATGGCCAATACAAAACATCGTGATGAAGAAATCATTGAAGAATTGCAATCGTTTAAAGAAGACATTTCAATCTTACTCATCTCGTCTGTTTTCATCTTATTGACGGCATCGCTCTCTCGGACCGAGCTGTTGAATATCTTCCAGTGGCCACTTCTCTTGACGATTGCGGGCATTCTCTTCTTAGTTCGCCCGGTGGCAATTTATTTGTCAACGATTGGAGGAGGTCTGCCGTTAGCGGAACGAGGATTCATTGGTTGGATTGCCCCACGCGGGATTGTCGCGATGACGGTTGCGGGATTCTTTGCTGAAGAGGTGGCGCATCTCGGAATTGACGATGCGAAACAAATGTTGCCGCTCACACTCGGACTTGTCTTCATTTCCGTTACGTTACACGGTCTCACGATTCGACCGCTCGCGCGTAAATTGAAATTAATCGATGAACAAAAAGAGGCGAACGCTGACGAATAAAGGCTCATGCTCTTTCAATTAAGATTTGGGAGAAGTCAACCCTTTTCCTCAACTCGAAAGATAGGTATAATCGGAAAGCGATTATCGATGGAGAGGGCGAAGAATAATGATGCATGTGACGAACCGATATGGTTGGATTGAAGTGATTTGTGGGAGTATGTTTTCGGGAAAATCGGAGGAATTGATTCGCCGAGTCCGTCGTGCTCATTACGGGAAAATTCCGGTCCAAGTGTTCAAACCAGCAATCGACGACCGGTATCATGAAGAGAACGTCGTCTCACATACAGGCAACTCGGTCGTGGCAGTCCCTGTCGCGTCAAGCCAAAACTTATACGATGCCGTACGTGAAGAAACGCAGGTCATCGCCATTGATGAAGTGCAATTCTTTGATGAAGGAATCGTCGATGTCATCGAGCAACTTGCGAACGAGGACAAGCGCGTCATCTGTGCCGGGCTCGATATGGACTTTCGTGGTGAGCCGTTCACGATGATGCCTGAACTGTTATCACGTGCGGAGTTTGTCACAAAGTTGCAGGCGATCTGTTTGTCTTGTGGGGCGCCGGCTTCACGGACACAGCGTTTGATTGACGGGAAACCGGCGCGCTATGAAGACCCGGTCATCTTGGTCGGCGCTTCCGAGTCTTACGAACCGCGATGCCGACATTGTCACGATGTACCGAATAAACCACATCCGGTCCGCCATACGGTGGTAGACTGATGAATCGACGGACCGCCCTCGGCGGTCCGTTTTTTTGCTATAATAGATAGAGTTTGATTTGACGGAGAAAGGACGGATCATCATGTTTGACCGTTTAAGTGTATTAGAAGATCGTTACATGCAATTGAATGAAATGCTCGCCGATCCTGAGGTGCTCAGTGACTCGACGAAATTGAGACAATATTCGAAAGAACAGGCACAACTAGAGGAGACGGTACAGATGTATCGTCAGTATAAAGAAACAAGTGAAGCGTTCAAAGAAGCGAAGGCAATGCTTGAAGACCGGACGCTCGACGCCGACATGCGTGAATTGGCAAAAGAAGAGATGAACCTCCTCGAACCAGAAGTCAAAGAGCTAGAGGCGAAACTGCGGATTTTATTGCTTCCAAAAGACCCAAACGATGACAAGAACGTCATCGTCGAAGTCCGAGGGGCGGCAGGTGGAGACGAAGCGGCCCTGTTCGCTGGGGACCTTTATAAGATGTATACGCGATTCGCTGAACGTCAAAATTGGAAAGTGGAACTCATCGACGCGAACTATACCGAGCTTGGTGGATTCAAAGAGGTCACGTTCATGATCAATGGAGCAGGCGCCTATTCGAAACTCAAGTTTGAGAACGGTGCCCATCGTGTACAACGGGTTCCATCGACTGAATCGGGCGGACGAATCCATACATCCACAGCAACGGTAGCCGTTCTCCCTGAGGCAGAGGATGTCGAAGTCCACATCGATATGAAAGATGTACGGGTCGATACGTTCACCTCATCAGGTCCAGGAGGGCAATCGGTCAACACGACGCAATCGGCTGTACGTTTGACACACATCCCGTCAGGACTCGTCGTATCATGTCAGGACGAGAAGTCGCAACATAAAAACAAAGACAAGGCGATGAAAGTACTTCGGGCACGTCTCTATGACAAAATGCAAAGTGAGCATATGGAAGAACTGTCGGCACAGCGAAAATCGGCTGTCGGCACAGGGGATCGCTCCGAGCGGATCCGCACGTATAACTTCCCACAAAGTCGCGTCACCGATCATCGAATCGGATTGACCCTTCAGAAGTTGGACCGTGTCCTAGCAGGTGAACTCGAAGATATTATCGACGCACTCATCATGGATGAACAGGCACGTCTGATGGAGGATGCGGAATGATGCGGATTGCCGCGCTACTCAAACAGACAGAGGAACGATTGCAAAAAGCTGGACGCGACCGAGCAGCTGCCGAATGGTGGCTCATGCATGTACTTCAAGTCGACCGGACGGGTCTCCTCGTCCGCCTGTCAGACGAACTCTCTGGTGACGAAGCGACACGGTTTGAGGCTGGGATTGACCGTTTGTTGGTGGGAGAACCCGTACAGCATGTGATTGGGCATGCGCCGTTTTATGGACGTTCGTTCGAAGTGAATCGGGACGTCTTAATTCCGAGACCGGAAACAGAAGAGTTAATCGATTGGGTGCTCGGACAAGTTCGCCATGTCGAGGATGATGAGATTGTCGATATCGGAACGGGAAGCGGAGCAATCGCAATCACGTTGAGTCTTGAGCTCGGAGTCCGCGTACAGACGGTCGATATTTCTCCGGAAGCAATAACGGTTGCAAAGCGGAATGCGGCAGCCCTTGGTGCGAATGTACGATTTTATGAAGGCGACGGACTCGCCCCGCTTGCGGACCGCTCGATTCGCGTTCTCGTCTCCAATCCGCCCTATATCGAGGCGGATGAGTTGTTGGATGAGACCGTCGTCGGCTACGAACCGCATCTCGCCCTCTTTGGAGGAACGGACGGACTCGACATGTATCGGCAATTGATTGCGGAGTCGGTGCGCGTCTTACGTGCCGATTGGCATTTGATTGCGTTTGAAATCGGGTATAACCAAGGACAAGATGTGAAATCATTCCTGTCTGAACGTTATCCTGAAGCAGAAACGGGTATTTTAAAAGATATAAACGGCAAGGACCGTATCGTCTATGCCGTAAGGGAAGGGATTGCGTATGGAAACGAAATGGATTAATTCGAATGAGATTGAAGAGGGGGTACGTCTTCTTCAAGCGGGTGAAATCATCGCCATGCCGACAGAAACCGTCTATGGTCTCGCAGGGGACGCCATGAATGATGTGGCGATTCGCAAGATTTTTGAGGCGAAGGGCCGACCGTCGGATAACCCACTCATCGTCCATATCGCTTCAATCGAACAAACAAAACTGTTTGTCGATTCGATTCCTCCCGTTGCCAAACGCCTGATGGATGCGTTTTGGCCAGGCGCTTTGACGATCATCTTGCCTTCAAATGGCCGAGCCTCATCACTTGTGACCGCGGGACTCGATTCCATTGGACTCCGGATGCCGAACCATCCGGCAGCACTCGAGTTGATTCGTGAGTCGGGGTTAGGACTTGCGGCTCCGAGTGCGAATCGTTCGGGACGTCCTTCACCGACGACCGCTCAACACGTCGCGGATGACTTGAACGGACGAATCGCTGGAATTGTGGATGGAGGTCCCACTGGAATCGGTGTTGAGTCAACCGTTGTAGATTGTACGGGGGATACGGTCACGATCTTACGACCAGGTGGCGTGACGCGAGAAGAAATGGAAGCTGTCATCGGACCGGTCGCCTTAGATGCCAACTTGAGCAACGATGAAGCCGCACCACGATCGCCGGGAATGAAGTACACGCACTACGCCCCAACGGCTCCTGTTTATCTAGTCGATGGCACACGCGAAGATTTAGCACGTGTCATCGAGGAGCGAAAGCAAGCGGGACTGCGGATTGGTGCACTCGTATTCGATGAGGAACCGACACCGGCAGAGGTCACGTATTCACTCGGTACCTCGATGGAAGTGGCGGCGCAGCGTTTATACGACGCGCTTCGTCGATTTGATGAAACAGACGTGGATGAGATTTATGTGAACACGATTGAACCGGTCGGGGTCGCGCTAGCCGTCTATAACCGTTTATACAAAGCGGCGGGCGGAAAGGTTGTGCACCCGACGAAAGATGCCTAAAGACATAGAGGAGGACACGCGATGTCAATGAAACGCGTATTATTCATATGTAGTGGCAACACGTGCCGAAGCCCGATGGCGATGGCCTTGCTCCGTTCAAAGATGACAGGGGACGAATTTGATATTCGCTCGGCCGGTCTACGGACGATGCAAGGATTCGATGCTTCAGAAAATGCACTGCAAGTTCTCAGAGAACGAGGGATTGAACTTGACCATGTCACGCAGACGTTCGATGAGGTGTTAGGGAATTGGGCAGATGTGATCTTGACGATGACGCGCGCACATCGTGAACAAATTCGGGATACATACCCGGATTTGTCGGAGCGGACGTACACGCTCTATGAATTCGTGACGGGGCTCGAGCGAGACATCAACGACCCGTTTGGCGGTTCGATGAATGTGTATCGCCAAGTGCGAAACGAGCTCGAACCACTCGTGAATCGACTTGTGTTAAAATTAACGAATGACGGGTCAAAGGTGACGAAACCACCGAGACGCCTACCAAAGAAGACGGGGGAATGAACGAATGAAAATTGCAATTGGCGCCGATCATGGCGGCTTCAACTTGAAAAAAGAAATCGTAGCCTTGCTTGAGGAACTCGGGCATGAGTATAAAGATTTCGGGACGCACTCGGCGGACTCGATCGATTACCCAGACGTGGCCATCCCGGTCGCAGAAGCGGTAGCAGCAGGGGAGTTCGATCGTGGAATTTTGATTTGCGGTACGGGAATCGGAATCGGGATTGCGGCGAACAAAGTCAAAGGAATTCGTGCGGCACTCGTCCATGACTCATTCAGCGCGAAAGCGACACGTCAGCATAACGACTCGAACATCATGACGATGGGCGAGCGTGTCATCGGACCTGGTCTTGCACTCGACTTGGTGACGACGTGGCTCGATACGGACTTTGAAGGCGGTCGCCATTCAAACCGTGTCGACAAGATGAGTGCTTACGAATCGAAGTGAGTCAAATGAAGACGGAACTTCTCGGATTCTTGACGGAGCTTCACGAGCGGTTTCCGTTACATGATGAGCGTATTCTCGTCATCGGATGCTCCACGAGTGAAGTGCTCGGAAAAACGATTGGAAAGGCAGGTTCCATTGATGTCGCAAGCGAATTGATGGAAGCATTCCTTGAATTTAGAGAGAAGACAGGTGTCCATTTGGCGTTTCAAGGGTGTGAGCATATCAATCGTGCCCTCACAGTTGAACGCCGGACACTCAAACAGTTCGGCCTCACTGAAGTGACGGTCGTTCCGGTCCGTTCCGCGGGCGGGGCGATGTCGGAGAAGGCGTATGCGAACTTCGAGGAGCCATGTGTCGTCGAATCGATTCAAGCAGATGCGGGAATTGATATCGGCTCGACATTGATTGGGATGCATTTGAAGCCGGTCGCCATTCCGGTCCGGTTGTCATCGAAGCACCTCGGCGAAGCGTACGTCACGTTTGCGGTCACGAGACCGAAACTGATTGGTGGGCCAAGGGCAAAGTACTCTAAAACATAATTTATTATTGATGGGGAGTTTTTTGGATGAGTATGATGTGGGGAAAATTATTAAATGACACTCGAATTAGAAATTTAAATGATAAAAGCGCATATAAACCGAATAAAGGAAATAACATTTTTGACGATCATCGAAATGAGTTTGAAAGAGATTATGATCGCATAAACAATAGTTCTGCTGTTCGAAGACTACAGGATAAGGCACAGGTTTATCCATTACAAAGCAATGATTTTATTAGAACTCGTCTTACTCATTCAATGGAAGTATCGTCAATAGCTCGTTCGTTGGGCAATTTTTTAGAGCGCTATTTAATTGAAAATGAGAAGATTGATTTTTCTGAAATACATCAAGGGAAAATTCCTTCTTTACTTGCTTCTGCTGCATTAGTGCATGATATTGGTAACCCTCCGTTTGGACATTATGGTGAAGATGTTATTAAGGCGTGGTTCGCAAATGAAAAAAACAAAGAGAGAGTAAGAGAATGGATATTTGAATGTTTAGGTAATGAAGAAGATGCTAACAATCAATTCTCATTGATTATTTCAGACTATCAATCTTTTGATGGTAATGCACAAGGATTAAGAGTATTAAATAATTTGCAATATTTTAAGGACGATTTTGGATTGAATTTGACAGTCGGAACTTTGTCATCATTATTAAAATATCCATTCGATTCTTCTCATGCTTTTGCTAAAGAAAAACAAAAATTTGGATATTTTTCTTCTGACAAATTGTTGATTGAGTCCATTAAAAGAGAAACTTTAGGGGACCTAGAATGCACTTTTAGAAACCCTCTGACATTTTTACTCGAGGCGGCTGATGATATTGCTTATATTGGGTCAGATTTAGAAGATGGTGTGAAAAAAGGAAGTATTATTTGGGACAAAGAATTTAGACATTTTGTTCAAAGTATTACACAAGGAGAAAATATATTAGCATACGTTAAAGGTGAGTATGAAGATATTGAAATTTTACTGAATGAAAATGAACTTGATTCTTTGAAAAAAATTGAGTTGGATCATGAAAAGTTCATACAGGAAAAGCATCCAGATCCAATGGTTGCAAGCGCCCGTTCTTTTAAAGTTTGGTCACAAGCAATACTGATTTCTGAAGTGAAAAAAGTATTTGATGAAAATTATGAGAAAATAATGAATGGGGAATTTGGTGATTTTTCAATATTGAAAAACCCTCTGAATGACGGTAAAAAAGAATTTAATCACCGAGAATTAATTGATTGTTCTCCAAAAGCAAGTGCTTTAAGAAAATGGATGAATGGACTACTTAGCCAATATTGTTTTGTAGACAGTGAAGTGATTACATTAGAGTTAGTAGGAGACAGAGTAATTAACGATTTATTAGATGTCTTTTTACTAGAGTGTATGTTTAAAATTACGAATGAAGAAACTTTTAAAAATAAAAAAGTAACAAAGCTTTATTCTTTAATCTCTGATAACATAAAATTTATTAATGTCGGGGATAAAGAAATATACGAAGTTTCACCTTATAAAAAGGTGCAAATTGTAATTGATTTTATTTCAGGCATGACAGATTCTTACGCTCTAGACCTGCACCAAAAACTATCTGGAGTGAAAATGCCATAAGAAATTTGAGGATAAGGGGGATGGAAATGAGAAAAGAACCAAACATAAAAAAGGTCATTTTGAATAAAATATCTGAATCCCTTTCTTCAACATATTTAATTAATTTTCTTATGAATCAATCAACAGTATTGGTATTTGGAGGAACTGTAAGAGAAGCATATTTCTTTAACGAAAATATATCCCCGAGAGATTTTGACTTAGTGCTTGTGGACTACAAAGGAAACCTTTACAACGATTTGTTATCCTTAGGTTATAACACTACTAAAAATAAATTTGGTGGTATAAAAATCAAAGTGAATAATAACAGTTTTGATGTATGGAAGATAGAAGAAACGTGGGCATTTAAGAATAATTATGTGAAATTCGATAGTGTAGAAGATTTATACAAAACAGTTTATTTGAACATTGACGGTATTTTTTATGATTTAAATAATGAGCTCTTATACAGCGAAATGTTTGAGGAAGCAATAAAAACTGGGGAAATTGATATCGTTCTCAGTGAAAATCCCCAGGAGATGCTGAATATTATGCGTGCATACAAATTAAGGGATGAGTATCGATTATCATTTTCTCAGAAATTGAACACTGTGATCTCTTTAAAAGAAAAACGAATGGGTAAAGCTGTTTTTGAAAATGAAATATACGATTTATTCAGAAAGCGTTATAAAAGTAAGTTCAATGAACATCAAAGAAAAAATCTAATATTGATGTAAATAAAGAGAAATAAAGCTCTATATATGATTAAGTATCAACTACCTGATCTCATATAGAGCTTTATTTTTTATGCAGTCTTATGCAAACAAATATGACATGACCATTGGGAAGCGCTCGCGCCAGGCAAGTTCGTTATGAACTCCTTCTTCAATCACTTCGAAGCGGATGTGTTCGACCTTGTCTTTTAACAAGTTGTACACGCGTTCGCTCGACTCACGATACATTTCATTTGTTGGTCCATTTTCAATCGGTTCTTCGACTTCTTTGGCACCGACGTCCAAGTAAAGACGCTCCATTCCCTTCAAATCGCTCGCTTCGATCAATTGTTCCAGCTCGGTTTGGTTGAACCAAAACGCAGAGGACAGTGAGGCGACACGCTTGAAGATATCTGGATATACACACGCGGCATATACCGAGATGAGTCCACCCATCGAACTTCCCATCATCGCTGTCGCTTCTGGAATCGTTCGATAGTCAGCATCGATTCGAGGTTTCAATTCCTGCGCAATATATTCGATATACGCCGATCCTTCTCCGCCGAGGACGATGTCTCGTCCGAGTAGGCTGTCCCCGATATATGGATTTTCCCATGGTCCATACTCATCAAGTCGTTGTTCACCTGGTGCACTATCGAGGGCGACGACAATCAAGTCACGCTTCGAGGCATCTAAATATTCACCGACGCGCCAGCTCATGTGATAGCTCGCATCCTCGTCAGCAAAGCAGTTCTGTCCATCGTGCATATAGAGGACCGGATATCGTTTTTCGGATGTCTCATAGTCGGCAGGTGTATAGATCCGAACCGTTCGAGTGCGTTCGAACGGTGTAATTGTGATTTCTTTTGTCTCAATCATGAAGTGACCTCCTTTGGATTCTCTCTAAATCATACCCAACTTTTCGTCAGATTATAGCGATACCCAAAAAAACAAGCGTGTGGTACGATGGGGGTGTTGATTTTTAGACATTTAGAGGGGGTCTTCACATGGTAAACACGACGAAGTTGAAAGTGCAGGATGCAGAATTGTTTGAGGCAATGCAACACGAGCTCGGTCGTCAGCGCGACAACATCGAACTCATCGCTTCAGAAAACTTTGTTTCAGAAGCGGTCATGGAAGCGCAAGGAGGCGTATTGACAAACAAATATGCCGAAGGATATCCAGGACGCCGTTATTATGGTGGCTGTGAGTTTGTCGACGTCGCTGAAAACTTGGCGCGTGACCGTGCGAAAGAGTTGTTCGGTGCAGAACATGCGAACGTACAACCACACTCGGGTGCACAAGCAAACATGGCGGTCTATTTCACGGTGCTTGAAGCAGGAGATACGGTTCTCGGGATGAACCTGTCTCATGGTGGTCACTTGACGCACGGTAGTCCGGTCAACTTCTCAGGTGTGCAATATAACTTCGTCGAATACGGTGTAGACAAAGAGACAGAACACATCGACTACGACGTCGTCGCGGCACTTGCGAAAGAACATAAGCCGAAATTGATCGTCGCTGGAGCGTCAGCATACCCGCGCACGATCGACTTCGCGAAGTTCCGTGAGATTGCGGACAGTGTCGATGCTTACCTCATGGTAGATATGGCGCACATCGCTGGACTTGTGGCCGCAGGACTTCACCCGAACCCAGTCGAGCATGCACATTTCGTCACGACGACGACGCATAAGACGCTTCGTGGACCACGTGGCGGAATGATTCTTTGTAAAGAAGAGTTCGCCAAAGCGATTGACAAGTCAATTTTCCCAGGGATTCAAGGTGGCCCTCTCATGCACGTCATCGCAGCGAAAGCGGTCGCGTTCGGTGAGGCACTTCAACCTGAATTCAAAGATTACCAGCGTCAAGTGATTGCGAATGCGCAGGCGCTTGCGAAAGGTCTTGAAGAAGAGGGACTCCGCATCGTATCGGGCGGAACGGACAACCACCTCTTACTCGTCGATCTTCGTGGCATCGATATCACAGGGAAAGCGGCCGAGCACGCGCTCGATGCTGCAGGGATCACGGTCAATAAAAACACGATCCCGTTCGACCCGGCATCACCATTTGTCACGAGCGGAATCCGTCTCGGTACGGCTGCGATGACGACTCGTGGTTTTAAAGAAACGGATATGAAAGAAGTGGCACGTCTGATCGGACGTGTGCTCAAACAACATGAAGACGAAGCGGTACTCGCAGAAGCCCTTCAAGACGTGCAAACGTTAACGGCGAAGTTCCCGCTTTACCCTGAACGAGGCTGAGTCAATGGATATTCGGACACTAGCAGAACGAGAGCTATCCGAACTTCCCTTATTCGATATGACGGAATGGTTGGCTCGTAAAGGGGAATACGATCCGTCTTTCCGTCTTGTCGCCAGTGAATTCGGTGTCATCACGACGCTCCTCGACCACGGCTATTATGAAGAGGCGAGCGAACGCATCGTGCCGCTTCTCGGGATGAAAGTGCCGGCTGCTTTCCATCGACTAGGTCTTGCGCTAGAAGTAAAGGCGAACGGAAGAAAAGCGGCCAAGCGCCGCTTTCGTTCGTTCTCGTCAGCTGTCATCCAACATGCGGATTTAGCCGAATGGCGACAGGCGTTCAAGTTCGACAAGAAATGGCTCGGGCTTCCGCTCGTCGTTGGTCTCGCGGCTGGAGCGCTCGTGTTTTGGCCAGATACCGAACCGCCAGTCGTACCAGTCGTGACGCCGAACGAATCGGATCAAACTGTTGTCGAGACGGTGACGGAAGAAGAAGCACTCGCGGAGCGCCTTGAAGAACTCGAGGCAGAAGTCGCTCGACTCGAAGAAGAGAATGAGAAGCTTCAAGAGTCGGACGAACAAAAACCGAAGGAAGCAACGGAAGAGGCACAGGACACATCAACAGATGTTGTACCGCTGACCGAGGTAGAAGCACTCGTTCAAGACAAGAAATATGAGCGAGCTGATCAGTTGTTAGACGGGAAAGCAAAAGCTGGTCAAGAGCAGGCTGTCGGATTTTATCGACTTCTCGTCGATAACAAGTTAGAAAAAGCAGAAATCGCGGATTATGCGGCTTATATCGAGTCGTATCCAGAGTCCGGTTACAAAGCGGATGTCCTTTGGATGAAAGGGATTGCCGAGAAAAAAGCGAATGATCCGGCTTATCGTGAGACGTTGACGACCGTTTCCGAGATGGAAGGGACGTATTGGGCACCGATTGCCAAATCCGTGCTTGAAGAAGAATGAGGCGCTGCGTGAGCAGTGCCTTTTCTCATGGAACTCTAATGAAGTCCACCTTATATTCTCTTATTTACATCGTATGATGCGAGTAGGAGGGATGTGTCGATGAAACGTATATTGAAATCGATTGGAACTTTTCTTTTGGCGATTGGACTGATGGGAATCGGACTTGCCGGATTCTTCTTTTTCACTTCAACCGGTCAATCCAGCTTGTCGCAACTATCGTTAGCGGCGCTGGACATCGAACGGCAATTGGAGCGAGTGGACGCGAGTTGGGATGAGTGGGAAGACAGTCTCGAAAGACAAGTTGAATGCGCTATTCCAGAAGGAGTTCGTCTGTTTTTTGCGGATTGATTTCGGGAATTGAATAACAATACGTCGAGCGAGTCGCTCGACGTTTTTTCAAAGGAGTGAGCAGGATGCAGACGATTCTCGTCGTAGAAGATGATTCGAAGATTGCGCGATTACTGGAATTGGAATTGAAGCACGCCGGGTATGCCGTCGTTGTAGCGATGGATGGGCGTGTCGGTTTGGAGCGAGCTCTCGTAGATGATGTCGATCTCGTCTTGCTTGATGTGATGTTGCCTCAAATGAGTGGACTCGAAGTGGTACGTCGTCTGAAAGAAGAACGGCCGTTGTTACCGGTTCTGATGGTGACGGCTCGTGGCGATCGTTATGACAAAGTGAGCGGACTCGATCTTGGGGCAGATGATTACATCACCAAACCATTTGAAATCGAAGAGGTGCTCGCTCGGATTCGGGCATTTTTACGTATGCGTCAGCTCGTTCACCAGGACCATTCCGAACAGGTATTGACGTATGAGACATTAACCGTTGACGTGAATCGTCATGAAGTATATTGCGATGGAAATAAAGTCGACTTGACTCGACGTGAATTTGACTTGTTGGTTTTCTTTTTAGAACACCCTGAACGTGTGTTGACGCGAGACCAACTCGTCGAACACGTTTGGGGATTTGACTATTATGGGGATACGAACGTCGTGGACGTCTATGTCCGGTACGTACGAAAAAAACTGACCGGTTCTTGGATTCAAACGGTTCGTGGTGTCGGTTATATGTTGAAGCGTGGTGAGTGACCGATGTTACGAACAAAAATCGCATGGGCGATGACGGGGTTCATGTTGTTGCTTCTCCTCGTCTCCTTCGGTGTGACGTGGTTCGTCGCCAGGCAGGAAATTGTCGATTCACGTTTTGACGTGTTATTGCAGGCGTTAAATCTCTTGGAAGAAGATGTTCGAAACAGCGATGCGGTATTGTCACTTCATGAGGACAGTGTCGTGTTAGAACGTCAAGATAATGGAGAATGGGGAATCATCGGTGGAGAAGTGCCCGACGGAACGACGTTTCCCATCAATTACGGGGAGCCTGCCCTGATCGATGATTGGTTTGTGGTCGCGACGACGGATGGCCTCGCATTCGGCTTTCAAGATCAAGACGTGAGCAATACGATTCAAGCACTCGCGACCATTTTTCTCGTCATGTTCTTCCTTGCCGTTCTAATGACGTTTCTCGGAACGTGGTGGATTTTACGTCAAGGTCTGTCACCTTTACGCAGATTGACTGAAACGATGGAGCGAATCACGGAGTCCGGGAAGTTAGAGACGATTGAAGTAGATGACCGACAAGATGAGGTGACGACCCTTTCGAACGGATTTAATCATATGATTGAGCGGGTCGAAGGAACGATGGAACAACAGCGCCGTTTTGTTGCCGATGTTTCACATGAACTGAAGACGCCATTGACGGTCATCGAGGGCTATGCGAAGTTATTGCAGCGCTGGGGACAAGAAGATGAGAGTGTGCGCACAGAAGCGATTGACCATATTTTGACGGAGTCACGTCAAATGAGAAGTGACTTGATTGAACCGATGCTTGAATTGAGTCGATTCACTGCACTCGAGCAGGTAGAACGAGAAGACATCGATTTAGCTGAACTTGGAGAGTCACTAGCAGAACGCTTTTTACGGTCGTACGGTGTCCATCTATTCGTTGAAGCCACAGGCAACTGGTATGGTCATCGTGAGTCGTTACAGCGCATTCTTGTCATCTTGTTAGACAATAGTTTGAAGTATGCGAAGGAGACGAGCCTTCATTTGAAGAGTGATCGGATTGAGGTGCGCGATCGTGGACCAATCCTTCCAAAGGACGTGAGGAATCGTTTGTTCGACCGATTTTATCGATTGGATGAAGCCCGTGATCGAAGCGGGAGCGGTCTCGGTCTCGCAATTGCGAAAGAAGTGGCGGACTTGAATGAGTGGACGATTGGAAGTGAATCGAATGATCCGGACGGTAGTGTGTTTTATCTGACTCGATGATGAATGTTTCGCACTTTCTCATCAACTTCTAATGAAACCTTAAATGGACTCTCACTCGAGAGGCTTATGATGCAAATAAGAAGAACACATCATAAGGAGGAAATGACCATGAGACGTATCGGCTGGATCATCGGAGCTTTACTAGCTGTCATGGCGATTGTAGGAATTGGATTTTACGTAAGTGGAAATCAGACGGACACAGTCATCGTTCCACAAGCAATGAATCAAGCGAGTGATGATCAATCAACGGACAACCCGGACGACTCCGCTTCATCGGATGACTCGAGTAACACATCAGATGACGCATCGCGAGTCGAGAGTGGGGACGACTATGAACTATATGGGACACTCGTTCAGTTATCGAAAGAAGATGTGACCATCAGTTTCAATGGAAAGGAATCGACGTATCGTTTAGCAGCGACTCATGAAATTGATGAGGATACACCGCAAGTGGGAGATCGGGTCAAACTTGAATTGAATCAAAACGATGAAGTGAAGGAAGTAGACCGTGAGAGCGGAGACGAAGATTCTTATATTTACGGGACACTCGTGAAATTGACGAATCAAGATGTCACAATCAACATCGATGGAAAGGACAACACCTATTCACTAGCGGCAAGTTCGGAAATCGATGAGGAGACACCACGAGTCGGAGACTTCGTCAAACTTGAACTCAATCGAGATGGGGCGGTCATTGAAGTGGACCGTGAATCACAGGACGATCAATATGAGAAGGACGATTCTTCACAAGACGACTCATCTGAATCGGAAGATGAATACGAAAAAGACTAATACGGATACTTGAAAGAGCTGATCTATCGATCGGCTCTTTTTTGTAGCGGCGACTATGCAAAAGAATTCATCAGAAACGTAATAATTCTGAAATCATCACAAAAATAGGTTATATGTTATGATGTACAAGAAAAATTTAGGTGGTTTTCACCGAATTGGGAATGAGGAGGGACATCAATGCGGTCGTATTGGGGAATCTTGCTCAGTTGTATCTTGTTGAGTGGATGTGGTACCGAGACGATGAACGCGATTGAGTTACGTCCATTGTCTTCCTATCGAGTCGAGCAAGATCCTGAGATAGCATTAACAGAACAGACGAAAAAACAATTGCTTACATATTGCGAGCGTCGTCCAACCGATGTCTTGCCGACAAAGAGAGCGAAAGTGGCGGAAGTCACATTCCGTCACCCGCTATATGAAGTCCTCGGGTCTAAAACTGTGAAATATTTTGCCGCGGGGGACGAACGGTATATCACCTGTGCGAACAGCAGTCAATTGATGGAGCGGACGTTCGCTGTAGAATCAATTCAAGAGTTTGAAACTCTTGACGAAGAGCGATTCGAGGAATCGGAGATTGCCTCAACGATTGAGTTCGATCAAGTCAGTGATCTCAATCAACTTGCGAAGACGTTCAACTTGAATGATGGACACGAAGAAATTGTGGAGGGTTCTGCTTTTCACTACAAGACACCCGATACAGGAGCAATCTTTGTAACGTTCGAGACAGTACGGGACGGACGTACACTCGATTCGATCATTGAACCGAAGTTATTTCCGTTTAAGAGTGGGGAAAATGAAGGGTATGTGTTTTTGACGAGCCGAGCCGATGATCGGCTCACCCTTCAAATCGGGGATGCGCCATCCCTGAAACAACTCGTGCTTCCCAATATGTTTGAGGCATCGTACATGAAAGTTGATCCGAAAGAGGAGGCGCTTTCTCTGGAAGGGGATCACCGTAAACTGATGAAACGGATTATCTTATCCGATCAACCGATTGTAGAAGACGTGGCTAACCAATCGTCACTAACCCTATCGAAAACATACGGAACGGTCCTTGAGATTTGGGGGCACGTTCGCCGGCCGGCCCTGAATAAGATGTCTTCGCGTCCAGCCGATGGGGAAACACGTCTTGCCGTTTTTGAGTCGAACCAAGATACCGTATGGTTAGACGGTCCAAAGACACAAGAACTGTTTGATGCCTTATCTCATATTCAACCTCATGAGAAAGCATCTACAGCTGTCAAAATCGGAGTCTTACATCTATATGAAGAATTGACCGAACAATCTTTTGATGTATGGAAGACAGAGACGGAACTCTATGTAGTGGACCAACAGTCATCTAAAACGTATGAACTTCCGACAACCGATTATTTTCAAATCAACCAACCATAAAATGGCGTCTGACCTTTATGAAAAAAGAAGTTGGCTCTACCCTTCTCAACTGAGTTAGGGTACAATGCTCGAGAGAGAATGAGAGAGGAGTGAAGCAAGATGGGAAAAGTACATGTTTATGACCATCCTTTGATTCAGCACAAAATGACGATTATGCGTAAAGTAGAGACGGGGACGAAGCAGTTCCGTGAACTCGTCGACGAAGTATCTTCACTTATGGCATACGAAATCACGCGCAGCCTACCCCTAACAGACGTAGAAATCGAGACACCGGTCTCTGTTTCCACTCAAAAGATGATTGCCGGCAAGAAATTGGGAATCGTCCCTATTTTACGTGCAGGACTTGGTATGGTGGATGGGTTCCTCAAAATGATGCCGAACGTAAAAGTCGGTCATATCGGTCTCTATCGTGACCCGGAAACGCTTGAGCCACACGAATACTATTTGAAACTTCCGACAGATGTCACAGAACGTGATTTTATCGTTGTAGACCCAATGCTCGCGACAGGTGGTTCGGCTGTTGATGCCATCGCCTCACTCAAAAAGCATGGCGCGAAGTCAATCAAATTGGCATGTCTTTGTGCAGCACCAGAAGGCGTAGAGCGTGTGCAAGCAGAACATCCGGATGTGGAGATTTATCTTGCGGCACTCGATGAAAAATTAAATGATCACGGTTATATCGTTCCTGGACTTGGGGACGCGGGTGACCGTTTGTTTGGTACGAAGTAAGTTTGATCCATGGGAATCGCCTGAGCGATTCCCGTTTTTTTATGGGGATCAGGTGAAATTTTAATCATTCAATTCGGTCACAAAATAGACACAAAAAAAGAAAGGTGAAGCATCGAATAAAAGTGTTCATTTCTTAGTTTCTTCTTATTTAACTATCAGACAAAGAATATACGGGAGAGTGACGAGCAATCATTCCGCTAATTCAACGAATGAGATTACTCACAAAAAAATGGGCGAAATCGCTCGACATGTCAAAAACATCCTCGGTATACTGATACAGGACGTTGAAAACGATTTCAAAAAGTAGTCAACGACCGTTTCGTAACTCTTTGTGAACGTAAACGTTTACGGATTGAAATTTCCAAAACGTGGAGGTATAACTGAACTATTCTTCATCTGATTCCTTTTGTGAAATGTTATAAAGTCAACATTTTTATTTCAACGTTTCTTCACACTTTCTTTAAAAAGTGCTTTAAACGTTTAGTTTATGAAGTGCGGAAAACTATTGATATGACTTGATTTAAAGCGCTTTTATAATTGTGAAATCCATTGACTTCTTATACCATTTCCGTTACTCTGAACTTGTGTGACTTTTGGCGGTCACGCGAGTGTGAATTGATGAAAGAGAATCTAAGTTTGATTGTGTAAAAGGAGGTCGAGGATGGTGAAAAAAGACAATCGTTACCTATCCTACGCCTCGATTGCCTCTCAACTTTCAACCGCACTGGCAGGACCGATCGTCATTGGTTATTTCGTCGGACAATATGGCGTCAGACGAGAGTTTTGGGGAACATTTGGTTTGAATGCGTCGGTGTTTCTGGGGATGTTGTTCGGACTCATCGCGCTCGTACTCATTCTTCGGAGTTTATTGACAGGAGAGAACGAATGAATAATCAGGTGCAGGCAAATGTACATGCACAAAAGAGATTGATGAAGCGTTATACGATAGGGTTTTCGGTTTGGTTTACTCTTTTGTTAGCCGTATCCTATGCGATTCCTCGATATGAATCCGTTTGTTTAGGCCTTTTTATCGGTGGAGTGGCAAGTCTGATCATTTTACATATGCAAAATCGATCGGTTGTTCGAATGTATGACGTTATTGAAACGGGCAGACGCCCGAAATCACATGGGACTGTTTCAAGAATGGCAGTCGGTGTGTTGGCAGTGATAGTCGGTCTATTCTATGACGACCGGGTATCCTTGATTGCGGTGGTAACTGGTCTAATCGCCGGCCACATTATACAAATTGGCGAGTTTGCACTTGCCCAGCTCAGCAGGAAAAGAGGTGAATATTAATGAATCATGGGTTACCCACCTATTCTTTAGAACTTGGGGGCTATACGCTTTATGGCAGTTGGACAAACATTCTGACTGTGTTGATTGCGGCAGTTTTAGTCTTCTTATTCGCGGTGATTGGTACTCGAGCGCTTGCAATTAAACCAACGGGATTGCAAAACTTCTTCGAATGGTTTGCGGAGTTTGTCCGTGACATCATTTCAAGTTCAATGGATTGGAAGACCGGAGGACGATTTATTGCATTCGGTATGACACTCACCCTGTTTATTTTGATTTCAAACTTGATGGGATTACCATTTACGCTAATTAGCGGACATACGTTATGGTATAACTCACCGACAGCGGATCCATATGTCACGTTGGCCTTGTCGACACTCGTCGTTACAATGTCTCACTATTATGGAATCAAGCTTGTAGGATTCAAGCATTACTCACTCGAGTATGTGAAGCCGGTATGGTTCATGCTCCCAATCAAATTGATTGAAGAGTTTGCGAACACGTTGACGCTCGGTTTGCGTCTATACGGTAACATTTTTGCCGGTGAAATCATGATTACAATCATCTTAGGACTTGCGATTACTGCAGAAAGTACATTAAACCCACTTGGGGCAGTATTTGCAATCTTCCCGATGGTGCTATGGCAAGGATTCTCGATCTTTATCGGGTTAATCCAGTCGTATATTTTCCTAACACTTGCCATGTTGTACATTGGGCACAAGGCAACTGTTGAGCATTGATCAAGCAAGTGACAAACAGCGTGAAGACAATAACTACTTATATTTTCTCTAGGAGGAACTTACAAAATGGAACAACTCAATCTTATTGCAACAGCACTCGTAATCGGACTTGGAGCACTTGGTGCTGGTATCGGTAACGGTCTTATCGTAGGTGGTACAGTTCAAGGACAAGCACGTCAACCAGAACTCAAAAACGAACTTCGTCAAACAATGTTCATCGGTATCGGTTTGGTTGAAGCCCTCCCGATCATCGGTGTGGCTGTCGGTTTCCTTCTCCTCAACTCTTGATTCCGAGTTAACGAGAACAACTTAAGAGGGAGCATGTCTCCCTCACTTATTTAGTCAAGAGGAGGGTATGCATGGATACGATGATGATTGCAGCGGAAGCAGGTCATGAAGGCCTTCGCGTCCTAGATATGATCTTTACACTTGTCACATTCCTCGTACTCTTGGCCCTGTTGAAGAAATTTGCTTGGGGACCACTCCTTGGAATGATGAGACAGCGTGAAGAGTATGTAGCGAATGAAATTGAGCTCGCTGAAAAGAGCCGCAAAGATGCGGAAACATATGTCGTTGAACAACGTGAAGCACTTAGTGCAGCACGTGTTGAATCGAAAGAAATGCTCGATTCAAGTCGTCGACAAGCAGAAGCTGAACAGGCACGCTTGGTGGAGCAGGCGCGCATGGAAGCAGAACAAATTAAAGTCGAGGCAGAAAAAGCGATTGATCGCGAACGTGAACTTGCGAAACAAGCGCTTCAAACTGAAGTCGTCACACAAGCGATTTCGGCAGCACGCCACGTCCTTCAGTCTGACCTTAAAGGCGACGAAGCGAAACAACGTGCCCTCGTCACAGACTTCTTGTCTAAGGCGAAAGGCGCTAACTAATGAACGGATCATTAGCAAAACGTTATGCCAAAGCGCTCTTCGACTTAGCGCGCGAACAAGAGATGCTCGACCAAGTCGAAGCGGAAGTGCGCCTGCTCGATGAAGTGCTCCACGCGACGCCTGAATTGATGAACGTATTGACGAATCCATCATTCAGCGACAGCGAGCTTGCACAGCTGTTAAAAGATAGCTTTGGTGATATGACGGCAATCGTATTGAATACGTTGCTTGTGATGGTCGAAAACGATCGTGCTGAAGAAGTACGGGCGCTCCCACACTTTGTCCTTGAGTACATCAACGACTTCCGTGGAATCGCAGAGGGTATTGTCACGAGTGCTTACCCATTATCAGAATCAGACTTAAAAGACGTCGAACTCGTCTTCGGAGAGAAGTTAGGTAAGACGCTCCAGTTGAAAAACGTCGTCGATGAACAAGTCATCGGTGGACTTCGTGTCCAAGTCGGATACACGACGTACGATGATACAATCGAAACGAAATTGACACGCCTTGAGCGTGAATTGTTGAATGCGTAAGAAATAGGGGTGAATTCAATGACAATCAAAGCTGAAGAAATTAGCGCCCTGCTAAAAGAGCGAATCGCTTCGTACGGTTCAGACCTCGAAGTCAGTGAGACAGGTACTGTCATTCAAGTAGGTGACGGAATCGCTCGTGCACACGGTCTCGATAACGTTATGGCGGGGGAACTCGTAGAGTTCTCGAACGGCGTAATGGGCTTGGCGCAAAACTTAGAAGAAGGTAACGTCGGGATTATCATCCTTGGCGATTACAAAGGCATCAAAGAAGGCGACGCTGTCAAACGTACAGGTCGCATCATGGAAGTTCCAGTCGGTGAGGCACTCCTCGGACGTGTCGTCAACCCACTCGGACAACCAATCGATGGTCTTGGACCAATCGTGACTGACAACTATAACCCGATCGAGCGTAAAGCTTACGGTGTTATGGCTCGTAAATCGGTTCACGAACCACTTCAAACAGGAATTAAGGCGATTGACGCCCTCGTTCCAATCGGTCGTGGTCAGCGTGAGTTGATCATCGGTGACCGTCAAACAGGTAAAACATCGGTTGCGATCGATACGATCATCAACCAAAAAGAAGAGAACATGATTTGTATTTACGTTGCGATCGGTCAGAAAGAATCGACTGTCCGTGGCGTAGTTGAAACGCTTCGTCAAAACGGCGCGCTCGACTATACAATCGTTGTTTCGGCATCGGCTTCACAACCGGCACCACTTCTTTACCTCGCACCATTCGCGGGTGTATCGATGGGTGAATACTTCATGGACCGTGGGCAACACGTCCTCGTTGTTTATGATGATTTATCGAAACAAGCGGCAGCTTACCGTGAGCTCTCGCTCCTTCTCCGCCGTCCTCCAGGCCGCGAAGCCTATCCAGGGGATGTCTTCTACCTCCACTCACGCCTTCTTGAGCGTGCAGCGAAGTTGAATGACGAACTCGGTGGTGGTTCATTGACTGCACTTCCGTTCATCGAGACACAAGCATCGGATATCTCAGCATACATCCCGACAAACGTTATCTCGATCACGGATGGTCAGATCTTCCTTCAGTCGGACCTCTTCTTCTCTGGGGTACGCCCAGCGATCAACGCCGGTCTCTCGGTATCGCGTGTAGGTGGTTCGGCACAAGTAAAAGCGATGAAGAAAGTTGCTGGTACACTTCGTCTTGACCTCGCATCATACCGTGAGCTCGAAGCGTTCGCTCAGTTCGGGTCAGACCTTGATAAAGCGACGCAAGCGAAGTTGAACCGTGGTCAGCGCACAGTTGAAGTCTTGAAACAAGACTTGAACGCACCACTTTCTGTAGACAAGCAAGTCATCATCATCTACGCACTCACGAAAGGTCATCTCGATGACATCCCAGTCGAAGACGTACGTCGTTTCGAAAAAGAAATGAACGCATGGCTCGACCAAAACCGTGCAGATCTTTGCCGCGAAATCCGTCAGACAGGAAACCTTCCTTCAGACGAGGCGATGATCGATGCAATTACGGAATTCAAAAAGACGTTCTCGCCATCGGTTTAATCCGGTGACGAGCGTCTATTAAGGTGGTGAATCGAAATGGCATCATTACGTGAGATCCAGATGCGGATCACCTCGACCCAAAGCACGAAGCAAATCACGAAAGCGATGAACATGGTGTCGGCATCGAAGTTGAACCGTGCCCAAGGCAACAACGCCAACTTCAAACCGTACATGAACAAGTTGCAAGAAGTCGTCTCGTCGATTGCCGGCGGTACGTCAGGTGCGACGCACCCGATGCTTCAAGTTCGTCCCGTTAAACGAACAGGCTATATCGTCATCACGTCAGACCGTGGTCTTGCCGGTGGGTATAACGCTAGTGTCCTTCGTGACGTCTATCGTGAACTCAAGGCAAACCATAACTCGACAGATGAGTATCGTCTCTATGTCATCGGGAAAGTCGGTGTTCAGTTCTTTAAATCACGCAACATTCCGGTGTATAGCGCGATGACAGGATTGAACGACCAACCATCTTTCGTGGAAGTATCAGAAATCGTTAAACAGACGGTCGGTGCTTTCAGCGAAGGCGAGATTGATGAATTGAAGCTCTGCTACAACTCATTCATCTCGGTCATCAGCCAAGAAGTGAAGATTCAACAATTGCTCCCGCTCGGGAATATCGAATTATCTGCATCTAATGTGGTGTACGAATACGAACCAGAAGAAGACACGATCTTAGCGGCGCTTCTTCCGCGTTATGCGGAAGGACTCATCTATGGTGCGTTACTCGATGCGAAAGTATCGGAGCATGCAGCTCGGATGACGGCGATGTCGAATGCGACAGATAATGCGGATGAACTCATTCGCGGACTCAAGCTCAAATTCAACCGCGCGCGTCAAGCAGCGATCACACAAGAAATTACAGAGATTGTCGGAGGTGCGGCGGCGCTTGAATAAGGCGCACGCCCTCTAGATTGTAGGAGGCTAACACGATGAACGAATACGGCATGAAAGGCCACGTAGTCGCAGTCATGGGCCCAGTTATCGACGTTAAGTTCGAAAACCACTTACCAAACATCTATAACGCCCTTAAAGTCACACACGTTGCGACTTCATCGGAAGATGTCAGTGTTGACTTGACGCTCGAGGTAGCTGTTCACCTTGGCGATGATACGGTCCGTACGATTGCGATGGACTCAACCGACGGCGTTCGCCGCGGCATGGAAGTAATTGATTTAGGATCACCGATTTCAGTACCGGTCGGAGAAGCGACATTAGGACGCGTCTTCAACGTACTCGGTAACCCAATCGATGATAAAGAAGTGGCGGCAGACGTGCTTCGGTCACCAATCCACCGTCAAGCACCAACATTCGACGAGCTTTCAACGAAAGTTGAAATCCTTGAAACAGGGATTAAAGTCGTCGACCTTCTCGCACCATACATCAAAGGTGGTAAAATCGGCCTCTTCGGTGGTGCCGGTGTAGGGAAAACCGTCCTCATCCAGGAACTCATTAACAACATCGCGCAAGAGCACAGCGGGATTTCTGTATTCGCAGGAGTCGGTGAGCGTACGCGTGAAGGAAATGACTTGTTCCACGAGATGACGGACTCAGGCGTTATTAAACAAACAGCAATGGTATTCGGTCAGATGAACGAGCCACCGGGTGCACGTCTTCGTGTTGCCTTGACTGGTTTGACAATGGCAGAATACTTCCGTGATGAGCAAGGACAAGACGTTCTTCTCTTCGTTGATAACATCTTCCGTTTCACACAAGCAGGTTCTGAGGTATCGGCCCTTCTCGGGCGTATGCCATCAGCGGTAGGTTACCAACCAACGCTTGCGACTGAAATGGGTATGCTTCAAGAGCGAATCACATCGACTGCAAAAGGATCGGTTACATCGATTCAAGCGGTTTATGTACCAGCCGATGACTATACTGACCCGGCTCCAGCAACAACGTTCGCTCACCTTGATGCAACGACTAACCTTGAGCGTCGTCTCTCTGAGATGGGGATTTACCCAGCCGTTGACCCACTCGCTTCAACATCACGTGCCCTTTCTCCTGAAATCGTAGGCGAAGAGCATTATGCTGTTGCGCGTGACGTTCAACAAACACTACAACGCTACAAAGAACTCCAAGATATCATCGCAATCCTCGGAATGGATGAATTATCAGAAGACGACAAACTCACGGTACACCGTGCGCGTCGTATTCAGTTCTTCTTGTCGCAAAACTTCCACGTGGCCGAGCAGTTCACTGGTCAAAAAGGTTCGTATGTACCGGTCAAAGAGACTGTACGCGGCTTCAAAGAGATCCTCGATGGTAAACACGATGATCTTCCAGAAGATGCATTCCGTCTTGTCGGTCCAATCGAAGACGTCATCGAAAAAGCGAAGACGTTGGTCTAAGACCTACGCGGAAGGGGGAAACTAGACGATGAATACACTTCACGTCAACGTCGTCACCCCGGATGGTGCAGCCTTCGAAGGTGAGGCACGCATGGTGATTGCACGCTCGGTCGCAGGTGAAGTCGGGATTTTACCGAAACACGTACCGATGGTAACACCACTGGATGTCTCAGTCCTCAAACTGCGCCACGAAGATGGTGGACGCACGCTGATCGCAATCAGTGGCGGTTTCATGGAAGTTCGTCCCGACACGGTGACGATCTTAGCTGAAACAGCCGAAATGGCGGACAAGATTGACTATGACCGCGCTTCTGCGGCGAAAGTTCGGGCCGAGCGCCGTCTCCAAGACACAAAGCTCTCAGAACTCGAATTCCGTCGTGCAGAACTTGCGCTCAAAAAAGCAATCAACCGCTTGAGCATTCGCGAGATGAACGATTAAGTAAGTCAACTCCTACACTTTGGTGTGGGAGTTTTTTGTTGTTCTCATGAAAGATAGGTCTTTGGTCGCGCCCCTAAATAGTTGGACTAGTAAAAAATATTGAAAGGAAAGCCGATAATAAAGGTGGGAACTACCGTAAAGGAGATTGAGGAATGAAAGTTTACGTTGCGCGACAACCAATTTTTGACCAACAATTACGCGTTTGCGGCTACGAATTGTTATATCGCCGCAGCGAAAATAATATCTTTGAGAATGTGGATGATTCGTTAGCGACGGCTGACGTCATTCATAACGCTTACCTTGTGTTCAATTTTCGGGAATTGACAGAGGGGACGCGTGCGTTCATCAACTTTCCTCAGACGTTGATTGAAGGAGAAGTCCCATCACTACTTCCTCGTCAATCACTCGTCGTCGAAGTGCTTGAACACGTTGAGCCGACAGAAAAAGTCTTGCAGTCCCTCCGTTCGTTAAGGCGTCAAGGTTATACCATCGCATTGGATGATTTCGTTTTTGAAGAGAAATACCGACCATTGATCGGACTCGCCGACATCATTAAAATCGATTATCAAGCGACTCCAGTGGATCAGCAACAAAAACTAATTGATGCGCTTGGCCATCGGGTCGAATTTCTAGCAGAGAAAATTGAAACTCCGGCAGAGTACGAGATTGCGAAACGACTAGGGTATAAAATGTTCCAAGGATATTTCTTTAGTCGCCCGATTGTCGTACACGGAGCAGAAGTTCACCCGTTGCGTCATACGCTCATCGAAGTATTGAAGGAGCTCGATCGCCCAGAACCAAGTTTCCGGCGCATTTCGGCTCAGATTGAGAGAAGTGTCGACTTATCGTATAAAATGCTTCGCTCGGTCAATACGGTGTATCAAAAAGGGCGAGGAACGATTCAGTCCATTGAACAGGCCGTCGCACGTATTGGGTTAGATGAGTTGAAACGATGGTCCTATTTGATGCTTCTACGGGAGATGCAGACGTCTGAATCGAAAGAACTCATCAAGCAGAGTGTCATCCGTGGCAAAATGATGGAATTGATTGCGGAAGATACATTGACAGATGTATTACCGTTTGATGCATTTATCACAGGAATCTTCTCATCACTCGACGTCATTCTCGATGAGGCGATGCAGACGTTGATTGCGGAGCTTCCGGTGGCACCTCCTGTTAAGGCGGCGTTACTCGGTGAACAGAATGGTTTGCGAAAGCTTTTAGAGGATGTCATCGCCTACGAAAAGTTGACGATTCCACTTCATAACACAGATTCTGATTGGTCTCAATATTACGTCGAAGCGATTCGCTGGTCTCGTAGCCTTGACGAATCGATTGAATAATGTTTGAAATATGTGAGGGACGTCAATTACTGTAGTAAGGCATTACTGCTGATGACGTCCCTTTTGGTGTGCTTGTAGAGAAAGTGAGTTGATCGAATGGTTCAAACCGCTCGAAGCTTAAGACCCTAAGTCTTTTTTTCTCTAACATGACATGATATGATTAAAAATGGTACGAATTTTAGAAAAGAGGGGAATCGTCGATGATCAATACCGTATTTTCGCTAGCGATTTATGTCATAGCGATTTACGTCGCTTGGTGGGCACTCTTACCCGTCAAATGGGACAAGTTGCTCAATCAAGTGAGGAGTCCGCAGGCTGCTGTCTTGCGCGTTCTCGTAGCGGTTGTCTTCGGTTCGCTGATTGCCCAGTTCTTTTTGGAGTATATCCGACTGGCGCAGGCGCTCGCACCTATACAGTAGTCGCAGAATATTTAACAAACTGTAATCCTGCTGTAACGACTCCTATATGATTATCATGTAGGATAAATTCGTCTGACATGATGTTTTTTCATTCAGTTTGCACTTATTTATTATTCAGATTGATTGATGAATGAAACACCATCACGTTTTACAAACCATTCAAATAATCGACATCATCACATCCGGAATCGGATATCGACGCACTATATAAAAAAACAATGAAGTTGGAGGACAAAGAGAGATATGAAGGATTTGATTGTAGTCCGTGGAGGACGTAAACTGTCAGGTACTGTGCGCGTTGAGGGAGCAAAAAACGCCGTACTCAAAACATTGGTTGCCACTCTATTAGCTAGCGAAGGAAAGTCAATCTTACAAAACGTACCACGTCTTGCTGACGTGTACACGATTAACAAAGTACTTCGTCACCTCGGTGCAGAGGTATCGTTCAATGAAGAAAAGAATGAAGTAACTGTCGATGCGTCGGGCGACATCAAAGATGAAGCACCGCTTGAATATGTGCGGAAGATGCGTGCTTCAATCCTCGTCATGGGACCTCTTCTTGCCCGTCTCGGTCACGCTCGTGTAGCGATGCCAGGCGGATGCTCAATCGGCTCACGTCCGATTGACCTCCACTTAAAAGGATTCGAAGCGATGGGTGCGAAAACGGTCATCGGAAACGGATTCGTGGAAGCTTCTGTAGAAGGCCGTCTCCAAGGCGCTAAAATCTACTTGGACTTCCCATCTGTTGGTGCGACAGAGAACATCATGATGGCAGCTGTGCTTGCAGAGGGTACGACTATCATCGAGAACGTTGCAAAAGAACCTGAGATTGTCGACCTTGCGAACTTCTTAAACGGAATGGGCGCACACGTTCGCGGTGCAGGTACAGAAACAATCCGCATCGAAGGTGTCGAAACACTTCGCGGTGCAGAACACTCGATCATTCCTGACCGCATCGAAGCAGGTACGTTCCTCGTCGCAGGTGCCATCACAGGTAGTGACATCGAAGTCATCGGTGCAGAACGTGAGCACCTTCGTCCATTGATTTCAAAAATGGAAGAAATGGGTGTCCACTTCGAGGATACGGCAGAAGGTATGCGTGTCACGGCACCAGACGAATTGAAGCCGGTTGATGTGAAGACGATGCCACACCCAGGATTCCCGACAGACATGCAGTCACAAATGATGGCACTCGTCTTGAAAGCGGGCGGCACATCTGTCATCACGGAAACAGTGTTTGAGAATCGCTTCATGCACGTGGAAGAGTTCCGCCGTATGAACGCGGACATTAAGATTGAAGGACGCTCGGCAATCGTCAAAGGTGGCGTACGCCTCCAGGGAGCGGAAGTTGTCGCAACGGACCTTCGTGCTGGAGCAGCACTTATTCTAGCAGGTCTCATCGCGGAAGAAGAGACACGCGTTGGAGATTTATATCATATCGACCGTGGATACGTTGACTTCCACAAGAAACTTCAAGCACTCGGTGCAGACATCGAGCGTATTGAAGGAACTGTCGAAGTTGCTGAAGAAATGGTTCAGAACTAAGAAACGAGTACGAATGAGAGGGCGAGGAGAGACTCTTCTCGCTCTTTTCAATGAAGAATCGAACGGAGGAACCTATACATCATGTTTTCAAAAGATATCGGGATTGATTTAGGGACAGCGAACGTTGTCATTCACGTCAAAGGGAAAGGAATCGTCTTAGACGAACCTTCAGTCGTTGCCATGAAACGCTCTACAGGGAAAGTACTAGCAGTCGGTTCAGAAGCGTATGAGATGGTTGGTCGTACACCTGGGGATATCGTGGCGATCCGTCCTCTCCGCGACGGAGTCATCGCCGATTTCGCCACAACAGAGGAAATGCTCCGTCACTTCATCGAGAAAATCCAAGTCCGTGGCTTCTTCGGAGGAATTCGTATGTTGATTTGTACACCTGCGAACGTCACGCCGGTTGAAGCAAAAGCCATTCGTGAGGCTGCTGAAAAAGCAGGTGCGAAGGAAGTCTTCCTCGCCGTCGAACCAAAAGCGGCAGCTGTCGGTTCAGGCATGGACATTTGGAAACCGGTCGGTCATATGATCATCGACATCGGTGGTGGGACGACAGACGTCGCCATCCTGTCGATGGGTGACATCGTCTGTGGTGAGACCATCAAGATTGCAGGGGATCGTTTCGATACGGATATCCTTCGTGCCATCAAAGAGAAGCACAAGCTTATCATCGGAGAACGTACGGCAGAACAAATCAAGAAAGAAATCGCAACGGTCTTCCCAGGAGGACGGAACGAATCGATGGACATTCGTGGACGTGACATGGTACGTGGATTGCCACGTACGGTGACCATCACATCAGAAGAGCTTCGTGAAGCGATGGCGGAATCAGCCAATGAAATCGTAGAAGCAGCGAAGCGTGTCCTCGAACAGACACCTCCGGAACTCGCAGCGGATATCATCGACCGCGGCATCATCATGACAGGTGGGGGGGCACTCCTTCACGGTCTTGACCAACTTGTCGCAGAACGCGTCATGTTGCCGGTCATGATGGCTGAGGAGCCAACACTCAGTGTCGCGCACGGAACGGGAATCATGCTCGAAAACTTAGATCGATTGAAATAAACAAACAAGCGACCGCGCGAGCGGTCGCTTGTTTTGTTTCAGACGTTAGGTTGTCTTTTCGCATAGTAGCGCAAGAAGATTATGCTCTGAATCTCGAAAGAAGCTCATCCACGTTTCTGTTGTGTCCATTTTGGCGACGAGATGAGGCTGATCCATGAAAGACACCCCTACATTTTTCAACTGAGTATAAGCATCATCGATGGATTCAACACTCAAGTAAAGAATGGGACTCGATGTTGCGAATTCTTCGTTTTCAGGAGGAGATAACATGAGGCGGATGCCACCGCAATTGAAAAACGCGAGCGTTCCCGCTTGGAAAAGAAGAGGCAGTTCCAGGATGTTTTGATAGAATGTGATAGCTCGATCTAACTCTTTGACGGGAATGTAGATTTGTCCAATGCCTTGAATCAAGTTCATTCGAATCACTCCTTTTAATCTGTAGTAGTTTATGGAAAGGTGATATGTACAGAAGCAAGTAAAAAACTATCTCTATTATAATTGAAAACAGCTTATGAAATGGATTTATTCTGAGGAGAGTGAGATATTATGAAAGCAATAATCAAGGGAAGGGGAATCATGATGGCACCGATTCATTAATAAACTAAACAGGACAAACAAATAGAATCGGAGGACATCATGAACAAACCACTTACACTCATTACTGGCGTCAGTCGCAATCAAGGCATCGGTGCTGCGATTGCGCGAAAACTTGCTTCTGAAGGACATGACTTGTACTTGACGCACTGGAGTCCGTTTGACGCTAAAGAAGGAATCGGGGAAGAAATTGGCTTCATCGAACGATTGGTTCAAGAACTGACTGAAGAAGGGACCCGTGTCGAGCATGAGGCATACGATTTGGCTTCAGGAGACGAGGTCGGATTACTTGATCGAATGGAAGCTAAACTTGGTATACCGAGCAGGCTAATCCATAACGCGACCTATGAGCGACATGTCAACGTCGAGAACTTTACGACCGACGTATTGAGAAAACATTACCTGGTGAATAACGAAGGGACACTCGGACTCACCTTTGCGTTTATTGAGCGCTATAAACAAGCGGGACATCAAGATGGGCGAATCCTGTTCTTCGTATCGGGGGGACCGGATGCGAATAACCTGGCCTACATCGCAACGAAAGGTGCATTGATTGCCATCACACCTGCGTTGGCGAATGGATTAGGAGAATACGGCATTTCGGTGAATGCGTTCGATCCGGGACCGACGGATACGGGTTGGATCAATGACGAACTTCGCGAACACTTGCTACCATTATTTCCTTACAAGCGAATGGGGACGCCTGAAGATACGGCTCGCTTCGTCGCTTTCTTGATGGGCCCAGACGGCGCATGGGTGAATGGCCAACATCTTCACGTTGACGGAGGGTTTACTGGGCGGTAATAGAGAACGTTCGATGATACAACAAGAAGAAGGCATCTCACCGTTGAAGTGAGATGCCTTTTTCAATGCCATGTATAATCTTTATCAACAAATAAACGATTTTTGATTTCGGTCTTCGAAACGGAAGCGTCTTTCGCATCGAGCCATTCATAATAGTCACACACACAGGAGTCACCAAGCTCGATAGAATAGCCATTATTTATTGTATTAACAGTTATATCGAGGTTATGTTCAGCTAACGTCTTTTTCAATCGATAAATCGTGTTGTATACGTTGTGTAAGGCGCGTTGTGGTTCATCGATGTCCGGGTAAAGGGTTTCGGCAAGCACCCACTTATTAATGACCTGCTTACGATGAAAAACTAAGTAGGCAAATAACTCCTCTGTTTTTTGTGTTGGCCACTTCACAAGATTTCCATCTTGTGTTCGTACCGAAAAACGATCTAGAAATTGTATGCGACAAGATTGATTGAGATTCTTTTGTTGAATCGCCTCATAGCGCTGGATGATACGCGGAATGACGTTATGAATCATCTGCTCTGTGATGGGCTTCAACAAGTAATGCGTGGCATGCAAATTGAACGCTTCGACGGCATACTGCTGATGGGCGGTCGTGAAGACGACTTGCGTCCGTTCCGGCAAATAGGTCGCCAATTCGAGCCCGGTCATTTCAGGCATCTCGATATCTAAAAAGACGAGGTCGACCGGGTGCTCCTGAATAAATGTAAGGGCTTTAGTTGGGCTTTGGAACGAGCCTACCCACTCAAGAGAAGGCTCCTCTTTTACAATTCGCTCCATCATTCCTAAGAGATGATGTTCATCTTCAATTAAAATCGTACGCATTGATATGATTCGTCCTTTCTTGTTTTGGTAAACGCAGGTGAATGATCGTGCCTTTTTTTAAAGTAGAAGTTAAGTCAAACGTTGCACCATGAAGGTGTTCGATTCGACTTTTAATATTGCAAAGCCCAATCCCAGATGTTTCGTTTGATACGTTAGGGTCAAATCCACTTCCTGTATCTTGAACACGAATCACAATCATTCCAGCCTGTTCTTGAATGGAAAGGATGAGCCGCTTTTGTCCAGGGTGTCGGTAGAGTCCATGTCGAACGGCATTCTCAACGAGTGGCTGAATCAATAACGGTGGGATGGAACAGTCTAAAAGAGATTCATCAATTTCTTTGACAACCTCGAACGAATCGCGAAACCGCGTCTGTTCAATGGCGAGATACGAGTCAATCATATCCACCTCTTGTCGAATGGAAATCTCGTTTTCCGTTCGACCATTTTCAAAAATGAAGCGGACGTAAGTGCTCAAGTGACTGAGTAGACGAGCCGCATCAGGTGGAGACGTATAACAGAGTGCAATCACATTTCCGAACGTATTGTATAGGAAGTGAGGTTTGATTTGAGCATTGAAGAAGGACATCTCATGCTGAGAGGCCAGTGCTTCGACTTGTTGCTTTTTCTTTTTGTCCGTAGACAAGTGAATCGGTAGAAGTAAAAACATCAACAGGAAATAGATGATAGTAAACGTATTGGCGTACAGCTGCTGATTAGGCGATACGATGAACGTCGACGTCATAATTCCGATATACCCGACGAGCTGGGCGAGCGTGAAAGTTAATAATTCTAGCGGATTGCCTGTTTTGTACTTTTCAAGGAGCCATCCGATGTTCAAACCGACCCAGAAGAACGTGATAAATAAAACGATCATCCATACGAAATATTCGAACACTTCGTAAACGGAAGAAGGCAAGAGGATGGCTAAACCAGTCAATCCGTACAGCGGATATCTCGAAATGGCTAAAAACCGGTCAAATGATACACGTTCCAAACATCTCGAAAATTCAATCAACATGATGATGCTCAGTAAGGCTGAACTTAACGTCAACTTGTCACTGCCGGAGATCCACATGCCGTCTCGAGACATGATGGAAAGACTCGTCAATAAAAAGAAGGCTGTCCCGAAACCGTACAAACGTTCATTTCGGTGAAAGAGATACACGATGGCATAGAACATGGCAATCAATAGTGAAATGAGCAACATGAAAAATTCGTAGCCAGCATAAGCATTTTGAGTGGTGATGATGGCATGTAACGGTCCGACCAATATACTTTCTTCGATAGGTGCGGAATTCCCTGCCTGTCGTTCATGTTGAATCGTCAGTCGGAATTGTTTTGTCTCATCATCGAGCAAAAGTAGAGACGGCTGTTCGATGAGACGATTGTTTCCGATTTGGGTCGTTTCGACAGCCTCCCCATCGATCAAAATCGTCGAGGAGGATAGTGATTTTGGGATGAGTAAGGCATACGTTCCGGTTGGTAACGTGAGGTCGAGTTCATATGTGGATGCCCGATAAGGCGTTGTAAATGGAATGGTTCGATACGAGCGGCGATCAACTTGGTTAACAATTCCTGACTCATACCGCCATGAGCCGTCCAGTCGCAAAATCTCTTCGTCGACAGAAGAGGAGAGAAGAGAAGCTTCGCCCTTATTCACGGTAGCGATTGGGTTAATCGACTGATGTCGAATTAATAAAGTGAGACTGACGGCAATCAACATCACTAGGATGAAGATAAACGTCATTCGATTACGCGTCATGTGCACATTCCCTTCAATCTTTGTGAGTTTCTTGTGAGGTCCTTACGTTATTCTTCCTATTAGGTGAATGGATTTTTTGAAGTGACTCTCCGTCTCATCATCGTACCCGAACTTTTTTTGTTTGAACAGAAAAAGTCATTCACCGTACGAGGTGAGGCATTCTAAGAGTGAAGGAAGAAGGCATTCCATGAAACGTTGGATTGAGCAACGAATTAGTCGACAAGTCTTGACGATTTTTTATATATTGATTGCTTTAGTGACGTTTACCTCGGTTGGGACCTATTTTTATACCCAACAGTCGATTCAAGAGACGACCGTCCAATTAGAACGAATCAGTGAGCAACGTGCACGGGCGACAGACTTGTTTGAAACGTGGCAATCGATGCAATATGAATTACGAGGGCACGTCCTGCTGGGAGAAAGTGCTCTATTAGAAGAAGTACGAGCAGCTCAAACGAACATTGATGAACAGACGACCTGGTTTGAAACACAAGCCAGCAACGAAGACGAGACACAGTTCGCAAAAGATGCGAGACTTCTCTTCTCGATATACACGACCCGTGTCATGCCGGCTCTTGAACAATACGTGATTGCAAAACAAGCGGGAGAGATTGATGAATCTTTTCTACAGATGCGTACCGTCGGACAATTCATGCCGAAAAATGAAACGTCCACACAGACGCGATTCAAACTAAATTCAAGTAGTGCGGCGGATATGAGTGCGAGCATCGTCGATATGGAATCGGTCTTTACTGACTACCGACAAAATCTTGATTTTCAGGAGAGTGAATTACGCGATGCGCTCTCGAAACAGTTAGTGAAGGCCCAGTGGATGTGGTTGTTGATCCTACTCGGGGCACTCTTCTTGCTGTTTGTGGGATTACAGCCTTATATCCTAAGACTGACAAATCAATTACAGACACTCATGATGAACAGTGAGCGGCTTGCGAGTAACCCTAGCGCAACGCTCATTCCAATCAAACCGTTAAAAAATGAAGTCGGGCAATTATCCAAAGCATTTAACGAGATGGCAACTTCACTTCGGAATCAACAAGATCAAGTAGATCTCGAACGTGAGAAGACCGCCCGAATTTTGCATACGATGCGTGACTCTATCGTCTACACGGAACTCAAGACGAATGAACGTTTTGGTAACAGTGCGCTCTTTGACTTATATGAACATCCGATTCCAACAACTGAACGGAGCAGTTTATACCCGATTGCGATGTATTATCCGATGTTCATGGATCAGATTGACGACAAAGAGGGACTAAATCAGTTCACGAAGCGTGCCAAAGAAGAAGGCATGTTCGACGAAACATTCACGTATACGATGCAGGATGGTCAGAAAACGATTCGAATGTATGCAGAACCGATTGATCTTCAAAATGAACGCGCAGGTGTCATCTTCGTGTCACGAGATATTACCCAGGAAACAGAAATCAATCGGATGAAAACAGAACTTGTGGCGACAGTATCTCATGAACTGCGGACGCCTCTTACCTCGATTCTCGGTTTTTCAGAACTACTCAAAAGCCGTCAATTGGAGAACGCGAAACGAGAACGCTATTTAGACATGATTGCGAGTGAGACGAAACGTCTCGAGCGCCTTGTCAGTGATTTGTTAGATGTTCAAAAAATGGAGGCAGGGATGGGAGCACCGGAATTTAAAGTGGAGAGTTTGTATGATTTACTATCTGACTTGCTAGAGATTCATGCAGGGTCGACGGAACATCATTTCTTCCATTTTGATTGTGACGAATCGCTATTCGTCGCAGGAGATCCGGCCCAATTGCGTCAAGTCTTCTCAAATATCCTGAACAATGCCATCAAATATTCACCAAACGGTGGGAATGTGACGGTCGATGTCACGTGTGAAGGTGATTCGATTCGAGTCGGAATCACGGACGAAGGGTTAGGTCTTTCGGAAGAAGATGCGACGCGAATCTTTGATAAGTTTTATCGTTCGGCCTCGGAAGAAAGTAAACGCATCGGTGGAACCGGATTAGGATTAGCGATCTGTAAAGAAATCGTTCAATTGCACGGTGGTACCATCTCTGTTCAATCTCAACTTGGAGAAGGAACGACGATGATTGTCGAGTTACCGATGGTCGATCATGTCAACGAAGAAAGTTCATCCTAATTTTGGGATGAACTTTTTTTGAAAAAACGGTGAATGTCACGCTCGTTTGGTACGATATAGAGAGTGAATCATGTTACAGGATGAAAGGAAGACGATTATGCTACGCGGATTATATACAGCAGCTGGAGCGATGAATGCCCTGCAGCGCCAACAAGAGATTTTGAGCAATAACCTTGGTAATGTGAGAACACCAGGCTTCAAAGCGTCTGACGGCGTGGTTCGTTCGTTCCCAGAGATGCTGCTCGCACAAGTCAGCAATCCGGATAACGCGAAATCGCGCGTGAAGGGAGAAGTAGGAACTTTATCGATGGGTGTTTATCTTCAAGAAACAATGCCTCGTTTCTCAGCTGGAAGTATCACTGAATCTGGTAGCCCGACCGATATTTACTTAAAGGCGCCCACTGATTTTGCGGGAGCCCCGATGTTTGCAGTCGAACAAGGCGACGAAACGTTATATACGACAAACGGACGCTTCTCAATCGATGAGGCGCTCTTCCTTCGTTCTGCGGACGGCGGCTATATCCTTTCTGATGAAGGAGAACGAATTCAACTTCCATCGAGTGAGTTTCAAGTAGGAAAAGATGGGACCATCACTTCTCTCGGACAAAATGTGGCGACACTCGGCGCTTATCAAATCGATGACTTGACGACGCTTGAACAAGTCGGGAATGACTGGCGTGTGACGGGGGATGCGCCGGCACCGGCCCAGGTCGAAGTACTACAAGGATTTATTGAAGAAGCGAACGTCAACCTCGATCAGACGATGGCAGATTTGATGATGACGTATCGTCAGTTTGAAGCGAATCAAAAAGTCGTCCAAGCGTATGATAAAAGTGCCGAGCGAGCAATCGAAATCGCTCGTATTCGTTAAGGAGGAACACCATGCAGTCCATTTATAACTCGGTCAACTCGCTGTCGCAACTTCAACGTCAATTGGATGTGACCGGTCATAACATCGCGAACGTTGATACGGTCGGCTTCAAGCGCCAACAAGGGAACTTTGCTTCTCTGCTATCACAAGCGTATAACAATCAACCACGCCCTGAATTTGAAGTCGGACGAGACACACCGAACGGAATTCGAATCGGAGTCGGTGGACACGTCGCCGATATCACCCAACAGTTCAACATCGGACAAGTGCGTACGACCGATCGCGGATTGGACGTCTTTTTGAAGGCGAGCCGTCAATTTTTCGTCGTGGACACACCGAATGGCGTTGGGGTGACACGAAGCGGAAACATGCAATTATCGGTCGGTGACGAGACGACGCTCGTCGATGTGAACGGTAATCCGCTTCTTGGGGATAACGGCAATCCGATCACGATGCCGAATGACGCAACGAATCATCGGATTCGTCAAGACGGTGTCGTCGTGGCGAGTGTGAACGGCGTGGAACAAGAGTTCGGACGTCTCGACATCGTGGAAGTCCGAAACACGTCGGAATTACGTCCACTCGGAGATAACGTGTTTGCAGCGGATTTGGAGACCGAAGTGGATCGTCCGCTCGGAAATCTGTTGATTGAAGGGACACTAGAATCGTCTAACGTCGATTTGACAAAAGAAATGACGGATATGACGATTACGCAACGAGCGTATCAAATGAACTCACGTGCTCTTTCGATGAGTGATCAAATGATGGGCCTCGTCACGGCATTACGACCATAACGCATACCGCTTCTCAAGTCGAGAAGCGGCTTTTTTATAGTAAGGAGGGGAACGGGCGATGCGGATTGTGGTCGCGATGGATTCATTCAAAGGCTCACTTTCGAGTGGGGAAGCCAATCAAGCGGTCAGTCGAGCACTTATAGGTCATGACGTAACGTGCATTCCGATTTCTGATGGGGGAGAAGGTTTTTTGGACGCCTGGCTTGTGATGCATGCGGATGGGACCGTCATAGAAGAAAACGTCATGTGCTTGGACGGAACAAAACGCGTTGCACGTTTCGGTTTCAATCCGTCAACGCGGCATGCGGTCATCGAAGTGGCAGAAACGACAGGACTAACGCTCATCTCCCATGTCGACCCGTGGCGCTACAGTTCAGTCGGAGTGGGTCATCAGATGATACAGGCGTTAAACCGCGGAGCGAAGGTCGTCACAATCGGACTCGGGGGAAGCGGAACGATTGATGGTGGAAAAGGGATGCTTGAAGTGCTAGGGGTTCGTTTTCTTGATGCATTCGGGAGTATCACCCCTTCCATCCCGCATCAACTTCAAGACGTAAGATCCATTGATTGGTCGGGACTCGATCCGAGGGTACGTGAGGTCGAGTGGCGAATCGCATCCGATGTACGAAATCCGTTAACTGGAGAGAACGGGGCGGCGTTCGTATTCGGAGGGCAGAAAGGATTGGCAACGAACGATACAGTGCCTTATGACCGCATCCTTCATGACTATGCGAATTGTTTTGAACGGGATATGCGAGCAGTACGTGGGGCCGGGGCAGCTGGCGGTATCGGCTTTGCGCTATTGCAGCTTGGCGCAACCTATGTGAGTGGCATCGAAGAAGTGGTCAGGTGGTCTAAATTTGAAGAACAAATCAAGAGTGCAGATTGGCTCATCACCGGTGAAGGAAAATTTGATGTGCAGAGTCTTGAAGGAAAGGCTCCTTATGGCTTGGCACGGCTTGCGCATACGCATGGAGTTCCGACACTTGTTTTCACCGGACAGTCTGACTTCACCTCTCATCTAGAATCCGGAATCATCGCAATATTCCCGATCGTATCACGCATTATGACGTTAGAAGAAGCAATTTGGGAAGCTGCTCCGTTACTGACGAGTGCGGTCCAACGCGTACGTCATGTCATTGAAAAGGCGCCTCGACAATAGTCGGGCGCTTTCGTGTTCATCAAGAACGATTTTTTAATAAATCACGAATCTCCGTCAACAGTTGCTCTTCTTTCGTTGGAGTCGGAATAGCAGCTTCTTCCACTTCCTTCTCACGTTGTAGACGATTGATGACCTTGACGATTAGGAAGAGGGCAAAAGCAATCAAGATGAACGATACAATCTGTTGGATGAAGTTCCCGTATAAGACGTCCACTCCAAGCACGCTCGCTTTTAAGTTCGAAAAATCAATTCCTCCGATAATGATTCCGAGAAGCGGCATAAAAATATCATTGACGAGCGAGTTCACGATGGCTGTGAACGCCGCACCGAGTACGACAGCGATAGCGAGATCGATGACATTCCCGCGCATCGCGAATTTTTTAAATTCTTTTAACATATACAAACCTCCTGACATTGAATAGCATAAGCGTAGCATATTTATGATGAAAGGAAAAAATCGTTCAGCTTCTGTCAGGGAAGGATGCTTGTTCGACATTTGTGCATAGGGTACACTAAAAAGGTAGCAATTTACGCATTTTAATACCAGGTACTAATATGATATAATCATTTTAGCTGAAAGGATGGTTGGACGTGGCGAACGATGAACAAACAAGTTCGGAAGAACAAAAAGGTTCACCAGAACAAGAGACGGAGCAGAAAAAACGATCGCGATTATCAAATCATCGCCGATTCCCGATTTTACTCCGGGTCCTCGTTGTTTTAGTGTTGGCAATCGCAATGCTCGCCCTTGGAGCGATCATTGGGTATAGCGTCATTGGCGGAGGGGACTGGAAAGACGTGTTTGATATCGAAACCTGGCGCCATATCACCGATTTTTGGCTAACCTCTTAAAGGCGGTGGATGGATGTATACAATTGAGCAAATTAAAGAAGTAATCCCACACAGATACCCGTTTCTATTGATTGATCGAATTATTGAAGTCGAAGAAAAGAAACGTGCTGTCGGATTAAAAAATGTCACGGCGAACGAAGAGTTCTTTAACGGGCATTTCCCAGACTATAACGTCATGCCAGGCGTCTTGATTGTTGAGGCACTCGCTCAGGTCGGTGCTTTTGCGATGTTGAAAGACGAATCGAATCGAGGCAAACTTGCCTTTTTCGCAGGGATTGACAACTGTCGTTTCAAACGCCAAGTCGTCCCAGGTGATCAGCTTCGCCTCGAGGTAGAAATCATGAAAATACGTGGTCCAATCGGTAAAGGACGTGCCGTGGCTACAGTCGATGGAGAAGTTGCTTGTGAAGCAGAACTCACTTTCGCCTTGAAGTAAGGAGAAATGGGATGCGTGCTTTAGTCATTGTATTACTAGTCGGCTTAATGACGATTGTGGGCTGTCAACAATTTCAAACGAAAGAGTCGAACGATGAGAATGTTGTATATGAGCAAAACGTGGGAGAGACAATGATTGAGAAACGGGCTGGGCAGTCCGACGCGATGGCAGTCTCACTTGAACGGACGAACAACACGACGATGCTCTTCACGATTCGTATGCTTGAAAATCGCCGTCTCGATCCGACAACGGTCATGAGTTATGAGGTCGAAGGTGAACGAGTCGCGATTCCGTTCGGGGAACTGATTGCAGAGCGGGAAGAAGATATTCGTACGTATGAATATCAAACAGATGTCGATCCCGATTTGTTCATCTCCGAAACTCTGCCACTCTTCCATCTCGTAGAGGAAGGCGAAGCAGAGGTCACGATTCCACTTGAAGTCATCGATTCGACAAATACGAAGTAGAAACAGACGATTTTGTCGAAAATCGTCTGTTTTTTTGTGGAGATAAGTCCGTTCTATCCGATAAATAGAGTAAGGAAAAAATGGAGGGATCAGAATGAAACAGAAATCACAATCGTTGCAGACACGAATTTTAGCAGCGATGTTAGTCTTCGTTACGCTGCTCATCGTCGCGTTCGGAGTGGTTCAATATTTTAGTACGAAATCTGCTGTACTAAGTACACTACATGCAACAATGATTGAGGATGGAGAGCGGATTGCTGAACGATTTGATGTGGATACATATTCAGCATTTATAAAAAATCCGACAAAGAATGAACAATACGAGCAGTTGCGAAAAGAATTGGATACATATCGTCAACAAGTTGGTGCCATGTACGTGTATACGCTCGCAACGGAAGGTAAGGAAGTTCAAATTATCGTAGACGGATTAGATGAAGCGGAAGCCGCCGAGATTGGTTCCCCCACTACAGCGATGACATATGAAGGTGCGACCGCTGCATTTCAAGGGGGAACGGTCACGACAGATATCATTGATGATCCCGAATTTGGAAAATACGTAACCGTTCTTGTTCCGATTAAACGTGGCGGTGAAATTATTGGGGTGCTCGGCGTTGACAAGGCCGCGACTGAAGTCGAAGCCATTACAGGACAGGTTTTAAAAGATAACTTGATTCCAATCCTGATCGGACTTCTCATTTTACTTGCCGTATCCGCAGTTATCATTTGGCGCTACCTCGGTTGGAAGTTGAATCCACTCCGATCACTGGAGCGAGTGGCGACATCGATTGCTGCAGGAGACTTGGCGACTGCGACAACAGAGGTTGAAAGCATTCGATTGAAATCAAATGACGAAATTAAACGCCTAACGGTCTCGATGGACAAGATGACCCATATGTTAAAAGATTTGATTTCCGGAATTCAAACGTCGGCACAAACGGTACGGGATGAGAGTGGGAACGTCTCGGGTATTTCAGAAGAGGTGAATGATGCATCTCGTCAAATCGCCTATACGATGGAAGAAATCGCAAGTGGCGTGGAAAACCAAAGCGTCTTGACGATGCGCTTGTACGAACATATGAACGAATTCTCGAGTCTCGTCGAACAGACGACGTCAGACGGGGAACAAGTGAGCGAGCAGGCAGAAGTCGTCAGTCGGGTGACGATGGACGGTCTCCATTACATGGAGAATGCCGTACACAAGATGACACATATCCATGCGCAAGTGAAAACATCACAAGGACAAGTGCGCGATTTTGAACAGCAAGCGGACGAAGTGACGGAACTGGTCACAATGATTCGTCAAATCTCACAACAGACAAACTTGCTTGCTTTGAACGCAGCAATCGAAGCTGCCCGTGCCGGCGAGCATGGAAAAGGATTTGCGGTCGTCGCCTCGGAGATTCGCAAACTTTCGGACAGTGTTGCCGAGTCCGTCAGTGAAATTTCAGAAATCGTCGGAAGCGTCAAACAGAATTCGATTGCACTCGGTCAAACCTTCACAGAAAGTATGGCGGCTGCAGAGGAAGGCAAAGCAACACTCGAATCGACGAAGCGAGCCTTCACGGAAATTGAACAGAGCGTTCGTCATATGCAACAGTTGACGGGTTCGATGCGCGGTCAACTCGATCGAGTGAAGACGAACCAGGACCACATTCAACATGGATTGTCTGAAATCGCCTCAATCTCAGAAGAGAGTACGGCCGGAAACGAGGAAGTGGCCGCTTCGACAGAACAGATGTCGGCGACGAGCGAAACGATGAACCGTCTCGTTAAAGATTTATCGAGCACGGCAGAAGACATGCAGCGAATGAGTCAACAGTTCAAGTTATAAACAGTCTCACTTCAGACAGACCTCTCGTGCGTCCGCTATAATGGGCGCAAGGGAGGTTTTTTCATGCAACAATTCTCTAGTGAACTGACACAATTTCGGGGGAGTCATTATGACTTCGGACGATTTCAAGGGAAATATATTAAACGAAGCCAATTGCTCGAGAATCGGACGGACCAATGGAAACTGCGCGTCCCCCGATTTGAGATTGATGCGGTAGAGGCGAAAGCTGCCTTTGATGAATTCGCCCCGAAGATTTGGGAAGAGTTGATTGGATTACAAGATGAGCTGAAGTTGTCTCTCAATGATACGTTACTTCATTTCGGACATTTTCGCGTCAACAATCCAATCAGTGGATGTTCGATTTTGACAGGGGACAATTTCCTTGTCCGGAATTACGACTATCATCCGATGACATATGACGGTCGCTACAACGTGTTTCAACCTGAGGATGGGTATGCGGTCATCGGACCGGTCTCTCGCGTCACCGGACGTATGGACGGGATGAATGAAAAAGGGCTCGCCATGGGCTATAACTTTATCAATCGTCGTCGACCGGGGGACGGGTTCGTCTGCCAGATGATTGGTCGCATTATTCTTGAAACGTGCGCGACCGTGGAAGAAGCAGTCGACTTATTAAAAGAGATTCCGCATCGTGGATCATTCACGTATGTCGTTCATGACAAGTCGTCGAAAACACGCGTGATTGAGGCGACACCACGAGATATACAAGTACGAGAATCAAATATATGTACAAATCATTTCGAACTACTGCAGCACGAGAATCGCTATCATCTTGATGATTCCACGCGTCGCATGATGGAAATCAAGGTCGTGCAACACTTGATTCAAGATGCGGAGAGCGCGTTTCGTCTCATGAACGACACCGACAAAGGCGTCTTTTCAGAATTGTACAAGAGCTGGGCGGGGACGATTCATACAGCAGCCTATTTCCCGGAAACGCTCGAGACGTGGTTCGCGCTAGGCGGAGACCGCGATCCGGTCATATTCGACTTCCAAAAATGGCTCGATGGGGAAGACTTCGACCTCCATGCACTTGATGGAGAACTGGCAACAGATATCGAGTTTGCGAACACGGTTCAATTGTGGCGCTGACGTTTGTCAGTGCTTTTTTTCGATAATCGGGAATACACATTACAGGAGGGATGAACGATGAAACGAATTGGAATCATATTCATGATGTTGACGCTCGTCACATTACTCGGCGGCTGTGTACCCGGAGACGGGACGTACACGACGGATCCGGCAGGCTTTTTCTGGGGCATCTGGCACGGATGGATTGCGCCGGTGTCACTCATTTTAGGATTGTTCAATGAAACGTACCGCGTGTATGAAGTGAACAATACCGGCTGGTTCTATGATTTAGGATTTTACATTGCCGTCATCAGTGGATTTGGCGGATTGACGTTGACACGGAGAAGTCGGGGATAGTTTGATTATATGAAATGCCTCATGACGTAGTGGTTCTAATCCGACGTCTGAGGTATTTTTTTGTATTGTTCGATGGTGGTAAAGGAAATGATGAAAGAGTTCGATATAATGAATATGGATGATTTTTAGCGTGGAGGTGCCATATGCACTCATATGAGTTTCAAATGTATCGAAATTTTGATGAACTCGCGATTGATTTGATTGAGTTAGCAAAAGAGATTGTACCAGATAAACTAGTCTACCTTACGTCAATTGAGAATGACGTCCAGCATATCCTCAAACTGTCGTCACAGGATACTCCCATCCTACTTGAAGAAGGTATGTCTTTTGATTTGAAAGATACCGTGTGCAATCGAATTGATTTCAATCAGCGAGAAGTCTTAATGTATGAAGATATCGAAGAACAAATCGAGTCAAAAAGACTACAATCGTTACTACGCGAAGTGAACATCAAATCGTATCTGGGAATCCCAATCCTGACGAAGAACGGGGATATTTTCGGTACGCTTTGTGTCGCCAATCACAAAAGTGCTCAGTACGATTCAAAAAGTGTCCGCTTGTTAAAGCGCGTGGTTCGTATGTTTAGTTATTATTTAGAACTCGAACGTCGTGCCTCACGGGATGAATTGACGGACCTTTATAACCGCCATTACTTGTATAACTACTTTGAGACGAATTCGAATCAAGGAGGGGCAATGTTCCTCATCGATTTAGATGGGTTTAAATATGTGAATGACACATTCGGTCATGATGAAGGAGACCTTGTCTTGAAAGAAGTGGCGCTTCGTCTGAGACGTTTGTCGGAGCCGATTCCTGATTCAAAAGTGTATCGCTTAGGTGGAGATGAATTTTTAATCAAAATCGCACACGCTCTGTCAAAAGAGGTCATGATTGAGTATGCCACGCAAATCTTGTCTGTATTGAAAGAATGGGATGACCATCTCCCGTTGTCAGCGAGCATTGGAATTGTTCAATATGAACCTGACGTTCAGCCTGAACTTAGTCGATTGTTGAAAGAAGCAGACGTTGCGCTGTATCGTTCGAAAGCGAGCGGGAAGAACACATATCAATTTGATCAATAACACCAATAGGCTAAACCGATGGATTGTCATTGGTTTAGCCTCTGTTTTTGCATTCAGCAACAAGGAACCGATTGTCGTGAAAGAATCGAATGAAAAACGGGTAATAATTAAAGATTTGGTTTATGCCCCATCACGGCGACCGTATGATAATCACGGGAGTCCGGTCCGCGTTGTACCGACACATCCTCAAATCCGAGGTTGATTGCTTCGGGAATAAATCGATCCTGAACCATATCGGAAATGCTGGTCCACTCGACATCGCCTTTTCCATCGCAGTACGTGATAACGAATGTACCATTCGGTTTCAAGACACGTTCGATTTCAGACAGGACGGTCGTGATCTCTTCCCAAAAATATAGCGTGTGAATGCTAAACACGTGATTGGCGGATACGTCTGCCACTTCAAGTTGATGCAAATCTCCTTGAATGAAATGAGCACGTCCTGTTTGAATAGATGCGTCATTTCGTTTTCGCGCTGAATGAATGATTGTCTTTGAACGATCGAGCCCAATCACGGACACATCATCACGTTTATGGCGAATCGTCGCCAAAGCATCACCGGCCCCACATCCGAGCTCGAGAACGGTGGCATTTGGATGCATCTGTAACTGCTCGATTGTCCACTCGACTTCGATGCGATGTTGGCGCACCATCTTTTCCCCGATATATTTTCCGACGGGACCGCGTGGATTTTCATACTGACTGTCCACCCAGTTTTTGAACACGTGTGGGAGCATATCATCACCTCACTTTGAAAGTAGCTTGATTGTAGCATATTGATGAGATAAAGGAGTCAACAACATGCATTCATTTTGGATACTCGGCAATCAACTCTCGCACGAGCTTGCGATGCTGAAGGATATGAAGGAAGATGACGTCATCGTTATGATTGAGGCGACATCACGCGCAACATGGCGTCCGTACCATAAACAAAAGCTCGTCCTCATCTTCTCTGCGATGCGCCACTTTGCGGAAGAACTGCGCAAAAAAGGATATACTGTGGATTACCATGAGGCGGATTCGTTCCAAGAGGCATGGGACAACCATGTGAAACAGTACAATCCGGACGAAATTCATGTCACCGCCGTCACGGATGAACCGATGGCGAAAAAACTGAAACAATTCGGGAAGAAGTATAAACTGGTCGAACATACGGATGTCCCGCTCTTCTACTTATCAAAAGAAGAAGCGACCGAGACACTCGGCAGTGAGCCGTGGCGAATGGATCGTTTTTATCGTCACATGCGGAAACGATTCGATGTCTTGCTCGAAGATGGGAAGCCTCAAGGTGGGAAATGGTCATTCGATGCGGATAACCGAAAGCCGCCGAAAGAAGGTCTATCGTTTCCGTCCGCCATCCATTTTCGTCCGGATCCCATCACGAAAGACGTCATCGAAAAGGTCGAGTCGACATTCTCGGATCATCCGGGGGAATCAACCCCATTTCACTGGCCGGTCACCCATTCCGAGGCAAGACGTGCCCTGAAACGGTTCGTGGAAGAACGACTTGAGTCGTTCGGTCCGTATCAAGATGCGATGATGACGGATGAGCCGGAGATGTCGCACAGCCTGTTGTCGGCTGCCATCAATATCGGTCTATTGACACCGCGAGAAGTCGTTGATGCGGCATGTCAGGCCGACGCCCCTCTATCGTCGATTGAAGGATTCGTCCGGCAAATCCTTGGTTGGCGGGAATATATGCGCGCCGTCTATCTCGCTGTCATGCCCGGTTATGAAGACGTGAACACGTTCAAACATGAACGCGACTTACCGTCCTTCTTCTGGGATGCGAAGACGGAGTTGAACTGTCTGCATCAAAGTTTGAAACCGGTCGTCGCGCATGCTCACAATCATCATATCCAGCGACTGATGGTACTCGGAAACTATGCGACCCTTTTCGAGATTAATCCGAAGCAGACGAGCGACTGGTTCAACGAGATGTATATCGATGCCTATGACTGGGTCGTCTTACCGAACGTTCTTGGGATGGCCCTTCATGCGGACGGTGGAAAGCTCGCCACAAAACCGTATGTCGCTTCCGGGAAATATATCGACCGGATGAGTGACTACTGTCGGGGTTGCCCATACAACCCAAAACATACGACAGAAGACGACGCCTGTCCGTTCAACGCCCTCTATTGGCGGTTCATCGATCGTCACGAAGAACGATTCTCGAAAAACCAGCGGATGAAGATGATGGTCCGCAATTGGCGGGGACGGGATGATGACGTGAAAGCCGACATCTTAGCGAAAGCCGAACAGACGTTGACCGATTCCCCGTGAATCGGTTTTTTTACGTTCTCTTCATGAAACTTTGCGATTCCTTTATCGTGTCTTTACAATCGTTCGTTACGATAGGAGCTGTGAGACCCCCTCACTCCAAGTGAATAGTTACCGGTAGAACCTTTGAGAGACCAACAGAAGCCCGTACGTCGATGACGTGTCGTTTCTGTTGGTCCTTTTTTTTCAAGAAAGGATGATTCAAGTGAATGAAGCGATTGCACGAATCGGACAAGAACGGATGATTGCCTCCATCAAAAGTCCAAAACAAATCGAGGCGTTTTTACGGACGGATGTGACGACGACGTTTCTCATGATGGGAACGCTCAGTACACTCGACCGCTATGTGGCGCACTTGAAGCGAGAGAATCGAACGGTCTTCCTCCACGCCGAGCGAATCAATGGGATCAGCCTCGACCGGGACGGGATCGATTACCTCGCCAAACGTGTCGGCGCCGATGGGATTGTCACGACGAAAGCATCCGTGCTCCAGCATGCGAAGCGAGCGGGGCTCTTGACGGTACAACGACTCTTTCTCGTCGACTCCGATGCTGTCACGAGTGGGCTCAAGCTCGCCGAGGCGCAACAACCGGATGCGATTGAACTCATGCCGGGTCTGATTCCGAGCGTGGTCGAGAAGATTTCCCAGGAAGTCTCCTTTCCGATTGTGACGGGTGGCATGATTCGTCAACCGATTGATGTGCATCGCGCCCTCGATCATGGGGCATTCGCCGTATCGACCGGGGATGAACGACTTTGGAACGTACAAAGTCAGAAGGAGGAATTAGCATGAAATCAATACAGTTACAACAACTGACAAAATCATTCGGGGAGACGGAAGTCATTCGAGGGATTGACGTGACAATTGAAGCAGGTGAATTTTTCGCACTCGTCGGACCATCCGGTTGCGGGAAGAGTACGATGCTTCGGATGATTGCCGGGCTCGAATCCATCACAAGCGGCACGCTTCGTATCGATGGGGTAGCGGCCAACGGGATGAAGCCGAGTGAGCGTCACTTGTCGATGGTATTCCAAAACTATGCCCTCTACCCACATATGACGGTTGAAAAAAATATCACGTTCGGTCTACATACGAAAGGACTGACGAAGCTTGAACAGCGAGAGCGTTGCCTCCAGGCGGCCGAGACACTTGGACTTACCGATTATTTAAAACGGAAGCCACGTGAGTTATCGGGTGGTCAAAGACAACGTGTCGCTTTGGCACGGGCCATCGTGACCGAGGCACCGATTTGTCTGATGGATGAGCCACTTTCGAACTTGGACGCGAAATTACGGGCAAAGATGCGCTCAGAGATTCGCCAGTTACAACGAAAACTCGGACTGACGATGATTTATGTCACTCACGACCAAGTCGAGGCGATGACGATGGCGGACCGGATCATGCTTCTCAATGAAGGCGAAGTCCAACAAGTCGGAAAGCCGCTCGACTTATATAACAAACCGGCGAACACGTTCGTCGCTTCTTTCATCGGGTCGCCTCCAATGAACCTAGTCGAGGTCACACGACAAGAAAAAGGCTGGATGGCATCGGACGGTCGCATATTCCACCCAAATGCCTTGACGGAAGTACCACAGGCGACACTTGGTGTCCGTCCAGAACAAATTAAACCGGCGGACGAAGATGTGACATTTTATGCAGAGTTGAAAAACATCGAGGTGCTCGGGACCGAAACGATTCTCGCCTTCGATGTCGGAGGAAATGAATGGTTGGCGAAATGGCCGGGACAATGGCCGCTTACGGTCGGCGAAAAAGTGGCGTGTTATGTGGATCCGAAACAGATGTCGCTATTTGATACGAACGGGCATCGCATCGAGCCACGACAGCCGAAGCTGTTTGAGGCGTTGGAGGTGTTCCAATGACGGTCGCTTTACCGAGACAAAAAGTTCGAGCGAGATTGACGGATGCGGTGAGCGGGCTGTTGTATTTGTCCCCGTCCATCATCTTATTCGGTGTCTTTCTCGTCTATCCGCTTCTTCGGACGATGTACTTAAGTTTCTTTCGGACGGACACGCAAGGGACACCACTCGAATTTGTAGGAGTCGGTCACTATAGCCATCTGTTCACAAGTGCCGCGTTTTGGCAAAGCATCCAAGCGACGGTCGGCTTCGTCCTCTTGACGGTCCCGCTCACAATTCTCATCGCGCTCGGTCTCGCACTCCTTGCCAATGAGAAACTGAAGGGTATTGGCATCTTTCGGACGGCGTTCTCGGCGACGATGGGGATGAGCGTCGCGGCATCATCTGTCATTTGGATGTTCATGTACAATCCGTCAATCGGTATCTTCAACCGATTCCTCGAGGCAATTGGTGCGAGCGGCGTGCAGTGGCTCCTCGATCCACAGTATGCGCTCCTTTCCGTGTCACTTGCGACCGTTTGGATGAACATCGGCTTCACGTTCTTGATTCTACTCGGTGGTCTGCAAAACATTGACCGAACGTTGTATGAGAGTGCGGACATTGCTGGGACGAGCTATTGGACACAGCTCCGCGCCATCACCATCCCGATGTTGTCACCGACACTCTTCTTCGTCGGGATCATCTCGCTCATCAATGCCTTCCAGACGTTCGGGCAGATTGATTTATTGACGAAAGGTGGACCGACGAATGCGACGAATGTCATCGTCTATGCCATTTACAAAGATGCGTTCATCAACTATAACGTCGGCAGCGCCAGTGCACAGGCCGTGCTCTTATTTATCGCCGTCCTTTTGTTGACATGGCTCCAATTTAAATTGGTCGAAAGGAAGGTGCATTACCAATGAGACTACGGAATGTTGGCGTATATGTCTTACTCGTCTTGAGCGCCGTCGTCATGCTGTTTCCGATCGCCTATGCGTTTTCAATTAGTCTGATGGACGGGAAGGAAGTGCTTCAGGGACATCTGCTCCCGCGTGAGCCTTCATTTGAAAACTATGTGGCCGCGTTCGAGCGCATCCCGATGATGACGTACCTGCTCAACAGTCTGATTGTGGCGCTCCTCGTGATGATTGGACAGGTCGTCTTGTCGAGTCTCGCGGCATTCGCGTTCGTCTTCATCGACTTTAAAGGAAAAGGGCTCATCTTCATGCTCTTCCTGGCGACGATGATGGTGCCATGGGAAGCGACGATGGTACCGAACTTTTTAACGATTCAGTCGCTCGGTTGGCTGAATAGTGTCTGGGGACTGTCGGTGCCGTTCTTCGCGCTCGCATTCGGGACATTCTTACTTCGGCAACAGTTTAAAACGATTCCGTATGAAATGTACGAGGCGTCCCAAATTGCTGGGATTAGTCGCTTCCGTTTCTTTTGGAACGTCGTCTTACCGGTCTCGAAGACACCGCTCGTCACATTGTCGGTGTATAGCTTTTTAACGACTTGGAATATGTACTTATGGCCGCTTCTCGTCACGAATACGGAACAGGCGCGGACGGTTCAAATCGGCATCAAACAGATGCAGTCGAACGAGGTCGCTTCGGATTGGGGCGTCGTCATGGCGGCAGTCATCTTGATTATCATTCCGACACTCGTATTGTTGTTTGCAGGACAAAAGCACCTGCAAGAAGGTTTGACGCAAGGCGCTATCAAATAATAGGGGGATATGACACATGAAAAAGTTAGGATTATTCGCAGGGTTGGCAAGTTCGGTATTATTACTCGGGGCATGTGGCAGTGAAGAAGCGGCACCGGTGGCGGCGACGACAGAAGATGGAAAGACAGAGGTTGTCTTTTGGCACGCGATGAGCGGGGACTTGGAGACGGCGTTAAACAGTCAAGTTGATGCGTTCAACGCTTCGCAAGACGACTATGAAGTCAAACCGGTCTTCCAAGGAACGTATGAAGAAGCACTGACAAAATTCAATGCGGTCGCTGGTTCAGAAGACGCTCCGGCCATCATGCAAACGTTCGAAGTCGGGACGAAATACATGATCGATTCGAATAAAATCACACCAGTTCAAGAGTTTATCGACAAAGAGGATTTTGATACGAGCGTATGGGAAGAGAATATCTTGAGTTACTATCAGGTCGATGGGAAACAATATTCGATGCCGTTCAACTCATCGACACCGGTCCTCATCTATAATAAGGATGCGTTCAAAAAGGTAGGGCTCGACCCGGAGAAGGCGCCACGGACGTATGACGAATTGAAAGAGGCGGCGAAAAAGTTGACGACGGACGGCCAGACGGGCTTCACGATGCTCAACTATGGATGGTTCTTTGAACAACTTGTGGCTGCGCAAGGTGGGCTGTATGTCGATAATGAGAATGGACGTAACGGTGAGCCGACGAAAGCCGTGTTCGATGGGGAAGAGGGACAGAATGCGTTCAACTTGATCAAAGAGATGTATGACGAGAAGACGTTCTTAAACGTCGGTCAGAACTGGGACGATATGCGCGCGGCATTCCAATCTGGGAAAGTTGCCATGTACCTCGATTCTTCAGCAGGGATCCGTACGGTCGCAGACAACGCGGACTTTGAAGTCGGCGCATCATACTTACCAGTGCCGAGTGAAGCGGACCGTCAAGGCGTCGTCATCGGTGGCGCATCACTTTGGATGGGTGATGGTATCGCCGAAGAGACAAAAGAAGGCGCATGGGAATTCATGAAGTATGTGTCATCAACGGAAGCACAAGCTCAGTGGCATGTCGACACAGGCTACTTCGCCATCAACCCTGACGCATACAATGAACCGGTCGTTGAAGAGATGTGGGCGAAATATCCACAATTGAAAGTAACGGTCGACCAGCTCAGTGAGACGAAACCATCACCAGCGACACAAGGGGCGCTCATCTCGACGTTCCCACAATCACGTCAAAGTGTCGTCAATGCGATGGAGAGCTTGTATCAAGGCGTGTCGGTCGAAGAGGCATTGAAACGTGCGGCCGATGAGACGACTTCCACCTTGGGGCAGTGAGATGTTGATTTACGCACATCGCGGCTATAGCGCCAATTACCCGGAAAATACATTGTCTGCGTTCGAGGCGGCTCTCCCATACGTAGATGGGATTGAGCTGGATGTTCAGCTATCGAAGGACGGTCGCCTCGTCGTCATTCATGACGAGACCGTCGACCGGACAACAGACGGGACCGGATGGGTGAAAGACATGACGCTTCAAGAGCTTCGTCAGTTGAAGATTGACGACTATGAGCGTATCCCGACATTAGAAGAAGTGCTCGGCTTGATCGAACGGAGTGACGTCACCCTGAACATCGAATTGAAGACGGACCAATATGCGTATCCGGGAATCGAACGACTCGCTTGGCTCGCTGTTGACGAGTTTGAACTCGGTGACCGTGTCGTGTTCTCCTCGTTTAATCGTGAAACACTCGTCCGGATGCGGGATGTGGCTCCGCACGCTCGGCTTGCAGTGTTGACACTTACGGGTGAGGCGGACACCGTCTCATTCGCTGAAATGATTCGGGCCGAAGCGATTCACGCACAGGCTGAATTTATCGGATCAACTGCATGGGAACAGATGCGTCGTACGACACTGGAGACACGTCTCTATACGATTAACGATGTGAAGGACCTGCCCCCGATAGCAGTTTCGGCCATCATGACAGATGAGGTTGAACAGTTTACAAAATGAGTACAACAAACCCCGCTTCTGAAAAGGAGCGGGGTTCGTTCATGTCATGATCGGTTGTGGTATGTCATAGGTCGAGACGACAACTTGATTGCGTCCTTCGTTTTTTGCTTGATAGAGCGCCGAATCGGCGAGGTCGACCATTCGTTTGATGGGAAGCGAGGTGCCATGGGCGACCCCGACGGACGTCGTGATGTGAATCGGTGGGAAGTCATTCAAATGGAACGTTTCAGCGGCAATCCGTTCCCGAATCCGGTTAGCTACTTTATCCACTTTTTCAGGCGTCAAATCGTACATTAAAATGACGAACTCTTCCCCACCAATACGAGCGACCGTGTCGTGGGCACGTGTTTCCACCTTCAGGATGTTGGCAAACTGTTGTAAGACGAGATCACCGTTTCCGTGCCCATATGTATCGTTCACATGTTTAAAATGATCGATATCGAGCGCAAGCACATTATACGTCCGATTCTCTTGCCCGACGGATGCCGTATATCGATCCCATACACGTCGATTGTATAGACCCGTCAAATGGTCCCGTTCAGACGACTGCTTATACTCGATGGCACGACGGGTCGTCTGTTCAAGATCGATGGTGAGGATGCTCGAAAGCAGACCGACGAGCATTCCAATCATCCAAATGGTCAAGACGAGGGACACATACGCCGTGCTCCAACCCATATTGATGTAGACGGCAATCGAGATGATGAAGAGTGCCCATACGTTCAAGAAGATGCTTTGGATGAAAAGTCGCTCCCGAAGCAACCGATGAATCCAGAGCATCCCGATACTGACGATAAACGTCGCGACAAACGCAATCGCGGCTTGTTCGGTCATTCCGAACAAGAATCGTGTGCTCGCAATGAAGAGTGTTGCGATGAATAAAGGGAAACGGGCTCCATAAAACGCGAGCAACACGAGCGGTAAGTGACGTAAATCGACACGGACCGTATCGTTGACTTCCACGGCGTTATACATCAAAAACAGACCGAGCGCACCGGCGAGTAGTCCGATCACGAAACTACGAAGACGGTATGAGTTAAACAGTGAAGAATGATAAATCTTCGAGATGATATAAAACCCGGTGAATGCGACACAAGCATTAAGCAATAAAACGGTGAGCGTCATTCCTTCACGACCTTTTTTATGGACTATACATTAACGGTAGCAGTCTTCAAATAATTGTCAATCTGAAGGTGTGTAAATTTTCGTCATTTCTTCACGCTTTTTTCTTCGTTCCTCGAAATGCGAAAAACATGGCGATGCCAATCCCGATTCCGAGCCACCAATTGTCGAGAGTCAGACCAAAGACGACGGCGAATACGACCGCGACTGGAATCGATAAATGTCCTCGTTGTTTCATCTTCATTGCCTCCTCTCTTCGTCATTTCTTTATTCCCAAAAGGTAGAAGCTTCATTCTCAAATTGAGGTAAGACAAAAACGTTCGACCGATCAAATCAGTCGAACGAAAGCGAGTGTTTAGGGGATGGAAGCAATGGACAACTCTGTCTGGTATGAAGCTCGATCGTGAAAGTCGTCCCTTCTCCATATACCGAATCTGCATGGATGCCCCAACCGTGGGCTTCGGCGATGCGTTTGCAGATTCGTAGCCCGAGACCGGTTCCTTTAATCGATTGGTGGGCAGCCGATTCGACACGATAGTATTCATCAAATACGTAGGGAAGGGCATCTTCCGGAATGCCGATGCCGGTGTCAGATACGGACAAGATCACTGTCCCGTCGCATTCCTCAACCTGGGCATGAACCTCCCCACCTTCGGGAGAATACTTGATCGCATTGCTAATCAGGTTATGGAGCAATTGCCGTAACTTTTCTTCATCTGCTTGAATCAAGACATCGTTCGCTTCAAACGTCACTGTATGAAGCGGGGAGGTCGTCTGATAGCTCGACATGACATCCTCTAGAAGAGGAGGGAGTGCGAACGTCGTCACGTTCAGTTGATCAGCCGTGTAGCGTTCTTTTTGATAGTCGAGGAAATTATCAACGAGCCGCTCCAGACGTTCCGATTCTTGTTTGACTTGTTGTAGCATCTGATACGACTTTTCCGCACCTTGATGACGTCTCATAAGTAACTCCGTATAGCCGTGGATGGCAGTCAATGGCGTACGGAAATCATGAGACAGTTCGGCAAGAAAACTGTCTTTACGCTCTTCAAAGCGGACGGCTTCCGTTTGGTCGCGCCACATGACGAAAACGCCACGTGGTGTCCGCGTAAAGTTGAAAATCAAATGTAGCGTTTTGTCATCAAAACGAAGACGACGTGAGGCCATCCTTGGATCCATTTCGGTCGCACATTCGAGCAATTCCTGAATCAGGTGCATGACTTGTGCGGAATCCGCCTCGTGCCGTTCCAACGTGGTATATACATAATGAGTCAATGTGTCCAATGTGTCAAAAGACTGTGTCATCATAGAAGGGTACCATTGACGAAGAGAATCATTCGTATACAGGCGGCACCTTGAGAAATCGATATAACACATCGCATCCTGTACTTCTTCCACGATAGAAGCGATGGAGAACGTATGACGTTGCTGTTTTTGACGAGCGGAGCGTTTTTGCCTAACCCTACGAAATCGGCGCATAGATCTACCTCCTCACGAACATTTGTACATTCATTCACAACAAGTATACGACATTCGAGAAGGAATCCCTATACAGGCAATAGTCCTAGCAGAAACGTAGTGAAATTGGGACGGACATTTAAAACACCTCTCCGTTACGTGAACGGAGAAGCGTGAGTTATTCAGTCACTTTTAATTGTCCCATCATCCCGTTTTCTTCATGTTCGAGGATGTGGCAATGATACATGAACGTTCCCGTTTTGGTGAAGGTCAGTTCGATTTTCACCTGTTCATCAGGAGCCACAGCGACCGTGTCTTTCCACCCTTTCTCCTGATCGGCTGGCGGGCTGCCGTCTCGACTGATGACTCGGAACTGGACGCCGTGGATGTGGAAAGGATGTGTCATCCCACCCATCATATCCGGCTTATTTTCAATCTCCCATACCTCAGTGTCTCCGCGTTTCGCTTCGATATCGATACGCTCTGGGTCAAACGTTTTTCCATTGATTGATACCATATTTCCCATTCCAAACAGCGTGAGTCGGCGATCTGCCTTCTCATCTGTCGAACGCTCTCTCGTTTTAGTTGTCGGAATATCGATGGACGTCTTATCGAGTTCACCAACACGAAACGTGGTGAACGTCACCCCGTCCGCTTCTAAGGATACGTCATCTTCTACTTGTGAAAAATCAATCAGCACCTCTGCCCGTTCGCCCGGTGTCAACGAAATGGTCTTCAAGGGAACTGGTTTTTCCAACAGACCACCGTCTCCTGCAATTTGAATCAAATTCTTTCCGTTCGATAGCGTGAAGTCGAAATTACGTGCGTTCGAACCGTTGACTAGTCGCACTCGTAACGTCTCGGTTTGAACATCGAACGTGGTGTTGATGACACCGTTCGCAAGAATCGTATCCCCTGTCGTCCCATCGACGTTCATGTGGGCATCGTAATCAAGCTCACCGTTATCAGTGAAGAGCCGATCCTGTACGATTAGCGGGATGTCATCGACACCATAGTCATTCGGGAGACCACTCTGTGCATCGTCGGTCACATAAAGAAGGCCGGCGAGCCCTTTGTAAACTTGTTCAGCTGTCAATCCCATCGGATGGGGGTGAAACCAAAGCGTACTAGGTTCTTGGTCGATGTCGAGTCGAACTTGTGCATGTTTACCCGCAGCTACAGCTTGATGAGGTCCCCCGTCCATGTCGGCAGGGATAACGAGTCCGTGCCAGTGGAACGTTGTCGGTTCATCCAATCGATTGATGGTATCAATCACGACTGTTTTTCCTTTCGGTAACTCGAGCATCGGTCCGAGCAAGTTTCCATTATAGCCGAACGTTTCCGATTTTTTGCCGTCTTTGAAAAATCGTGACGTGCCTTTAGTTGCTTCCACCGTGTAGTAGACCGTGTCTCCCGTGACACGATCTGGCTGTAAGGCAGTCGGAATCGGAAGTGGCTGTGTCGGTTCATCCGATGCTTGGAGATTTTGGGTCGCACCGTGTCCCATCGGTCCGCCATTGCCCATCATGTGGTCACCCATTTGCCGGGTTGACGAATCATTGCCCATCATATGATCTTGATTCATATTGTTGTTATGGTTCCATGTCCCGTTGAAGAGAACGGCTAGTAAAACGAGGATGCCCCCAATTAAAATCCCCGTCAACAAAAACCACATTCCTTTTGATTTCATCTGATAACACTCCTTCATTGTTCAGTCCTCACTCTGTTGTACCACCTAATTGTGAAAGAAACATGAAAGTCCGAATCCGTTTATTTATATACCGCATAGGGGTATGAAATATGTGTAAAGGAGAGGATAGATGATGGAACACGAACACAATCAACACCATGAACATCATGAGGAGAGTCACGATTCTCATCATGGCGGACACGAACATATGATTGACGATTTCAAACGACGCTTTTTCGTATCGATTGGTCTGATGATTCCGATTTTATTGTTGTCGGACATGATTCAAGAATGGCTACAGTTTGAACTCAATTTTCCGCTTGAAAAGACTATCTTATTTGTATTGGCGACGATTGTGTATGTATACGGAGGATGGCCGTTCTTAAAAGGGAGTGTAGAGGAGCTGCGGGATCGTAGCCCAGGCATGATGATGCTGATCGGCTTAGCAATCAGTGTCGCTTACTTTTATAGCGCAGCTGTTATTTTTGGATATGGAAGTGGACATGACTTCTTTTGGGAACTTGCTTCATTGATTGTGATCATGCTACTCGGTCACTGGATTGAGATGCGTTCTGTGATGGGGGCGTCAAATGCGTTGGAGCAACTCGTTCAACTGTTACCGAACGAGGCACATCGCATCAATGGGGAAGAAACGGAAGACGTCCCGATCTCTGAACTAAAAGAAGGAGACCGGATTCTAGTCAAACCAGGAGAACAGGTCCCGGTAGACGGGAAAATCATCAAAGGACGAACGACGATCGACGAGTCGATGTTGACCGGTGAATCGGTCCCGGTCGAAAAGACAGAAGGTGAAGATGTCATTGCGGGTTCAATCAACCAAGAAGGTAGTTTGACGATTGAAACGATTGGTACGGGAGAAAGCACGTACTTGTCAAAAGTCATCGAATTGGTGAGCGAGGCTCAAAAATCGAAATCACGGGCTCAAAACTTAGCAAACCGTGCGGCGAAATATTTGTTCTATATCGCGCTTGCAGCAGGCGTCATCACATTTACTATCTGGTTCATGCTTGGCTATTCGGTCGGAACCTCAGTCGAACGGATGGTGACGGTCATGGTCATCTCATGTCCGCACGCACTCGGACTAGCGACACCGCTCGTTGTTGCCGTTTCGACAGCGTTATCGGCGAAACAAGGTCTCCTTATCCGTAATCGGACTCAATTTGAAGAAGCGCGTCGCCTCGATGCCGTCATCTTTGATAAGACGGGTACGTTGACGGAAGGAAACTTCGGTGTCACGGACGTACAAGCGAGCTCATCTTTCACAGAAGAAGATGTATTGCGATTAGCTGGAGCTGTCGAACGGGAGTCGCAACATCCGCTCGCGCAAGGAATTTTAAGAGAAGCCGAGAAACGAGAATTGAAACTGGCGACTGTCGACAACTTCGGTTCGATGGCGGGTGTCGGGTTAGAAGGGACGGTTGAAGGAGCGCATGTTCAAGTCGTCAGTCCACGTCATATCCGTGATCAACACATTCAGATCGATGAAGAGACGTTCGCACGACTCTCGGGAGAAGGAAAGACCGTCGTCTTTGTCTTAAAGGACGGGGAATGGGTTGGTATGATTGCAATGGCCGATTTAGTGCGGGAAGAGGCGAAAGAGACCGTCGAGGCACTTCGTGAAAAAGGAGTCCGTTCCATCATGTTGACGGGGGACAATGAGAAGGTCGCACATTGGGTCGCGGGTCAGCTCGGCATCGATGACGTGTATGCCGAAGTATTACCAGACGACAAGGCGAACCAGGTAAAAGACGTCCAGAAAGATGGCAGCAAAGTAGCGATGGTCGGGGATGGAATCAATGATGCTCCGGCACTAGCGCAAGCGGATGTCGGTATTGCCATCGGCAGCGGGACGGACGTTGCTGTTGAGACGGCTGACATCGTCCTCGTCCGTAGCAATCCGAAAGATGTGCTATCGATTTTAGAGCTTTCACAGAACACATATCGAAAGATGATTCAAAACTTGTGGTGGGCCGCAGGGTATAACATCGTCGCCATCCCGCTCGCTGCAGGTGTGTTGGCTCCGATTGGCATCATCTTGTCCCCGGCCATCGGTGCCGTCTTGATGAGTTTAAGCACAGTTATTGTCGCCATCAACGCTCGACTTTTGAAGATTTAACAAGTTTTTCATCTTTAGCACGTATGCTAGATGGGATGCTATAGATGGAGGGATTTAGATGAAACGAATGTTGATGCTATCACTATTCCTGACTCCACTGCTTTTAACGGCTTGTGGAACGGAAGAAGTACCGTCGGACACTAGTCAATCCGAGAACGTGACGCCCCCTACAAAAGACGAGTGGCAGCGTGTGGGATCCGATGAAACGGTTTCTCATATCCACGGGGCTGGATTTTGGCAAGACGACGAACGTCCTGTCATCGCGACGCATGACGGGTTGATAGAATATCGAGAAGACGGTTGGTATACACTTCCGACGAATCGTCACGACTATATGGGGTTTGAAGTCGTCGAGGATGGATTTTATGCGAGCGGTCACCCCGATCGTCGGACAGATTTCAAAAATCCACTTGGGGTTATGCATGGAAAAAATCATGGGACAGTACTCGAGAGTCGGTCGCTAGAAGGCGAGGCAGATTTCCACTATATGAGCGCCGGTTATGCCACGGGTACACTCTACGTTTATTTGGAAGAAGCGACCTCGGAGCTAGAGCCGGGATTTTATCGTTCAATCGATGGTGGGAAATCATTTGAACCGATGCAAGTGAACGGAATCGAGGGAGTACAAGTGGCAGGCATCGTCGCCGATGCGACGGATGCGGAGCGCGTCTTCTTGTATGGACCGTCCGGCATCCTCGTTTCGAACGATGCCGGAGACTCCTTCGAGCCACTCATCGAGTCGGAACAAGTCGTCACGGTCGGGGAGGACGATGGGCAGTTGGCCTACATTCGACAGACAGATGGTTCATTCGAAGGGGTTCGTTTCAACTTAGATGATGAGTCGACAGAGACGTTCAACCTTCCAGAGCTTCAAGTGGACGCTGTGCCAATCGAATTGGCCATCAAAGAGGAGCACATGTTGCTTGTCACATCGGATAACAGTGTATATGAGTTCACGGACGGAGAGTGGCAGACACGTCTTGACGCAGGGGAGCTCGACTAAGTAAAGACGCCTTTCCATTAAAGGGAAGGCGTCTTTTTGTCGAGCGGAAGTGTGACGGTGAACGAAGTACCTGATGTATCCGAAGATACCGTCAACGTCCCACCGTGGCGCACGACGATTTGATCAGCAATCGCGAGTCCGAGTCCACTGCCACCGGTCTGACGGGACCGTGATTTTTCCACACGATATAGACGGTCAAAAATGTGCGGTAAATCTTCTTCAGGAATGCCTTTCCCATTGTCTGTAATGGTCAGGATCAGGTGAGTGTCCGTGACGTTCGAACGAAGGGAGACATGTGAAGCCTCACTATGTTCAATCGCATTATGGGCGATGGAGCGGAAGACTTGGAGCATTCGATGACGGTCTAATGTGAGCGAAACATCTGGTCGTCCGACATTTGGCAGAGTATCGAAGCGAATCGTCGTCATCCGAAACATCGTATCGAGCATTCGTCGTAAATCCGCACAAAACGTCGTGACAGATACTTCTTCTCGATGTAACAAGAACGTGTTTTCATCGAGCTGTGCCAATTGAAATGCATTTTCGACGAGTTCTGTGAGCGAGCGGCTCTCATCTAAAATCGTTTGAATCGACTGTTGCCGAAGTGATTCTGGAGTGCTGTCTTTCGAAGCGATTTCGGCATACCCTCTCAAATAAGTGAGAGGGGTCTTGATTTCATGTGAGAGATCGGATAGAAACTGATGCCGCTCGCGTCGTAGCCGAGATAATTCAAGAGACATCGATTCGATTGAACGTGCCAATTCTCCGATTTCATCAACTCGATTCGTCGGTAACTGTAAATCGTCCGGGTTTGTGAGAACGTTCTCCGTCGCTCGTCTTAATGACTCAATCGGTTTTGAAATGAGTCGACTTAGAAGAATGAAAGTCAAGATCGTCGTCACGAGTGCGATAGCCGTGATGTAGAGAAATCGCAACTGAAGGCGATGACTGATTCCATGAATGATCTCAGTCGGTAAAAACATGTAGACGTACCCATACCGTGTATCGAGATCATCTGTGATTGGCGTACGAACGCTTAAATACGGCTCGTTTTCCCAGTCGTCCTCTAAAACAGTCGTATCATCGAATGGACCTATACGTCGTTTCGTTTCGACGGTATCGACTAGTACCTGCGGAAAAGAACGGGACGTTTGAAGAAGAACATGTGCTGGGTCAGTGATGGCAACTTTTGTGTCCGTCTCACTTTCCATCGTAGCAACGTGACCAATCGTCTCTTTTGAAAAGTTCATCGCCAACACGTTCGCATGGCTCTCGGCTCTCGACTCGAGACGATTGATTTCTTCTACAACGCGTTCGCCGAGTAACGTGTGATAAAGGAGAAGGAATAATACGCCTTCAATTAATAACGTAGATAAGAGGAAGACGAGGCTGATGCGAAATGGTAGACTGTTACGACTTCGCTTCATCCGGAACGCTCTTCGGTCCATCGATAGCCACGTCCCCATACCGTCTTTAAATAATCATCAATCGGAAATCCTGCATCCCCTAACTTTTCTCGAATCATACGAATATGCGCATCAACCGTGCGAGGATCGGATTCTGCAGAGTAGGGCCAGACAAGGTCAAATAAATCTAGGCGGTTGAAGAGTCGATTCGGATGCTGAAGGAACAGTTTCAGAATGGCCGTCGCTTTCGGCGTGAGGACGATTTCTTGTTCCTCATAAAGGATACGTCCGCTCTCTTCATCATATCGAAGCGGACCGTATTGAATATTGACGACACGGGTCCGTCGTAAGACGGCGCGAATACGGGCGAGGAGGACGTTTCCGTCGAACGGTTTCGTAACATAATCATCCGCTCCAGCATCTAATCCTCGGATGGTCGTCTCGTTGTCTGACCGTGCCGTCAACAAGACGACAGGTAATGCCGGGTCCATCGTCTTTAACTGACGACAAAGTGAGATCCCATCTACTTCTGGCATCATAATATCTAAAAGGACGAGATCCGGTCGCTCTTCGATTTTGTCGAGTGCGGAACGAGCATCGCTTGCCTCGATGCAAGAGTACCCATCACCCTCAAGGAACAGACGAATCAAATGTCTCATTTTTTCTTCATCGTCTACAATGAGAATCTTCATCTTGTACTCCTCCTTCCTTTATTTATTATCGTTCCGCGTGCTTCGCATGATTTCCTTCTGTAGCGAAAAGAGTCTGTAGTTGTTCACATGCGCGCGCGACGTCTCAACAGTAAATGACGGGCACTCTCGCATCAATCGGGCGATCCGTGACAATGGCGACTGCCCCGTTTCGGATGGCCACCTTCACTAAATCGACACCTCGTTCATTAATCGGACGTTTGCATACATATAAAAACATTTTTTTAATTTTTTTTGGTGTCGTTCCGATGCCGCGAATCGCCATATCTTCAGGACGGTCCAGATACGACCAAGATAACACAGAATCCAGTGATGCCAATACGTCACGCAATGTCACCTCTTGCATTGTCGTTCTCCTTCCGTGCAAAATCTCAATTTCATTAGTCTACCCGACGATTGTGAAAAAGAAGTGAAAAACATTCAGAACACGCCATGGCTAAAAAATATGCAGGTTTGAGTACAGAACAAGTAGGTAAAAGTAATTCTACATGCATAACAAGAAAGGATGAACGAGATGAAATCATATGGTAAATTCGGCATCATGATTGCGGTCTCTACATTTATTATGTATTGGCTCATGTATTTGAACGTCTTTCAAATCAACCATATCTTCTTTAGTCAAACGAGGTTGTATATGGCACTCATCATGGGATCGGTCATGGCAATCGTCATGTTGCTCTTCATGTGGGGGATGTACAAGAATAAAGCCTTCAATTTTATCATTATAGCGGTCAGCGCCCTCGTCTTCAGTGTCTCCCTGTGGCTTGTACGGAGTCAAACGACTGTCGATGACGTCAGTTGGATGAAGGCGATGATTCCGCACCACTCGATTGCGATCTTGACGAGTGAGCGAGCTGAAATTGAAGATCCGCGCGTCAAAGAACTGGCTGAAGGAATCATTGAAGCGCAACGTCGCGAAATCGAAGAAATGAAGCAACTGATCAAAGATTTAGAAGAGGAAGAAGAAAATCAAGAATAATAGACATACACAGTCGAATGGGGCTGTGTATTTTTTAATCCATTCGAAAGGAAAAATAAAGAAAGTAAGTTAGAATTTGTTTTCCTTTATTTGAAATATAAATGACATATTTGTCGGTTCATTTTGGTGGTAAAATTTTTTCAGTTAGATAATATAAAATATAAAAATTTAAATACATAATTGAAAGGATTTACCACATTATGAAACGAAAGATGCTCTCTCTCTTCTGTGCCGTTCTTCTCACCGTCGGAATCTTCACTCCCGCCGGTACCCCGGCTGAAGCCGCCACCACGTATTATGTCAAAGTGACGACCAACAGTTTAAACGTCCGTTCGGGCCCGAGCACGACGTATGCGATCGTCGGTAGCGCCAAGTTGGGACAGTCGTTCAAGTATCTCGGCGTGAGCGGGGGATGGACGAAAATTAACTTCAACGGGACGTCCCGCTACGTATCCAGTACATATGTGAAGAAGTACAGTGTCTCAACGCTTTCAACGACATCGACTGCGAAAATGATCATCCCGACAAAAGGGACGTTGACACAAAAGTATGGTCCGGCGAGCGGGCAGTACGGTTATACGTTCCATAACGGCATCGACTTGGCTGCTCCAAGAGGAACACCGGTCGTGTCAGCCGCTTATGGAAAAGTCATCGTTTCTCGAAACTATGGGGCTTACGGTAACCACGTCATGATGAGCCATCAGTTGAACGGACAAACATACATCACAGTATATGCACACCTCGATCGTCTCAATGTCGTCACAGGACAGACGCTAGCAAAGGGAGCAACAATTGGAACGGTCGGGAATACCGGCAACTCGTTCGGGAACCACCTTCACTTCGAAGTACATCGAAACAGCTATGTGTATAGCAGTTCAGCTCCTGCCAACAGCATCAATCCATATACGATGTTTTGATATAAAAGCACGCGCTCTCAAATAATGGGAGCGCGTGCTTTTTGGTTAATGAATCGTCGTTTGTTTGTTTCGCTCGATTTGGTTGGTAACGACGAGGCTGACGCCAAGAACGACACCGAACACCAATCCGAATAAGGTATTGAAGAGTAACATGAGGATGATCCCGAAGACGAGACCGATACTCATGAGGCCAATCCAATCAAACATATTGAATCCCCTTTTCTGTAGTGGTGCACCTCAATAATTACCCGAATTTCAAAGAAAGAACACCGACGAAATGGATCGATTGATTCATTATACGTGTTTGGACGAACCAGGTTTCGTTTTGTAGAAACTATAGAGAACGCTAATCAAGATGACGAGAACGATGGTTCCAAGAGACATCCAAATCGGCATCTTGTACACATCACCCAAAATCATCTTCGCCCCGATGAAGACGAGCATGAAGCTGAGACCGTGTTTCAAATAGTAGAAGCGGTCGATCAAGTTGGCGAGAACGAAGTAGAGACTACGAAGTCCGAGAATCGCCATGATGTTCGCATAGAAGATGATATACGGGTCACGTGAATACGCAAAACTTGCGGCGACCGAATCGACAGCGAAGACGATATCCGACAACTCGATGAAGATGAGCGCGATGAAGAGGGGGGTGAAGAACAGCTTCCCATTGATGCGTTTCGTGAACTTCCCGGATGTGATGTCTTGTGTGATGGGAAGGCGTCGCTCGAGCCAACGAATCGTCTTGTTTTCTTCAAGTGACTCGTCTTTCCCGATATTCTTATACATCATCCATCCCGTATAAACGAGGAACGCTCCGAACACGTAATAGACCCAACCGAAGTTTTCTAAAAGGGATACCCCAGCGACGATGAAGACGGCGCGGAAGAAAATTGCTCCGAGAATCCCCCAGAACAGTACCTTGTGTTGATACTTGAGTGGGATGGCGAAATAGGCGAAAACAAGTGAGAAGACGAAGACGTTATCGATCGCGAGTGCCTTTTCGATAAAGTAGACGCTCGCATATTCTGTTGCGGCTGTACTGCCTTGCGTGAAGAACAACCATCCTCCGAATGCGATGGCAATCCCGATCCAGACAAACGTCCACGTCCACGCTTCGCGGAGCGAGACTTCGTGTGCTTTACGGTGGAACACCCCGAGGTCAAGTGCGAGCATGAAGATGACGATGAGTAAAAACCCGATGAGTAGGGTCAACAACAACTCCTCCTTTTAAGGTCTTTTGAACTTATATATTAAAAATAGGTTCATGAGAACTTAAAGTCAAGTTTTAATTTCATAAAAAAACCACTCTCTTAAGAGTGGGTCATGAATCGAATCTCTCAATCTGCTGATTGATCAATGTCTTTGACAACATCTGCAAGCATAATTTGTTCAAGCACTTGTTCCATTGCAGCTTGAGCTGTAATGAAAATCGGCTCGATTGTCGCTTGGATGTTTCGACCGATTGGGCAATCAGGATTTGGTTTCTCGTGTATCCCAAACAGTTCATTGGGTTCAACAACAGCAACAGCTTGATATATTTCGAGAAGTGAGATGTCGGTTAATGTTTTTGTAAGAGTCGCACCGGCAACACCAGGTTTGACCTGAATCAATTCAGCCTTCTTCAACATAGCCATAATTTTTCGAATGAGGGCAGGGTTCGTATTTACGCTCCGCGCTAAAAAATCTGACGAGATAACTTCTGGCGGTGAAAGTGCGACAAGAGTCAGCATGTGGATGGCCACTGAAAATCGACTACTGATTGTCATAAATTTCTCCTTTTCTGTTCATGCATGTTAACAACTTTGTTACATGTTTAGTATAACAGGGAAAGAATAATTGACAAATGAGTTACCTGTAATTATTATGATTACATGTAACTGATTCAATTACAGGTTAGAGGAGGAAAATAAAAATGAAGTACTTAGTCACCGGAGCAACGGGTAAACTCGGCTCGAAAATCGTAGAGGAACTTCTCAAATCGATTGATGCGAGTGACCTCGCAGTCAGTGTACGTAATCCGCAGAAAGCAGCATCGCTAAAAGAGCGCGGGATTGATGTACGACACGGAGATTTTGATCAGCCGGACACACTCGATGAAGCGTTCAAAGGTGTTGAGCGTCTGTTGATCATCTCGGCAGATGGCGATAACGATACGCGCATTCGTCAACATACGAACGCGGTTGAGGCGGCGAAACGGGCAGGTGTTTCCTTCATCGCCTACACGAGTCTAGCCGATGCGACAGACAGTGAGAACTTGATGGCACCTCCACACGTCGTCACAGAGGAAGCAATCGTAGAATCGGGGATTCCGTATGCGTTTTTGCGGAACAATTGGTACTTAGAGAACGAATTGCCGAGCATGCAAGCAGTCGTGGACGGGGCACCGTGGATCACAGCGGCTCGGGACGGGAAGGTCGGTTGGGCGCTTCAACAAGACTATGCGGAAGCAGCGGCGAACGTCCTGTTGAAAGAACAGCAAGAGAGTGCGGTGTATGAATTGTCAGGACCGCTCCATACGCAAAAAGATTTAGTAGGTGCACTTAGTGAGGTGTTAGGTCGTGACGTCATGATGCAGGAGCTAAATCTCGAAGCATATGAAGAGACGATGCGCGGGGCAGGGATGCCTGATGACGTAGTTTCCCTACTAGCAGGCATTCAAAAAAGTATTCGTCAAGGGACACTCGAAATTCACGAGAGTGACTTTGAACCGGTTCTTGGACGCCCGGTCACACCGCTCGCGGACGGAATTCGTCAATTACTCGACCGATAATGAAAATGCCCTCGACCGCTTGGTCGAGGGCATTTATGTTAGGCGCGAGTGGCGTGATCTTCGAGTTGAGTCGTCACGTCTTCGAGCGAATTCGCTGTTAGAGCGAGTCGGTCCGACATGGAACTAAGTTCTTTTTGAATGGCGACTTGTTCTTCCGTTGCTGCGGCAACGTGGTGAATCTGTTGCTGGAGTTCGTTCGCCGCATATTTCGTCGATTCAAGTCGTGTTTCGAGTGCTTCCATTTGTGTCGTGACCTGTTGGCGTGTCTCTTGAATCGAAGCGATCTGTTCGTCGATTTCTGAAACATCTTCCGTTAGACGTCCAAAAACAGCCGTCACATCGTTCGTGACCGTTTGACAGTTTTCCGTCGCTTGTTTGAATAGATGCGCCGATTTGGAGACGACGGTCGTATCCTCCATCAACCCACCGAGGACACGGGTCATCTCGGATGCATATTCACGCGATTGGACAGCGAGTTTCCCGACTTCAGAGGCGACGACTGCGAATCCGCGACCAGCCTCACCAGCGCGTGCTGCTTCAATGGATGCGTTCAAGGCGAGCATATTCGTCTGTTCACTGATCGAGCCGACTTGTTGCAAGATTCCTTGGATTTCGGTTGAACGAGTCGACATCGTTGCGACGATTCGATCGAGCTGTTCCGATTCGGTGATGATTTCTTGTACTTTCGCTTCCATGAGATGCATGTCTTTGTTCCCGGCAAGGGCATCTTTAGCGATACGCGAGGACGCTGCGGCTGTCTGGGCCATTCGTTCTTGAATGAGCGCAGTCAATGAACGAATCGAGTGAATTTCATCAGCCCCTTGCGCCATGGATTCCTGTTGGGATGAAGCATGCGCGACAATCGGGTCGACCGTGACAGCGATTTGTTCCCCGGATTCGAGAGACTGATTCGAAGCGGATTCAAGCTCTTCTGCATGACTGTTTAAAGATTGGACAAGCGCACTGACATCGTGAATCGCATGTTGTAATAACTGTCGCGTTTCTTGCTCCTGTGCCTCAACACGTTCCGTCTCTTTGTTACGGAAGTGGATTTGCGCGACGAGGACGGTACTGAGAAGAATCAAATATACGGCATGAACGAGGAGTAAACTGAACGGATAATCGCTCGTCCCACAAATCATCTCAGGAATCAAAAAGTACCCTAGTAAATGTTGCGCAGCAAAGATTCCGGCGCTATACAAAATCAAATCAATTCGACGCATGAACGACAAAATCGCCAAGACGACAAAAATCGAAAAATGATACTCGACGAGTCCTTGTCCACCGGCAACGGTCGAGATGCTTGCGAAGGTGAGCGTCAACATCATCCAATAGGAAAAGGACGCAGAGTCTCGTTTTGCTGTAATGAGCATCATCCCGAATAAAGCAATCGGGATTGCGAAAAGGACCCATGTCACGCCGGAGTACACATAACCGTCTGCACCATTTCGTAAAATTGTATAAGCATAGGCAAAGTCGGTAAAACGATGGAGCACATGGACAATAACCGACGTCATCACAATCAATAACGTCGTCAACAACATCAACTGATTTCGTTTCGTAAAACTCATCTTTCATTCCTCACATTCTCGTGTTCATTTGTTGTAGCTCTATACATATCGGACGAAGTTCACAGAAGTTTATTGCAATTGCATATTCGACGCACAAAAAAAGAGCGCGTGGCTCCTTTTCACATGTTTTCAATTTAACCCGAGCCATTTTTTCACCGGTTCCCGAAAGATATACGTCACGACAATTAAGCCGACAAAGACGAGCGCGGCGATGAAAATCGTGGTGACGCTACCTGACGCGAGACTCGCTCCGAGAAAGCTGTAGGCGAACGTCCCCGGAATCATGCCGAGCACGGTCGCCGGTACAAACGCACGGAAACGGACGCGCGAGATCCCTCCGGCGTAACTGAGTAAGTCAAAACTGACGAGTGGGATGAGCCGAAGGACAAACACGTACAGAAATCCACGACGCTCCATTTGGGTGAACAGTTTTTCGGACCATGGATAGCGCTCGACGTTGATGACCGAACGTCCAAAGAAGCGTCCCATGACGTAACCGGTCGTCGCGGCAGCGGTAGCACCAAAAATAATATAGAGAACTCCTGGCCATACGCCGAACGCGAGTCCGGCTCCGAGTGACAGGACGGATGTCGGTAAAAATGCAACCGGACCGATGGCGTAAAGAAAAATAAAGAAGAGTGGTCCCCACCACCCGAACGACAGAACCGTATCGCGGATGTCAGACGGACGCAACTCATAGTGGAAATGGGTGATGTAGAACAATGTTCCGAACACGAGTAAGAATAAAGTGATTTTCAGCCAGCGTGGCATGAGGCGTCCCTCCTTTTTCTAAGCATACCGTATGCACGGCTCACGAAAGAGAAATGAATGTGCGAAAAAACCGAAGCGTTAGCCTCGGTTTCCTTCATAGCGCTGAATCCATTGCTCGACCGTCATCTTCTCGACGAGTTCTCCAATGAGGTCAAACGGGATCCGTTTCACGTTATTGAAGCGAATACAGCTTTTCCCCATGTCGAGTTTCGTTGGGACCCGATTCGCATACTCCTGTTCGAACCACGCGAGCAATTCAGGGTCGGAGTAGATGCCCATATGGTAAAGCCCGACGTGACGCTTTTGCGCGATCACGCTAATGAACGGGAGCGGTGTCCCTGGTGTGACGTGATAACCCGACGGATATCGCTCGAGTGGGACGACGTAATGGACACCCTGTCCGTCCGTCGTCTTTTCAAAGCCTTCTGGCAAATGGTCATCGATAACTTCGATCAGATGAATAAATGAATCGAGTCGTTCCTCGTCGACGAGTGTCGTCACGTCCATCATGATTCGCCACCTCGTAAAATTTTCTCCATTTTCTTTCCTTTTGCCAACTCATCGATGAGTTTGTCCAAATAACGGATCTCACGCATAAGTGGTTCTTCCACGTTCTCGACGCGGACCCCACAGACGACGCCTTTGATGAGAGCACGATCTTCATTCAGGCGAGGTGCGGCAGAGAAGAACGTATCGAAATCAACCTCGTCAGCAATCTGACGCTCGAGCCCAGTTTGATCATAACCCGTCAACCATTCGATAATCGTGTCGACTTCTTCTTTCGTCCGTCCTTTTCGTTCGGCTTTGGCGACGTAGTGTGGATAGACGCTCGCAAAGCTCGTCGTGTAAATGCGGTGTGCCATCTGTATCCCTCGTTTCGGTCTTATTTTCTTTATTTTCTCATACTTTGACCGAAGCAGGTTACACCCATTCCAAGATTCCATTCAAATCGTCATAAATCGTGTCTGGCGCTACATCAAATTCTTCGAAATGTAAGGCATTCCGATTGATCCATGCCGCGTGGAAGCCGAAGTTCTTCGCCCCGGCGATGTCCCAGCCGTTTGACGATAAGAAGAGCACCTCGTCACGACGAAGACCGGATGTTTTGAACCAGTGCATGTAGGCGGCAGGAGATGGTTTTGGTTGTTTGATGCCGTCAACGCTGACAACTTCATCGAAATATTCGCTCAGACTGGCGTTGTGAAGCAGTGCCTCGAGCATCTCGTCCGTCCCGTTTGAGAGAATGACGGTCTTTACGTCATGCAACTGTTTGAGGACCGATTCGACTTCCTCATACGGGGTGAGGTGCGCATACGATGCGATCAAGCGTTTCTCGATGTTCTCCGTCGATGTTGCATCATGCACGGCTAATGCGTAACGGAGTGCGTCCCGGGTCACTGACTCGAAATCTTCATAGCGTCCCATGATGTGGCGCCAAAAGAAATACTCGAGTTGTTTCGTTCGCCATACTTGGCTGATGGCATCTCCTTTTTCCGGGAACTCTTGTTCACAGGCATCCTTCACCGAATGAACGTCGAACAATGTGCCATATACGTCAAAGACGATGGCTTTGATGGGTTGTTTCATAAAAACATTCCTCCTTCTGTGTCGTTATACCCGTCTTTTGAGAATATAATAGGAGAAAGGGGGTTCGACATGTATATCCAAAACCGATATTCCGTCAACGACGAAGCTGATATCTATGCTTTTTTACATGCCCATCCATTCGGCACGATTGTGACACATGACGGGGACAAGCCGATTGCGACACATGTCCCGTTACGATTCGATGAGGCGAACAGTCAACTGACGACGCATATTGCGAAAGCGAATCCGCAGTGGCGAACGATTGAAGATCAAACTGTTCTCGTCATGTTTCAAGGACATGATGCTTACGTTTCGGCGTCCTGGTACGGACACGAGGACGTATCGACATGGAACTATCAGGCCGTACACGTGTATGGACGTGCGACGATTCTCAACGAGGACGAATTAGTAGAGGAACTTGCTGGTATGCTTCATGAGCATGAAGGGGAACGTGAGCATGCGGTACGTTGGGAGGCGTTATCGGAACCAGTGAAGCGACAAATGAACGGAGTCGTCGGGTTTCGGATTGATATCACTGACATTCAGGCGACGTTCAAGTTAAGTCAAAACCGAAATGATATGGACCACGAGCGAATCGTATCAGAGCTTCAAAAACAAAATGAACCGATTGCAGACGTCATGAGACGGCATCGGAAGTCTTGACCCACCTGTCCTAAAACGACAGGTTTTTTCATTTTTCTAGACCGAATAGCGGTTGACATGACTTAGGAGCAGGTCTATACTCATAAATGATAATGATTATCAGTATCGACAAAATACAGAGAAGTTCGAAAAGGAGAAAATCACGTGAACAACACATTCAAGAAATGGTTACATATGTTTATCTTTGTGTCGGCATTTGCACTAATTTTAGCCGGTTGTGGTTCGGAAGAAGCTGAGAACGCTTCCACGAATGAAGGGACGGAAGAATCGGCAGAAGGGTTCCCAATCACAATCGAGCACGCATTCGGAGAGACGGTCATTGAGAAAAAACCGGAACGTGTCGCAACGATTTCATGGGGAAACCATGATGTCGCACTTGCGCTCGACGTCGTACCGGTCGGATTCTCGGCTGCGAACTACGGTGTCCAGGACGATAGCGGTATGCTTCCATGGACGTCAGAGAAATTGAAAGCACTCGGGGAAGAGAACCCGAACATCTATCAAGATACAGACGGATTAGACTTTGAAGCAATCGCGGATTCAAACCCGGACGTGATCTTGGCGGCCTACTCAGGCATCACGCAAGAAGACTATGACACGCTCAGTCAAATCGCACCGGTCGTGGCATACCAGGAAACACCTTGGGTCACGTCATGGCAAGACATGGTTCGCTATGACTCACTCGCAATGGGACTCGGTGAAGAAGGCGAACAGTTGATCAAGGACACGGAGCAGTTGATCACCGACAAAGCGACAGCCGTTCCTGAGATTGCTGGAAAGAAAGCCGCATTCGTCTCGATGAGCGCGGAAGACCTTTCAAAATTCTATATCTATACGACGGGTGACCCACGTGGTGCCTTCATCGAAGAACTCGGGATGGAGTATCCACAAAACATTGTCGACGAAGCAGAGAAAACAGACAGCTTCTATCTTGAACTCAGCAAAGAGAACGCTGACATCTTGAACGACGTCGACATCTTCGTCACGTACGGAAATGAAGACACGTTGAAGGCGCTTCAAGCAGACCCGCTTTACAGTAAAGTACCAGCCATTGAACGCGGATCGGTCGTTTTGATTGAAGATAACACACCACTCGCAGCGGCAGGAACGCCGACGCCACTCTCGATTGAATATACGATTGATGAGTACGTTTCACGCGTATCGGATGCCCTCGCGAAAGTAAAATGATGCAAAATCAGGTGAAACAGATGCACACACCAAAGCACTTTCCGCTTCTCTTGATCGGGACGCTCGTACTGACGGTGCTATGCATCGTGGCATCCCTTGCCTTCGGCTCACGAACAGTCGGGTGGAATGAACTGCTGGACGGTTTATTCCGTCCGGCTGTTCAGTCGTATGAAGCGGATATTGTCCGGGAGCGGGTCGTCCGGACAATCTTTAGTTTCATGTGTGGCGCGGCACTTGGTGTGGCGGGGGCGCTCATGCAGTCGGTGACGCGTAACCCAATCGCCGATCCGAGCATTCTTGGGGTCAACACGGGAGCAGCGCTCGCCGTCGTCATCGGCATCGCGTTCTTTAACATCTCGACAGCGAGTGCGTTCATCTGGTTCGCGCTCGTCGGGGCGCTATTGACGGCCATTTTCGTTTTCGGTATCGGTTCGCTCGGAAGAGGAGGGGCGACCCCGCTCAAACTCGTCTTAGCGGGAGCTGCGACAAGTGCAGCCTTATCCTCGCTCGTCATGGCGCTCATGATTCCACGTTCGAACGTCATGGATCAATTCCGTTTTTGGCAAGTCGGGAGTGTCGGTGCAGGAAACATCGATTCGATTTATACATTTTTACCGTTTCTTTTAATCGGTCTCGTGATCGCGGTCGTGACCGCGCCTTCTTTGAATGCGCTCGCGCTCGGGGAGGAGATGGCGAAGAGCCTCGGCGTTCGGACAGGCACGTTGAAACTGACCGCCTCGTTCGCAGGCGTCATTTTATGCGGGGCGGCGACGGCACTTGCCGGCCCAATCGGCTTTATCGGACTTCTCGCCCCCCATTTGATTCGACTCGTGCTCGGTCCGGACCAGCGTTATCTCATGCCGATGTCTGCTTTTGCGGGCGCCATCATCTTAACTTTCTCGGACGTCATCGGACGTTTGCTTGGAAGCCCGGGAGAGCTCGAGGTCGGAATTGTGACGGCGTTCATCGGGGCACCGATTCTGATTCTATTGACAATGAAAGTGAAAGTACGAGGACTATGATGCAACCAGCGATTGAACAAATCAGACAAGGTCGCATGAAGCGACGCCGTCGTTATGTCGGGATGACGCTTCTCTTGAGCGTCATCGCGCTCACGCTGAGCGGCTTGATGCTTATGCTAGGTAATACGATTTATCCCGTTCAGGATGTCATCCGCGTCTTGCTCGGGGAAGACGTGCAAGGGGCGACCTTCGCCGTTGAGGTATTGCGTCTTCCTCGCATGCTCGCCGGTGTCTTCGCCGGGGCGGCGTTTGGTGCCGCGGGAACGATTTTCCAGACGATGCTTCGTAACCCGCTTGCCAACCCGAACGTCATCGGCATCACGACCGGTTCGAGTGCGGCTGCCGTCTTTTGTATCGTCGTTCTCCAGTCGAGCGAGGCCATCATCTCGATTGCATCGATTATCGGAGGACTCGTGACCGTGCTCGTCATCTATTTCTTATCCAAAGGGGCCGCCTTCTCCATCGGACGCCTCGTCTTGGTCGGAATTGGCATTCAGGCGATGCTCACGGCGGTCATCAATTATTTACTGCTCATCAGCCGACAAAATGATGTCGCGATGGCCATGAGGTGGTTGACAGGAAGTTTAAATGGGGTGAAGCTAGAGGAGTTGCCGCCTTTAATCATCACAGTACTCATCTGTTTACCAATCGTCCTGTTACTCACACGTCAGCTCGAAATGCTCGAGCTTGGGGAAATGGCGGCGACAGGACTCGGGATCAATACGAACCAAACCCGATTGCTTCTCATCGTTGCGGCGGTGTTCATGCTTGCGCTTGCGACAGCGACAACAGGACCGATCGCCTTCATCGCCTTTTTGGCGGGACCGATTGCGAAACGCCTCGTCGGAACGAGTCACGCCGGGATCTTTCCGGCAGCGCTTGTCGGTATCATCTTAGTGCTCGCGGCCGACCTTGTCGGGCAATTCGCCTTCACGGCACGCTATCCGGTCGGTGTCATCACCGGCATCATCGGCGCGCCTTATCTCTTATACTTGTTGATTCGGATGAACCAGAAAGGGGACTTCTAAATGGCATCCATTATGAAAGTTGAACATCTTACCTCAGGATACGAGGACAAGATGATTTTGAACGATATCAGTCTTGAAATTCCGAGCAATCAAATCAGCATCATCATCGGTGCGAACGGTTGCGGGAAATCGACGCTACTGAAGACAATGGCACGCCTCATTAAACCGAATGCCGGTCAAGTGACGCTTTATGGTAAGCCGATCTCGAAGATGGCACCAAAAAAGCTAGCGCGTGTCCTTGGGATGTTGCCACAGTCTCCGGTCGTACCGGAAGGGATCACGGTCGCCGATCTCGTCGGTCGCGGTCGTTACCCCCATCAATCGTTCTTGAAGGGATGGACGAAAGCCGACTATGAGGCCGTCGCTGAGGCGATGGAGATGATGAACATCACCGAGTTTGCGGACCGTCCAATCGATGAGTTGTCAGGTGGGCAACGCCAACGTGTCTGGATTGCGATGGCACTGGCTCAACAGACAGATGTGCTTTTCTTAGATGAACCGACGACATATCTCGATATCACGTACCAGGTCGAGATTCTCGATTTGTTGACGGATTTGAACCGAAAGTACGGGACGACAATCGTCATGGTGCTTCACGATATCAACTTGTCGGCGCGTTATGCAGACTATATTTTCGCACTCGATAAAGGGAAGTTGATTGCGGAAGGAAAGCCGTCGGACGTCATCACGTGTGATTTGATTCATCGTGTCTTCAACCTGCGCTGTTCGGTCATGTGTGATCCGGTATCCGGTTCACCGTCGGTCATTCCGATTGGTCGCCATCACGTGCAGACGGAAACGGAAGAACCGCCTGTCGCGCAGCTTGAGTTGGTGTGACCACGTATAGAGAGTCAAGAAGGGGCGAGCGCTCCTTCTTTTTTTGTTTATCCATGAAAGCGTTCTAAAAAAGTCGTTGACTTCTCCAAATGGCAGGTGTATGCTATAAATCCTGCCCAAAAATGAGAGGCACGGGGACTGGCATCAGTTCATTCGATATTCGAGAGGAATGACTTAAGATGAACCAACAACAATTAGTCGAGCGCGCACGCCAATTGAAGGACAATGCGTATTCACCATATTCGAAGTTCCGCGTCGGTGCGGCACTTCTCATGAAGGACGGCACGGTCATCGACGGCGTCAACGTCGAGAACGTCTCGTTCGGAGCAACGAACTGTGCAGAGCGCACAGCCATTTTCACAGCGGTCGCCCAAGGATACAAAAAGGGGGACTTCGAAGCGGTTGCCGTGTCTGGTGACACGGAAGACTTCTTGCCACCATGTAGCATCTGCCGTCAGGTCATGGTCGAGTTTGGTGGTCCTGACTTCAAAGTACTGCTCACAAACGGCAATGCCGATGTGAAAGAAGTGACGCTTGGGGAGCTCGTCCCGCTCGCGTTCACAGATTTGGATATGTAATCGCAGACCCCTCAGATTTCTGAGGGGTTTTCTCATCTGAAAAAGTGAAAGAATAATCGCGGAATGGCCTGAATAATATAAAAAATCAATTCTAAGAAATCGAGGCCAGCGAGTCCATTTGACCAACTGTCCTCTTCGCGGAAAGTGACTACTTTTCCACGCACTGGTCGCTTTCGTCCTTTCCATCGAATTGGGAGAGCGGTCGCGTTCTCCACGTCCGGGTGATTCATGACACGCATATGCAAGCGTGGCTCTACTATGTTTCCAGAGCGTCCGCAGCGGGCAATCAACTTTTTGGTTTTCACTTGGTCTCCAACTTTGACGGCGATCGAACCGCTCTCTAAGTGAGCGAGAAGCGTGTATTCATCATGTTTATGTTGAATGATGACGTGATTGCCAAGTGGATGATCAGTATTTGGTTCATCTGGTAGCCCATCGACGACCTGATGAACTGTACCATCGAGAGGGGACAGGACTTGTTCTCCAAACGCATACGAGCCATCGATTCCGACTTTTCTACGATTGTAAGGTTGCTGATCTTTTGTTTTTAAAAAGTCATAGCCATCACGTTTCTTTCGAATCGGTTCATGAAAATACATTCCGACGTTCGTTCCTTCTGAGACAACGAACCACTGCTCTTTGAATGGAAGGTGGTATTTGTTTTTCGTGAAAGGATTGGTCTCTTTTGAAGAGGATGTGACCGTCATCTGAATGGATTCAATCTGATTCACGCGATTAAATTGAACGCTCAATAACTTTTCTTTTCGGAAATCCGACCATAATACATATCGATTCCCATTCAAGACCATCTCATTGATTAGACGATAGCGACGGATTCCATGATGAAAAGAAGACGCTTCGTGATGAAACGTGTCCATGGAATAATGAGATTTGCACGAATCGGTCATTTGATGATAAATGTCATCGAATTGACCATCTTTGAATAAGTGGATGAACTGTATATTCTCATAATGCATGGGCATACCGCCTTTTTTTAAATTAGTCCTTTATACGAATTTAGGTATATGAATGTTCCGTTATGAATAAAAAAATCATTCGAGGAAGTTTTTTTGACATTTCGAGAATTATCGAATAACATGAGCGTATGAAAAATGCTGTGGAACTTTTTAAAGTGTTGGGAAATGAGACGAGACTCGAAATGTTGCATTGGTTAAAAGAGCCGATGCGTCACTTCGACAAACCGACAGCGCATCTTACGAAAAATATGAGCGAGAAAGGAGGCGTATGTGTTGGGGATATCCAGGAAAAGACTACGTTATCCCCATCGACGGTCTCACATTATTTAAAAATGATGCAAAGCGTTGGATTGTTAGAGTCTGAGCGACACGGGCAGTGGACGTACTATCGAAGAAATGAAGAAGTGCTCCAAGAACTGTCTCGGTATATCGGAGAAGAGCTTTGACTCTTTTCCACGCTTTTAATTTCGATTTTTCTCGAAATATAGATATAAGCAGCGTATGGAAATGGAGGAGAAGAGTATGAAATCAATTTTTTACGTCCTCGCTTTTTTAGCGGGTGTGGCGCTCAGTCTTGAGGGAGCGATGTATGCGAGTTTAGGAGAAACGATTGGAAAACTCGAAAGTAGTTTATATAACTTTGCCGTCGGTACGATTATTTTAGGTGTGGCGCTATTATTCTTCGGCAAAGGCAAATTGTCTTACACGAAAGAAGCACCGAAGTGGCAGTTGACAGGAGGACTACTTGGATTGATTTATCTCACGATTCTTGTCGTCGGAATCCCGTTGATTGGAGTCGGTATGGCAATGAGTAGTGTCGTCGTCGGTCAATTGATCATGTCGATGGTAATCGAACACAACGGTTGGCTTGGAAGTCCGAAAGTGACAGTACGAAAAGAAAAAATTATGGCGGTCGGACTGATGATCGTATCGTTATTCTTAATCTATTAATCGGGAGGTTGTAAACATGTCTATCTTATTATTGCTCGTCACTGTGATTGGAGGCGCACTCCTCAGTGCTCAATCTTCGGTGAATGGCGCGTTTAGCCGTAAAGCCGGTACATTAGAAAGTGCCTTTTTAACGTTCATTACGGGAGCCATGATGCTGTTCTTGCTTGTTTTGTTCTTTGGAAGCGGGAAGATTTTAAGTATTTTAGACGCTCCTGTGTGGCAACTGAGTGCCGTGTGGCTCGGAGTGGGTTATTTATTTTTAACGATTTTAGCAGTACCTAAAATCGGTGTCATTGCCGCGAATTTAGCCGCGATCATTGGTCAACTTTCAATGGGAATGGTCATTGACCATTTCGGATGGTTCGAAGGTGCTGTGATTCCATTCGACACGAAACGGTTAATTGCGTTGATTTTGATGATTGTCGCATTGCGATTATTGTATGTAGGGAACATAAAACAAGCGAAAGAAAGGTCTACTTCCAAATCGATCGCATCATAAGAAAATCTCCTGAAACACGAGTTTCAGGAGATTTTTGTTATAGACTGATTGATTCACCGTCTTCAGGAACAATTAGTTGATTGGCAAATTCATGCTCGTCTGCATAAGCTCGTAAGTCAGTCCGTGACAAGTTCCAGTGGTTCACTGCCTCCATATGGACGGCGATGATGCTAGCTTCCGGGGCAGCTTCTGCTACATGACGTACGTCCACTTCATTCATGACGAGTGAACCACCTTCTAAGAATTGATTGTCTCCCGCATTGACGACGATCACCTCTGGGCGATGCGATTGAATGGTGTCAGCGACACCCTCATACCAAACTGTATCTCCAGCGACGTATAACGTTTTTTCTGCTTCATGTGTAAAGACGACACCGCACACTTGACCAGTCAACGCTAAGATGTCGCCTCGACCATGCTCACCGACCGTTTTGACGAGATGAATACCTTCGAATTCGGTCGATTCAGTCAACACGCGAACATCTGTGAATCCATCCTGTTGAATCGTGGTTTGGTCTGCTTCATTTTGAACGAAAATCGGAATCTCTTTTGCAAGTACCTCTTTTGCGACTTCGTCATAGTGGTCAAGATGAAGATGGGTCAAGATGACGGCATCAATTCCGTGTAGAAGATTTTCAATCGAAATCGGCAATTCAACGAGTGGATTTTGCTCATCTTGACGAGCCGAGTTTGGGAAAGGTGGATACGTGCCTTTCTTCGCAAGAAATGGATCGATGAGAAACGTTTTCCCAGCATACTCGAGTCGTAGTGTCGCGTTTCGGATCAATTGAATGTTCATAGGTGATTCTCCTTTTTCCATGTAGTATATATGTAGTGTAGAACGTACCCGTTTTGTAAGACATCACTTCATTCAAGTCTTTTTATCGATTGACTTGAATGATGAAAGGAGTTGCCGCATGGACGCAACAGATCGACGTATTATTGAAGCCTTGCAACAAAACAGTCGTATGACAATGAAGGAACTAGGAGAACACGTTCACTTGACGGGGCAAGCAACAGCCACACGGGTGAAGAAGTTAGAAGACCTTGGAATTATCGAAGGATACACGATTCGAATCAATGAGGATCAAATCGGTTTGCCAATTCATGCGATGATTACGATTTACACGACGAGCACATTTCACGATCCATACCTTCTTTTTCTTAAAGAGCATCGGCAATACGTACGACATAACTACAAGGTGAGTGGGGATGGATGCTATCTACTCGAGTGTCGTTTCCCAACGAATCACGAACTGAATGCATTTTTAGATGGACTCAGCAAATACGTGAACTATAAAATATCACTTGTCATTCATCAAAATACCCAGTGAATTCAATCGTTCACTGGGTATTTGTTAAGCGTACAAATTCATCAAACGTTCCGCATGCTCCTTCATCATCTCCCGCAACGTACTTGGCGATTTGACCTCCACTTCAGCACCTGCCTTCAACAGCTGTCTCGACAAAAACGGAAGCTCTTCTTCGGGTACGTCCCATTCATTCTTCTCTTCAATATCGGGTAATACATCTTCAAGTAAACGACGACCGAGTGACGTCAGCTCGAGTTGAACGGTCATACCGCCTCGTTCATCACTTGTCTGAAGCAAGGTCACCAAATCCTCTGACTCAAACGATTCTTCGAGCAACTTGACCGCTTCCACTCGATCAATCCGATATTGCCGAAGTCCCAGTTCAGAGAGCCCGAAGACATACCACTTCAAATCAAGGAGTGCCATGCCGATTGGGGCGACGGTGAACGTACGTGATCCTTTCGTCGTTTGATACGTCATCTCGATCTTGTTCTTGCGCTCGACCGCCTGATAGATGTCCTTTGTGAACGGAGCCTTTGGAATCTGTTTGTTCCCGAGCCACAGGATATTTCGTTCTAAGTGATGAATCTTCGTTTCTAAGTCCTGAGGTAACTCGTTCACGTACCAGTCGGACAGGGTATTTCGTATATCACCGAACGGAACGTCCGGGATGTGTTCCATCCATTTGAGCGTAAGATAAAGGGCGACGGCTTCTTGCTCGCGAAGGTGGAGTGGTGGCAACAAACGATTCGGTAGCACCTCATATCCACCACCAACCCCGGGCACACTCCAAATCGGATAACCGAGTTCTTCGAGCGATAGCATATCCCGTTGGATTGTTCGAATAGAGGCACCTGTCTCTTGAGCGAGTTCTTCAGCGGTAAAACGTCGTCCGCGATTAAGTAGTCGAATCAGTTGCAAGTGTCGTTTTTTCAAAGTTATCATTCCCGTCATCTTTTGTCGTATTTGTTCGTTAAGTTGAATGTATCACGAATCAAGGAGGGAGACACGATGCCGAATGTAGTGTTGTATATTGCGATGAGTTTAGATGGGAAGATTGCCCGGTCGAACGACCAACTCGATTGGTTGTTCGCCGTAGAGGGGGACGGGGACAATGGATACGCTGAATTTTTCAAGACCGTTGGTGCTGTCATCATGGGACGGAAGACATATGAGGAAGTCCTTCAATTGTCAGAAGAGTACCCATATCCAGATGTGCCGAACTATGTGATGACGCGGAATCCGGACCGTGAGGCGGAACATGTCACCTTTACGGATGAACCAATCGAAGAACTGATTGATCGGTTGAAAGGAGAAGTCGATCAAGACATCTGGCTCATCGGCGGGGGAGAAGTTATTAAAGCCGCGATGGAGCATGACTTGATTGACCGGTATGAGATTGCGATTGCACCGATCGTGTTGGGTGAGGGAATCCCACTTTTCCCAGAAGGCACGAAAGAAACGAAGCTTCGACTGACAAGTCAACGCGCATCCGGTCAGTTCATCATGGCGACATATGAGAGTTCAAAAATCGAGTCCAAATAAGGATTCGATTTTTTTATGACGAATAAAAATGAAGAATCGATTTACTTCTAAAGTAAAAATATTCTTTCAAATAAATAATAAAAACCTTAAAATGTTAGTAAATGATGCTAATTGGATATAAGAAGAGAATAGTACTGACATGACGGATACCGAGGGGATCAACGTATGTTCATTAGTCTAATCGCTAACTCTTGTATTTCTTTTACAGGGATTTACTTCATTTCTAAAATCATGAATTATGATACAAAGCACGAAGGCGTTAAAAATATGCTGATTGGATTGCTATCAGGGTGTCTAGGAATTTTTTTGATCACACAAGGTGTGGTAGTTGAAGAGGTAATCAAAATCGACTTTCGTTTTCTCGTGCTCATTTTACTTGGTTTCTATCGATTAGTGTCTCCTTTGATTATTGCAGCCACAATGATTGTAGTTTATCGATTTAGTTACGGTATTGATTTTCAGTCGATTGTGGCATTCATTTGCCTTGTCTTGATTGTCATTGGAATATTGATCACGTATAACATCGCTTCACTAGAAAATCAACTGTTTCGGTTCAGTCTCATCTTGAATATGTTGGCTTGTTCGATTGTTGGGCTTTCGATTTATACGAGTGGAGCATTTAGTGAAAGTGCCGCACATGCCGCTTTACTCATCGTGATGATTAGTTTCCCTGTTGGAATGCTCATTACCCTCTTGAACGTTGATTTGTATCTCATCAATCACCGTGTAAAAGAATACAAAATTTCTGCAGAGACCGATCATTTGACGGGACTTGCGAATCGTAGGGCGTGGGAGATACAAATGAAAAAAATAAAAGAACGATACGATACGTGTAACGTTCTCATTTTAGATATCGACTACTTTAAACAAATTAACGATCAATACGGTCACTCAAATGGCGATGAAATTTTGAAGCAATTTGCCCAGCTGTTACATCGTGAAACGAGAGACCATGACATCAAAGCTCGAATCGGCGGCGAAGAGTTCGGTATTTTGATCCCAATGCTTTCACAAGGTGAGGTTATGAAAGTGGCGGAGCGGATCCGAAACAGCATTTCAAAGCATGAATTTAAGTTGTTGAATCAACAAGTCATCAATATTTCGGTTTCAATTGGAATCGCAAACGGGAAAAGTGAACATCTTTTAGAGATGATCCATCTGGCGGATGAATGTTTGTACCATGCGAAGAATCAAGGCAGAAATCGTACCCACATCCATGGAGGGGTGGAATACGTCCAATGAAGAATTCACGTAAAAACGCATCGGATATTTCCGATGCGTTTTTTGCACAAATCTAACGAGAAACTCAGCGATTAGTTCGTATGAGGTTCCCACACATCGGAAAAGTTGTGAACCGGTTGGACACCCTCTAACGTCCGGAACTCATAGTCTCGTTCTTTCGCATAGCGGATAATCGTATCGAGTGCTTTCGGCGTCATCGAGTGATCGTGCGCGAGAATGATTGAGGCAACCTGTGCGGCGCGATTCGCCTCGAGGCGGTCGAACACGCGTTGCTCGACGCGGGCATTGTCTTTCTTATACACATGGTCGAGACTGCCGACATTCCAGTCCCAAATCTCAAAACCGGCATCGGTCATCGCCTGCCAGTGTGCAGGTGTCATGCCGGCATCACTCCCATAAATGGTGCGGGCCATGTTCGTATGGATGCCCGTCACTTCATAAACGAGCGCTTGGACTTCCTGCATCTGTTGTACCGCCGTCATAGGCGTTTCATAAAACTCATCCCGGTCGTGGCGCATCCCGTGTAAGGCAATCAAATGACCTTCCGCAATCATGCGATGAAGCAGGTGCTCATTTCCTTCGATGTTTTTCCCGAGAATGAAAAAGGTTGCCTTCACTTGATGTTTCTTCAACACGTCGAGCAGCTTTCCTGTTTTCCAGTTCGGTCCATCATCAAGCGTCAGATAGATGAGGCTCGGGTCGTTATACGCTTTCGGCTCCGGGATTGCAGCCTGTGACAAAGTACCAATCAACAAAAAAATAGACATGAGTAAAAGAACGCGTTTCATCATTCAATTCAAAACTCCCTCAAATCAAAACCAAGCGACATGTGATACATACTTTATCATATGTTGGAGGCATCGAGACGATAAATCTGTTCGTCAAGTTCTGTCGTGAGATAAGTGAAGTTCAATTTCTTCAATAGCGCGATGGATGCCGCGTTCGTTCCAAGCACACCAGCTTTGAACGTCTTCGCTCCTTGATCAGTCAAGTGACGAATCAGTCCTGACATCACTTCAAAGGCATAGCCTTGACGAGCGCGTGTGGGGGTAACCGTGTAACCAATCCAATAGGTTGTGCCTTCTTGCTGGATATACACGTCCCCAATCAATTCATCGGTCGCTTGGTCGATGATGGCGAGTTGCATACCGTGTTGAAGCGATTGTTCGCCGAGTAGAGCGTTCTCGTATTCAATATAGCTAAGACCTTTAAACGTTTGGTGCTGCATCCAGTCCAAGTCGTTTCGATACGCCATGAACGGTTCGATGTCATGTCGTTCGAACGGTCGGATGAGGCAGCGGGTTGTTTTGAGTTGCATGAGTTTTTCCTCCTGTAACGTTTCATCCTTTCATCTCAGTGTACAGCGAATGATGGAGAGGGGATAGAGGATGGATGGGGAAAAAAGACCCGTCAATCGAGTGACTGACGAGTCTTCAAACTTATACATGCTTCCGCTGAAATGCTGAAATGGCTTCATATTCTTCTGACAAGTGACGTGACAGGCGAATGTAGATCGGCAAGAGCTCCCGATAGACGTTCGTCGCTTCCATGTTCGGTGTATGTTCGTGGGTCACTTGTGGCACTTCTTGGAACTCCTCGATATCCCCGAAGGCGTATTCCCCGAGCATGACAGCCCCAAGGCATGAACTCTCGTGACTTTCCGGTACGACGACCGGCGTGTCAAAGATGTCTGCCATCATCTGACGCCAGAGGCTTGACTGAGCAAAACCACCCGTCGCATGGATGCGGTTCGGTGCGCCCGTCAACTCATCGAGTGCGAGCATGACCGTATAGAGGTTAAAGATGACACCTTCTAATACGGCACGGATAAAGTGTTCCCTTTTATGGTGAATGCTGAGTCCGAAGAACGAACCGCGAGCGTTCGAATCCCAAAGTGGAGCCCGTTCACCCATCAAATACGGATGGAACAACAGTCCGTCGGCACCAGGTTTGACCGTCTCGGCGATTCGTGTCAACACATCGTACGCATCGATGCCGAGTCGTTTCGCCGTCTCGACCTCACTTGCTGCGAACTCGTCACGTAGCCAGCGGAGGATGATGCCGCCGTTATTGACCGGACCACCGATCACCCAATGCTTATCTGTCAGCGCATAACAGAAGATGCGACCTTTTGGATCTTCGACCGGTTCTGAGACGACTGTCCGAATGGCGCCGCTCGTCCCAATCGTCACGGCGACGACTCCTTGTTCGAAGGCACCAACACCGAGGTTTGAGAGTACACCGTCGCTTGCCCCAATCACGAGTGGGAAGTCAAAGCCAAGCGTCTCGGTCACCTCAGGCGTCACTTGTAAAATCTCGGTCGTCGGCACGAGTTCAGACAAGCGCTCTCGTGTCACACCGGCGACTTCAAGTGCTTCTGTGTCCCAATCCTGTTGTTTCAAATTGAATAGCCCGGTCGCAGAGGCGATGGAATGATCGACGACGAAGCGTCCCGTCAACCGATAGAAGACATATTCTTTGATGGAGACGAACTTAGCTGTCTGTTCAAAGACGTCAGGATGTTCTGATTTCAACCAGCGCAGTTTCGACAGCGGTGCCATCGGATGGACCGGGGTGCCGGTGCGCATATGGAGCGCACTCGCATCAACATCGCGTTTGATTTCTTGCGTATATGGATTCGCGCGACTGTCGGCCCACGTGATACTGTTCGTGAGCGGACGTCCTGATGCATCGAGCGCGATCAAACTGTGCATCGCCGAACTGAACGATGCGAAGCGAATCGGACCGTCCGCTTTGGCGCGGACCGCCGAGACGGCTTCAAGCACGGCCCCGTAGATGACGACCGGGTCTTGCTCGGCCGTCTCCGTATCGGGCGTGAGAAGCGGATACAACACGTTATGTACCGCCAGTTGTTGATGACCGTTGAACAGGACGGCTTTCGTACTCGTCGTCCCGATATCGACCCCAATCGTAAACACACAATCACTTCCTAACTTAGATGATAAATAGGCTAATCAAGAACACAACGGCAAAGCCGGTGAGTCCGATAATCGTTTCCATGATCGTCCATGACTTGAGCGTGTCTTTCACGTCGAGACCGAAGTACCGGTTGACGAGCCAGAAGCCTGAGTCGTTGACGTGTGAGAGAACTGTCGCCCCTGAAGCGATGGCGATGACGATCAAACCGAGCGCTGCACCCGTGATATTTTGAATTTCAAGTAATGGCGTGATGAGTCCAGCTGCCGTGACCATCGATACCGTTGCCGACCCTTGGGCGACACGGACGACCGTCGCGATCAAGAAGGCGAGAACGATTGCCGGAAGTGGTGACCCGGCCATCATTTCACCGAGCACGTCACCGACACCAGAGTCGATGAGCACTTGTTTGAACACACCACCGGCCCCTGTGACGAGGATGATGATTCCGGCTGGTTCGAGTGCTTTCGTTGCGATTTCTTGTACTTCGTCACGTGAGTAGCCACGGCGTGTCCCGAGGAAGACGAACGTGAGGAGCGTCGCAATCGTCAAGGCGACGAACGGATGTCCGAGGAACGTTAAGAAGTCACGGACGGCGTTACCTTCATCCAAGAGAACCGCTGAGAGCGTGTTCGCTAAAATCAAGACGAGCGGAATCAAGATGAGCGACAAAATCATTTTGAAGCTTGGTAATTCTTTTGATGAATCGATTTCTTTAAATTCCATGTAATCCGGAATCGTCACATGAATCTTCTTAGCAATATACTTCCCAAAAACAGGACCGGCTAAAATCATGGCTGGAATCCCGGCGATAACACCGAACAAGATAACCCATCCAAGGTCGGCACCAATCAAGTTCGCAACAGCGATCGGACCAGGTGTCGGTGGGATGAAGCTATGCGTGACCGCGAGACCCGCGAGGAGCGGGATCCCGTAGTAGAGAAGCGAACGTCCCGTCTTTTTGGCGAGACCGTATACGATTGGAACGAGAATGATGAAACCGACATCGAAGAAGACAGGGACGGCGACGATGAACCCGGTAATCCCGAGCGCCCATTGTGCCTTATCTTCCCCGAACTTACTGACGAGTGTCTGGGCGAGGCGTTCCGCGCCACCCGATACTTCAAGCATTTTCCCGAACATCGCGCCGAGACCGACGACGACAGCGACGAAGCCGAGCGTTCCGCCCATCCCGCTCTGGATAGAGGCGATGACGTCCCCGAGCGGCATGCCAGCTGCCACCCCGACGATTAAACTAACAAGTAACAACGAAACGAATGCGTGAAGCTTTGTGCGAATGACTAAAAATAAGAGCAAGAAGATCCCGGCTAAGGCGATCAAAATAAGTGTTGAGCCAGACATTGAGTATTCCCCCTAAATTCCGAATATGTAACCGTTTACAGTTCCTGACAAAGGAAAAGGCCATTTCCCCGTGACCTTTTCCGCATTTCTTACTTCTTGACGACTGCGTGACCACCGAACTCGTTGCGGAGCGCGGCGACGACTTTACCTGAGAACGTGTCGTCTTCGAGTGAGCGATAGCGCATCATGAGCGACAAGGCGATGACGGGTGCCGCCGCCTGAAGGTCGAGCGCCGTCTCGATTGTCCATTTGCCTTCACCTGATGAATGCATGACCCCGCGAATCTCATCGAGCTTCGCATCTTTCTTGAAGGCATTCTCTGTGAGTTCCATGAGCCAAGAACGGACGACCGAACCGTGGTTCCACACGCGAGCGACTTGTTCATAGTCGTAGTCAAACGGACTCTTCTCCAAGATATCGAATCCTTCGGCGATTGCCTGCATCATCCCATACTCGATGCCGTTATGGATCATCTTCAAGAAGTGACCGCTTCCGGCAGGACCTGTGTAGAGGTAACCATTCTCGACAGACAAGTCTTTAAAGATCGGTTCGATCGTCGGCCATGCATCCGCGTCACCCCCGACCATCGTACAGGCGCCGTTTCGTGCACCGTCCGTCCCGCCGCTCGTCCCGCAGTCAAAGAACTTGATGTCCTTCTCAGCAAAGTGTTCGGCGCGTGCGACCGATAGTTTGTAGTTCGAGTTTCCTCCGTCGATGACGATATCGCCCGGTTCGAGTCGCTCATACAATTCGGCGAGCACGGATTCTGTGACGTCTCCGGCCGGTACCATCGCCCAGATGACACGTGGCGTCGACAATTGATTGACGACATCCTCAAGTGTCGGCACGATTGTGAACGCGTCCGATGTGACGTCCCCGACGTCCGTCCCGACGACCGTGTGTCCGTGGTCGCTCAAGTTGAGTGCCAAGTTGTACCCCATCTTTCCTAAACCAATCAAACCAATTTCCATATTGTCACCCCTGAAAAAGAATTTTTTTCCGTCTCTGCATTCATCATATCAAAATAAATTCGATTTACAAGTGTGATTACGGAATTTTTTTCTTTTTGAATAAAAAAATCAACCTCCACAATGGGAGGTCGAACGGATTAATTCGATGACGCTTTCTTATATTGTTGGAAGAAGACTTCGATTTCTTCAGCCGGCAACGGACGATTGTAAAAATATCCTTGCGCCTGATTACATGATTCGGCTTTCAGGAAGGCGACTTGATGTGCTGTTTCGACACCTTCTGCGATGACGTTCAAGTCGAGTTCGTGCGCCATCCGAATGATTGTTTTGACGAGAGCCGCGTCCTTCTCGTCGCTCTCGATATTTTTTGTGAAGTGCTGGTCGATCTTGAGCGTATCAATCGGGAACAGCTTCAAATAGCTGAGAGATGAATACCCGGTTCCGAAATCATCGATGGAGAGATGGACGCCAAGGGCGACGAGTTCATGCATCGTCTCGATGGCACGGTCCGCGCTTTGAATGACGCTCTCGGTCAACTCAAGCTCTAAATATTGCGCCTCGAGACCGGATGCGGCGAGGGCACGACTGACGACTTCCGGTAAATCTTTTTGAGCGAACTGGATGGCCGAGATATTGACGGCGACCCGGAACGGCGGAATCCCTGCATCTTGCCACGCCTTATTTTGACGACACGCCTCATTTAAAACGAACTCGCCGAGACGATGGATGCTCCCTGTTTCCTCAGCAATCGGAATAAACTCACCAGGGGAAATCATCCCGAACTCTGGATGATTCCAGCGGACGAGCGCTTCCATGCCAATGACCATTTCAGTCTCTAGTTGGATTTGCGGTTGATAGTGTACGGTGAACTCACCACGCCCAATGCCTTTCCGTAGTGCCATCGATAAGTTGGAGCGGCGGGAGACGGACTCATTCAATTCATTCGTGAAGAACTGATACCCATTCTTGCCGTCCGCTTTCGCCCGATACATGGCGATGTCAGCGTTCTTAATCAATTCCTCGGCTGTATCGCCGTCGGACGGATGGAGACTGATGCCGATCGAGGCACCTGTGAACACCTCTTCATGTTCAAGCTCGAACGGAGGATTCAGGACGTTGATCAGTTCTTGCGCACGATGGGCCGCGAGGTTACTTTTCGTATGCGGTGACAAGATGATGAACTCATCTCCACCGAGACGGGCGAGCGTGTCCGATTTTTGAATCGTCGACTGGATGCGGGTCGTCACTTGTTTTAAAAATTGGTCTCCGATGGAGTGACCGAAGCGGTCGTTGATGACTTTGAAGTTGTCTAAATCGATATAGTACAAGGCAAACTGTTCAGATTGACCTTGTCCAAGCAGGGCATCGAGCCGATCGCTGAACAGGCGGCGGTTCGGAAGTCCCGTGAGCGGGTCCAAATAGACAAGGTCGTTGATTTGTGCCTCAATCCGTTTCCGTTCACTGATGTCACGGATGATGCTACTAAAGAAGAGGCCTTTCTCTGTCTTCCACGTGCCGAGTGACATTTCAATCGGTACTTCAACACCGTCTTTCCGCAATCCAATCAATTCCACCGTCTGACCGATGACGCGTTTTTCACCTGTTGCTTCATAACGCTTCATCCCGCGTTCATGTGCGTCACGGAAGCGTTCCGGGATGATAGCGACAATCGATTGCCCAATCATCTCGTCGTAAGTGTAGCCGAATAAGTCGGTAGCCCCTTGATTCCATTGGAGAATGACCCGGGTATGGTCGGCAACGATAATCGCATCAGATGCTGACTCGATGATGGATTCGAACTTCATCTCGAGTTCTTCAGATTGTGCCTCAAGTTGAGAGGCCGTTCGGAGTGAGATATACATGATCACAAATAAGGTCATCACGCTCGCCGCAATGACGTAGGCGAGAAGCGTACTATCAACCGAGTATCCATTTACCGGTTGCATTCCTCCGCTCATCGGTGTGAACCGAGCCGCGCCCATCCCAACGTAATGCATGCCGGAAACGGCGACCCCGATCAAGACCGAACTGGTAAGACGACGCCAATGGAAGCGGGAGACGTTTGGGATATAAAAGAGAATGTATAGTCCGACGAGTGAAGCCACGAAGGCGACGATGGCAGAAGCGATCCACATGACCGGGTCGTAGGTAAGAATCGCGTTCATCTGCATCGCTTCCATCCCGATATAGTGCATCGAAACGACCCCGACACTGATTAAGAAGGCGCCAAAGACGAGCTGCGTCGGTCGCGTTTCAGGATGACTGATGATCCAAAAAGCGAGACCGGAGGCGACGACGGCCGGCACGATGGATAAGAGCACGATACCGAGGTGATACGTCACGTCAGCGTGAAGATGAAATGCCAACATGCCGATGAAGTGCATCGCCCAAATGCCGAGTCCGAGACTGAAAGCTCCCGCTGCGACCCAGCTGAATCGAGAGGCGTGCTTCGCATATTTCAAACGACTGCTAATATCGAGAGCGACACCGGCAGCAAAGATGGCGACGGCGATAGAGAGAATGACGAGTGGTAGGTTGTACGTGCTACTCAGGTGATGTTCGATGAGAAACAGTCCTTTCGATTTCAAATGGTACAAAGAGTGAATGAAAAAGTGCTTTATTAGAGTAGCACATTCACGAATGGCGCTTCTTGCTTACTTTTGTAAGGTGGGTCAATCATTTGCATGAATCACACATTGCGGAATTTTTTTCGAAACGGTATCGTTAAGTGAAGAAGAGAAAGGGTGATTCTTGATGGAAACGATGAACGGGACGGCCCGCATTCGTGGCGCCTATTCGACACTGAGCAAGAAAGAACAGCGCATTGCCGATTATATTTTGAAACAACCAGAACAAATCATTCATCATACGATCAATCAAGTGGCAGACGACCTCGATGTCGCCGAATCGACCGTGTTCCGCTTTTGCCAGCGTGTCGGCTTTAAAGGCTATCAGGCGTTAAAGATTGCACTCGCCTCGGATGTCGTCGCTCCGCTCCAAGACATCCATGAAGACATCGCTGAGACGGATACCGTGCTCGAAATTGCAGAGAAAATTTTTTCGACGAACGGGAAGACGATCGAGTCGACGCGTCAGATTTTAGAGGCTTCCTCTCTTGAAAAGACGGTCGAGCTATTCCTCAATGCACGTCGCATCGAATTCTTCGGAAGCGGCGGGTCGGCCGTCGTCGCGTTAGATGCGTATCATAAGTTTGTCCGAAGTGGGCTACAAGTGAGCGCCATCCTCGAGTCGCATATGCAGCTCATGTCAGCCTCACAATTGACGACAGAAGACGTCGCCGTCGTCATCTCGCATTCGGGTGCCTCGAAGGAGACACTCGATATCGCCAAGCTCTTAAAGGAGAAGGGTGTGCCGATGATTGCCATCACGAACTATGCGAAGTCCCCTCTCTCGAAACTGGCGGATGTGTCGCTCTATACCGTATCACAAGAGACGGCATTTCGTTCGGAGGCGCTCGCTTCCCGGATTGCCGAACTAAGTCTCATCGATGCCTTGTTCACAGCCGTCATGATGCGCCGGGGTGAAGCGGCCCGTGCGTCGCTCCAACAGATGCGTGAAGCCATTTCGATGCGCCGAATTTGAAGAAAACAGGGTTAATTTCTACAAAAAGGTGGAAATTATAAACCTTGAGAGCAAAGTGAGGCTTAGAGAGAGAAGGTGGACCGATGAACCACATTGATTTTTTATCTTCCGACCACTACAACGAGTTCAAACGGTTGGCACAACGGCTCACGGATCCCGGCAGTACCGGTCGAGAATACTTCGCCGCCCTGTATGTGATTGCGGGAAATGAACATATACGTGAATGCCTACTTCCTTACATGGATCTTGAATCAGGTAAGATTCGCACCTCGACGATTATCGATGACAATACGTTTGATAAACGAGAGTTTGTACTCGCTAAACTTGTCATCCATTTATATAACTCAAAAGAATGGGTTCTTCCCACTGAACTGATTGCATTACCGGAAGAGGATTATAAGTTGGCGATGCAAGCAATCACGCTTTGCCGAAATGAACAATTTGATGGGATCACCATCCCGAATCATTGACGACACCTTGTTTGACGACAAGGTGTTTTCGTCTCGGGGAAAGGAGGAAAAGGAATGTCTTTTAATACAGCGATGTTGACGATTTTACTCATACTATTGCTACTGATTATGACAACCCCACCGCTACTCCTGTTTTATTTGTGGCGCCGTGACCGAAACCAACGTGAACATTCTGTCCTCCGTAACTTCCCGATTCTCGGGAAACTCCGGTATATGTTCGAGAAGATGGGACCCGAGTTACGGCAGTATCTATTCTTAAACGATAATGAAGCGAAACCATTCTCACGGAACGACTATGAAGCAGCGGTCATTGCAGGGAAATACAAATCGCGCATCATCGGATTCGGCTCGGAACGTGATTTTGAGTCGGGCGGGTTTTATCTTCAAAACGCACTATATCCAACGAATCGGAACGAGTTACGGATCGATAATGAGACGAAAGTGGCGACATGGGTGTATGAGCTCGATGAAGATAATCTCTTCACCCGAAAAGAACATCTCGTCGAACGTGACATCTCACCCTATCTTTTAAAAGAAGAAGATACGGTCATCATCGGAGAAGGGACCTGTCGGGAACCGTTCCATGTCCGCGGGCTCGTCGGTCAGTCAGCGATGAGCTTCGGGTCGCTCGGGGACAAGGCGATCACGGCTCTCTCAATCGGACTCGGTCGTGCAGGTGGCACGTGGATGAATACAGGGGAGGGCGGGCTCTCCGACTATCATTTAAAAGGGAACGTGGATATCATCTGTCAAATTGGACCGGCCTTATTCGGTGTCCGAAATGAGGATGGCTCCTTCTCGATAGAGGCGTTTAAACAAAAAAGTGAGCTTTCTCAAGTGAAGGCGTTCGAGCTGAAACTCGCGCAGGGAGCGAAGACACGCGGAGGACATATCGATGGATCCAAAGTGACCGAGGAGATTGCAAGAATCCGTCATGTGAAAGTTGGCGAGACGATTGACAGTCCGAACCGATTCTCTGAGTTTCATACCCATGGGGAACTGTTGACCTTTATCGAGAAATTGCGTGACGTCGGTGGGAAGCCCGTCGGCATCAAACTCGTGGTCGGAAATTTGAAAGACATCGAATCGTTCGTCCAAGAGATGGCCATATCGGGCCGGGTGCCAGATTTCATTACCATTGACGGGAGTGAAGGGGGAACCGGGGCGACGTATCAGGAGCTGGCGGACACGGTCGGCTTGCCACTGAAAGCGGCACTCCCGTATGTTCATCGATTACTAATCGAGCATGGGCTTCGAGACCGCATCAAACTGTTTGCCTCGGGAAAACTCATCACGGCAGACAAAGTAGCGATCGCCCTCGCGCTCGGAGCGGACTTCGTCAATATCGCTCGAGGGCTCATGTTCAATGTCGGTTGTATCCAGGCGCAGGTGTGTCATACGAACCGCTGTCCGGTCGGGGTGGCGACGACCGACCCGAAACTGCAACGGGCCCTCGTCGTCGACGAGAAGAGCTTTCGGGTGACGAACTATATCATCTCGCTTCGGGAAGGATTGTACAATATGACGGCTGCGGCAGGCGTTCGCTCGCCGACGGAATTGTCTCAAGAACATGTGATTTATCAAGAGCCGGATGGTCAAGTAAGATTGATCCGTGATTTATATCACTAGAATGGAGAGAATCAATCAAAACATCCCACGCATTTGCCGATAAAGAAGGCAAACACGTGGGATGTTTTTTAGATTTTACATTGTAGAGACTACCAGATATTTGTACAATCATGTCAATGAAAGTTAGAATTTATTATAATCTAGTGAAGCATTTGAATGGAAATGGATAAACCCATTTTTTTCAGCATATGCGGCACTCTTAGGGCGTTGTTTCGAAGACACGGTCAACGCTTTGATTCCGTATCGTGCATCGAGGTCACGCAATTCTTGAATACGATCTTTTGACCATTGGTCTTTTGCTACAGTTGTATAGTTAAAGCTCTCCCACATCACACCATCCACGTATGGATACGTATACGTCTTCAATGTCGCGAATCCCCAGTTCTGAATAAGAGAAAGGGAAGGGTGAGTAGACTTGATTGATTTCATGAACTGACTCATCCCGGCGCGTTGCGCTTTTAGAATGGTTGGTTGTTCCGAATGCTCGTTATCGATATTGCCGACGGTATCGAGGAATGCGCCATCCAATCCTTTGGCGACGATTTGTTTCTCCACTTCACGCGTTAACAGTTCACGATAGTGTGTTGATGTCATATCGACCAAGTAAGAATCCCATTCCGC